>CAADGU010000536.1 GCA_900696625.1 uncultured Chloroflexota bacterium | reverse complement strand
GGATTGGGCAATGGCGTCAATCCGGCACTCCCGGTTTTGGGCCGATCCCAACGGCACACCATCGTCGTCGTAGGCGCGGCGATACCAGGCGCCATCCCACCCATGTGTTTCCAACGCCTGGAGCAGGGAAGCGGCTTGTTGGTGGTAAACGACGGCCGTCTCGACAAGCTCCCGTCGAGCCGTTTCTCCCTCTCCCACCCGTTCACACAAGGCCGCAAACGCGGTCAGCGTACTGTAAAGGAACCACCCCAGCCACACACTCTCGCCGCGCCCTTCAATGCCCACCCGGTTCATCCCATCGTTCCAATCCCCGCCGCCGATCAGCGGTAAACCATGCTGCCCGGCGGTGTTCCCCTTACGCAGCGCCCGGCGGCAATGTTCTAGCAGGGTATACCGCTCGGCCGTCGGCTCATACCAGCCATACCGTTCCTCCTCATCTTTTGCCAAAGGCACACCCGTCAGAAACGGTACTTTTTCCTGCACAATCGTTTCATCCCCGGTCACGGCCACGTAATGGGCGGTGACGTAAGGCAGCCAGAGCAAATCGTCGCTGATGCGTGTGCGCACACCGCGCCCGCTGGGGGGGTGCCACCAGTGCAGCACGTCGCCCGCTTCAAATTGATACTGCGCGGCGCGCAAAATGTGGGCGCGTGCCAGATCGGGCCGGGTATGGAGCACGGCCATCACGTCCTGCAACTGGTCGCGGAAGCCATACGCGCCGCTGGATTGATAGAGCGCGGAACGTCCCCACAAACGGCAGGCCACCGTCTGGTACAGCAGCCAGCGATTGAGCAGCAGGTTCATGGCCGGATCAGGCGTGTCTACGGTGATGGCCCCTAACAGATCATCCCACAGCGTGTGGACGGATTCCCAAACGGCCGTGACCTTTCCCGGCTCTTGGAACTGTGGCAACAGGGCCTCAATTTCAGCCTGATCAACCCCCTGACCCACGAAGAAACAAACCGTTTCGCTGCCTCCCGGTGGCAGGTCGAGGTGAAGCTGGAGGGCGGCGCAGCTATCTAAACCGGCCATCACCTGGTTATTCAGGCCAATGCGGTTCAGGGCGGCGGGCTGGCTGAGATCACCTAAACGACCGATAAACTCGGCCCGGTCGGTGGTGAAACCATGCGGCTGTTTGGAGGCGGCCACAAAAGCGACGCGCTCGCCAAACTCAGCGTTGTAGGGGTTGCGGGCCAGCAAGGCGAAACGTTCCCGGTCATAGCTGGGGATGAGATAAGGCTGGCTGCTTTCGCGGTTGACGCCCAGTACCCATTCGGCATACAGGGTGAGCGTCAGGCGGCGCGGCCGGTCCCAGGTGTTTTCCAGCCGCACCTGCATCACCTTGACCGGATCTGTGGGAGCCACAAATAGGCGGGTTTCCTGTTTGAGGCCATGGCTGTGATGCTGGAATATGGTGTAACCGGCCCCATGCCGCACCAGATACGGCGCTGTGGCCGGCGTGGGTTGGGGTGTGGGCGACCAGATTTCGGCCGTTTCTTCATCGCGCAAATACAACACTTCCGCCGGGATGTCACTCACCGGATCGTTGCGCCAGGCGGTGAGCCGGTTTTCGCCGCTGTTTACCGCCCAGGTGCAGCCGCCGCCTGTTTCGGAGACCAGAAAGCCGACGGTTTCATTGGCGATGACGTTGATCCAGGGAACGGGGGTGGTTTCGCCTGGCCGCAGGTAAATCTGGTACTCCTTGCCGTCGGCGCTAAAACCACCCAGACCATTATCAAACTGCCAGTTGGTGGGGCGGGGTAGGGGTGGTGTTGGTGGGGGCGGCACGGCCGTATGCTGCATGGCCGTAAAAGCGGGCAAAGGGGTCGGTTGGATGAGCAAGTTTGCCAACTGCTGCGCCAGCGTTCCCTGTGCGCCGTCTAGCAGCACCCGCGCCGTTGTTTTCAGCAGCACGGCGTCAGCCAGCCCCATTTGATCTTCACGGAGTACAAAGAGACCACCCCGCCGATTCAACCAATGTTCGCTGTGAGTGCGGTGGATCAGGTGGTAGATAAACCCCTGCATCTCCTGCCCATAATTCGACTCTTGCTGGTTAAGAATAACCAGGTCAATTTGCAGATCACGCCGCCGCCAGTAGGTGTGGGCGCGCAGCAGCTCGAGCAGCAGTTCCCCATCCGTCTCCTGGTGCAGTTGGACGAGCAAAATGGGGTAATCGCCGGAAATACCGAAGGCCCACAAGCCCGGTTGCCCTTTGCTGTTAGCGGTCAGGGTGGTGGCGTCGGCGCGCAGGGCCGGGTGGGGATACAGCAGGAGGGACAAGAGTCGTTGCATCTGCTCTAACTGGGGGGTGGTTAACTCGAGCAGATGTAATTCTCGCTCGGCCTGGTTGCGGGCGCGGACAAAGGTGCGTTCTAACATGAGCCATTGCCGGTAACGGCCGGCCCACTCCAACGCCTGACGGCGAGAGGGGGTTGCCAGGGTGATGAAGGCCAGGCGGACGGTGGTACGCGGGGCGATGGTAACGGACTGGCTGAGGGCCATGATGGGGTCCAGGGTGGCCCCGGTGATCTGGCTGAGTCCGTCCGTGAGGGCGAGTGGGTGGCGGCTGGTGCGACCGCGACCCAGAAATTTGGCCCGGTCGCTTTCGTGACCGCGACCGTGGGGGAGACCTGACAGGCTTTCCAAACCTGCCAGGTCTGGCCCATTTTCCGAAACCAGCATGTGCAGTAAAAAGAGCGGTTCATCGGTCGCCGCGCGGGGGCGGCGGCGGAAGAGCAAGGCGTGGTATTCGGGTAGATATTCACTTTCGATGAATAAATTGGCAAAAGCGGGATGGCGCAGGTCGGCGGCGGCCGGCCCCAAGACGACTTCGCCATAACTGGTAAGACGCAAGTGGCGCGGCTGATCCGTGTCATTGGTCAGGTTGACATGGCGAATCTCCACATCGTCTTCCGGGGCGATGGTGATACTCATTTGCAGGGCAATATGATGATCGTGCCGTCGAAACTCGACCATGTGGGGGTAGAAAAGAAGCTCCTGAGCCTCTGGTTGGGCGGCGGTGGGTTGCAAACCGGCCGACCAGAGATCGCCGCTGTCCAGGTCTTGCACATAGAGCCATTGCCCCCAATTATCCAGGGTGCTGTCCGGTCGCCAGCGGGTGAGGGCCACTTCGTCTCGGCTGCAATAGCCACTGCCGGCGTTGGTGATGAGGGTGTGGAAACGGCCGTTGGACAGATAATGCACCAATGGCATGGGCGTGTCGGTGGGCACGGACCAGGGATCAAAGGAAACGGCCGTGGGGCGTAACTGGCCGTCGGTCTCTTCAGGTTGTGGCAGCCGCCTGTCTGGCAATTGTAACGGCACCTGTTCTTGCAGCAGCAATTCCACACTTTGGATTTGGGCATTGGCATGGAAACGTTCCACCATGGGGTTATCGTGCAGATAATTGACCAGGGCCAACAAAATCATGCCCTGGTGGTGGGCCATATAAGAGCGGACAATGGCCGATGATTGCCCCAATTCCATCCGGGCCGGGGAAAAATCCACCGCTTCATATAACCCATACCGCCCCATCATGCCCAAATCGGTCAGATGGGCCAGGTTGTTGCTGACAGCCTGTGGCTGAAAAGGCAGGGCCAAAATCGAAGCGTAGGGCGTGATCACCAAATCATCCCCCAGCCCCCGCTTAAACCCCAGGCCCGGCGCCCCAAACGCCCGGTATTGATAGTTCAAGTTGGCATCAAACGTATAAAACCCTGATTCAGAAATACCCCAGGGAACTTGATGGGCTTCCCCATACGCTATCTGGTGGGCGACGATGTGGTCATAACTTTGCTTGAGGAATGTGCCTTCGTAGCTGCGCATGAGCAGGGGGGGCATCAGATATTCAAACATCGTGCCGCTCCAGGAGAGCAGGGCCAACCCCTCTTTGATCTGGGTGAGGGGGCGGCCTAAATGGAGCCAATGGCTTTGGGGCACCTGATTTTGGGCAATGGCAATCAGGCTGGCGATTCGTGATTCGGATGCTAACAGATCGTAATAATTGGGATCCAGGCGGCCCGTGGAGAGGCTGTAACCGATGTGGAAGATTTGGCGTTGGCTATTAAACAGAAAGCCGAAGTCCATGTCTGAGACATAATAATGGGCTTGTTGGGCCAGGTCTTCATAACTTATCAGGAGGGGGGTAATCAGCAAGTGAGTGGATTGTAGGGCTTCAGCCAGTTGGTTACACCAGTCGTGAGCAAGCGTCAGATCGGGGTCGGCGGTCGCGGGGGGGAGTAACTGCTGTAGTTGGGCGAGTGCGGTTTGGCCGGTTGTACACAAGGCGGCTATCTCGTTTAGGGGCGGGGCGAGCGGTAAAGAAGCCAGGAGGTTTTGCCAGGCTGTCTGGATGGCCGGGGTGGTGGCCTGGCTAAAAATGGGCGGTGGCTGGCTGAAGGGCAGCACCCAGGGCAGCAAGGTGGTTAACTGGCGGTGCATCCCTTGTAAATGATGGTAGATGCGCTCGGCATACACGCGCCAGGTATGGATTTTATGGGCTTCAATGGTGTCGCTGGCCTCCACCAGGGTGATAAGGTAGGTTGCCAGGGCTGGTTGTTCGTGGTCGAGCAGGTGTTGTAATAGTCCACCCCATTGCTCTGGCTGATCTTGTACGGCCAGGACTTGTTGGCGCATCTGGGCCAGGTGTTGTTGGCAGGCGGCCACGGCCGTGGCTGCCCCTTCCCCGGCAATCGCTTCTTCTAAAACAGCCAGGGTATCCAATAACCCCTGCCACCGCTGCCAGCGCCAGGCAGGCTCCGAGGGCAGCCGCAGACAGCCTTGTTGCAGGGTTAAAAGAGAGCCAGCCAGGTTGCCACTGTCTACGGTGGAGACGTAACTGGGCGCTAAGGGGGCGAGGGTTTGGGTATCAATCCAGTTCAGAAAATGACCACGATACCGATCCAGCCTGTCCAGGGTGTCGAAGGTGGAACGCAAGCGCAAGGTGAGCGTCAGGGGGCTAAGATAACCCAGGTCGTAGGCGGCTAAAGCGGACAGAAGATAAAGCCCGATGTTGGTGGGAGAGGTGCGGTGAGCGACCACGCCGCGGGGCGTCTCTTGAAAATGATCGGGGGGCAGCCAGTTATCGTCGGGGCCAATAAATTCCTCAAAAAAGAGCCAGGTGCGGCGGGCCAGGGTGTGCAGCTGCTGCTGTTGGTCAGGCAGGAGTGGGGGGGTAGTACGGCCGTCTGGCTGGCTGATCCATTGGGCAATTTGCGGGCCAATGGCCCACACCAACAGCAGCGGCAGGGCGATGGGCAGGGCCGCCGGACGGTTCCAGTAAACTAACCCGGCTATTGTAGTGGCTAACAGGCCAGAAAGAATGAGTTCACGGTAAACGATTGCTGGGCCTGTCGCCTGACCAAACAGGCGGTCGGTGGTGGCGGCGGTTGTCCATTGCAACAAATTACGCCGGGTAACGAGCAGTCGCCATAGGGTAGCGCCAATGGCACTGATGGTTAAAAGGCTTTCATACGGCAAAAAGGCTAAGTACAACAGCCAGCGAATGGCGCCTTCGCGTAGGGGCCGGGGCAGTTCTGCCCAGGAAGCGCCGCGGAAGGTGTGCCAGACCATTGTGACCACCGTTGTGAAGAGGGGAACGGCCGGGGTTAACAGCGCCAGTAATGTCCAGACCCAGGGCGAACCGGGCAACCAGGCCCAACCGGCGACAAAGAGCAGAAGCAGCATGGGCGACAGTAAACTACGGCGCAAATTGTCGGCAATTTTCCAGCGCCCCAGGGTGGATAAGTCGTTACGGCCGTACCGTTTTTTGGGCTGGCCGGGGGACGAAACCTTGGGCGCCCAGGGAAGCAGCCAGGGCAGTAGCTGCCAATCCCCCCGCACCCAGCGCTGCATACGGCGCACACTGGAAAAGTAATGGGAGGGATACTCTTCGTAAAGCACAATATCCGTTACCAGGCCCGCCCGCCCATAAATTCCTTCAAACAAATCATGGCTGAGCAGGGTGTTTTCCGGTATGCGCCCGGCCAGGCTGCGCTCAAAAGCATCTACATGGTAAATCCCTTTGCCAATGTAGCTGCCTTCGCCAAATAAATCCTGATACACATCGGAAACAGCCAGGGTGTACAGGTCCAGACCGGTATCGCCGGCAAAGATGCGGGTGAAAAAGGAGTGGTTGGCGCTGGTGGACTGAATTTGGGTGCGTGGCTGGAGGATGGTGTAACCAGAAATGACTTTGCTGGTATGGGGTTCAAATTGGGGCTGGTTCAGGGGATGGGCCAGGGCGCTAATCAGCCGGTTGGCCCCGTCGCGGGGCAAGACGGTATCGGCATCCAGGGTGATGATGTATTGAATGTGGGGCAGGATGTCCAGGTTGCCAATCTGCACGGTGAAGGATGTCTGGTCACGGCCGCGCAGCAATTGATTGAACTCATGTAATTTACCCCGCTTCCGTTCCCAGCCCATCCAGGCGTTTTCGCTGGGGTTCCATTGACGATCGCGGTGGAAGAAATAAAAAGGTTGCCCGGTATATCGTTTATTCAACGCCTCAATGCCGTTTTGGGTCTGGGTGAGGAGCTGGCTATCGGCAACGGCCGTAGCATCCGTCGTTTCATTGGCGGCCACATCGGCGAAATCGGTGAGCAGGGCAAAGGAAAGCTGAGGGTCCGGGTTGCGCAGGTAGTGCAGTTCCAATTGTTTGAGCAAGGAATCTACTTCGGCCGGGTGGGTAAGCAGGGTGGGGATGACCACCATGGTGCGGCATTCTGGCGGGACGCCATGTTGCAAAAAATCTAATTTGGGCAAGGTACGGGGTTTGATGAGATGGGTGACGAACCAGTTGACCAGGGTGACGGCGATAGAAATGGCGGGGATGACGGTGAAGAACACGGCCGTGACCCATTGCCAACCCGTACCCATCCTCACAGCATAGCTGATAAAAGGAAGCGCGATGATGAGGGTCAACAAGCCAAGACTGCCCAGATAAAGGGGTAGTGCGTAAGGGGCCAACCGGCGCTGCCATTTCCTGAAGCCCGTCGGCCGATAGCCCGTTTTCTCTTCCAGTTCGGCAAGCCCCTCCGCCAGCAGGTAATAACCGACGTGCTGCGTGGGGGAGTGGGCCAGGGTGCTGGTTCCATCGGCATCATGGGCAATTCTGGCCAGGGCAATAGCGGCCTGGGCTACCACGATTTCATCCTGGTTGGTCGCTCGTGCCACTCGTTCAACCACTTTGCGATACCGGTCGCGGGTATCAAAATCCATGTGGGCATATACGCCAACCGGGTCTTGCCGCAAAATCTGTTCCACCTGGCTGATGCGCTCAAAAAAGATGAGCCAGTCCTCACCCGCCAGCAGACGCAAACTGGGGATACAGTTGGCGACCACATCCGTATCGCTGCACGTGTGATCACATACCAGGGCCGGGGGCAATGGCTCCGTGGGGGGGGCGAAATGCGCTAACCGGCCAATAGCCTGGGTCATGCTTTCTAGCAGCACCAGGCGCAGCATAATGGGCAAGGCCCATAATTCGCCCGTTGTCAGGGGGGTTACTGCCTGGTAAGCCCAAACAAATTGGTATACCCGTTCCAGGTCAAGTTGGCAGCCCTCGGCCCGCAAAAGTTGGCGGGCCACATCGTAAACGCGGGGATAATCTTGTAAGGGAGAGCGATCATTGAGTTTGGGCAAATCCCCATAAAAGGCCGGGGGCAAATCTTCTTCAATCTGCTGTAACGCCTGTTGGACGATATAGAAGTTATCTAACAGCCATTCGGCGGCATAGGAAAAGCTCACTGCTTCAGGGGTGCTGGAGCGGAAAGTCTGGTATCCCTGTTGCAGAAGTTTGGCTAGTTGGGGAACTCTTGCCAGCAAATGTTGGGGTCGTGGTGCATAACTGATGGCTTGATGGCTGGCCGCCAGATGGTGGGCTGTCTGTTCAAGTGGCGTGAGAACCCCAGTCGGTGTGGCTCTAGGGGGCAAGGGGGTGAAGGTCTCAATGGGTGACATGGGCGTTAGCCAGAATATGACTTCCCATCACAGGACTCAACGGATGGGCGGCATTTTCGCTTGAATAGGTCCCACTCTTAGGGGCGGGCAAATCCTGGATAATGAGCAGGGGAGCGGCCCCGTAGGTAATAAAATTAGTGACCACATTGCCATACGGCCGTTGGTTATCACCAGAGTGCCCATGAGCGCCCAGGATAACTAAATCTATTTTTTCCTGCTCCACCAGGTCATGCAAAGAAGCGATGACGTTGTCACTCGTCAGTAAACGGGTTTGGGCTTCTGACGGCAGACGCAGTTGCAGTTGTTCCATGTATTCGGTGGCCGCGGCCAGGTTGCGTTGGGTAAACTGTTCGATCAGGGCACTGTCTTCAGCGGTAGGGGGATGGCGGTGGAGTATTTCCGGCCGGGCTACCACATGCACCAGCAGTAATTCGGCCTCATGGTATTGGGCCAGGTGTATGGCAATTGGCAAGACACTTTCTGCCCGCAGTGAGCCATCCAGAGGAATGAGGATGCGCTTATACTGTATTTCATCCGGTTGATTTCCGGCTGACCAGTGCGCCCGTACCAGCATAATGGATTTGCGCACTTGCCAGATAACTTTTTGGGCCACCCCACTTTGGCTCTGGTTGCTCAGCACCACTAAATCTACGTCATTATCATGGGCATATTCAACGACGCGCGCGGCCGCCGGCCCCTCTAGCAATACATTGGTAATAGATAAGTTGTCCTGCGCCCATTGTCGGCTCACCTGAGCCATATAGGATTGGGCTTCTGCTTTCCGCAGGTGCCAGTTTAAGGGATCCACCTGGAACGCGCTGTCGCTTTTCCCTTGCTCCACCACATGGACCAGCAGAAGATGCGCCCCCATGGACTGGGCAATGGCTTTGGCATGAGGCAGCACACACTCAGCCAGATTAGAACCTTCTAAGGGAACAAGAATTCGATTTAACATGATACTTCCTCACCTATGTCCAAAAACAAAAACTTTTGGGTTTTGGCGGCAATTTCGCAAGAAGCCCAAAGAGGCTTTGGCCGTTAACTTTTCGGTTCTTCAGGATTTCGTGGGTCCGGCGTGATGCGTGAAACCTCTCTGGTCACGCATCACAGCCTGCCCTGAGCTTGTCGAAGGGGCCTGTCAACCCCCTGAGTTCCCAAAGAGCCAACTTATCTTAACTTACAGAATGGCATGAACGAAGCGATGAGGGAATAGGGTGTTTCCCTACCATACTGGTTCTCAGTTGCGGAAATAGGAACCAGATTCGGCTCTACAGGATTTCATGGGGTTCGGCGTGGCATGTGACGAGTGATGCGTGTGGTCTCTCTGGTCACGCATCACAGCCTACCCTGAGTTCCCAAAGAGCCCCAGATTCTATGTCATTCATTTACCTGTGCCAGGGCGCTTCGGGAACGCCATGCAGGAAGGCCACAAACACCAACTCTTCGCCATCTGTGCGAATGGCGTGTGGCTCGGCCGTGTCAAAAATCAACAGGGCGCCAGGGCCAAAGCGCTCTTCCTGGTTGTCGTCGCCGGAAAATAACCCCTCGCCCTTGAGGACCACAATATAGACGGGTGAATTGGGGGCGGTGTGTTCTTGAACGGATTGGCCGGGCTTGAGGGTAAAGCGCAGGATACGGCCGTTTTCGTTCACAAAAAGTGGCTCGGCATACGGGTTATCGTCGTGGAAAACCCAGTTGTCGTGTAAGGAAATCGCTTGCATAAAAAATACTCCTTTTGCTTACTTGAAGATCAGTGGCAGAAGGATCAGATAGTCTGCTTCAACAAAGTTCGCGGTTATCGCTAAGTCAGATGTCACCATCATCTCGAACGGACTTTGGTTGCCGCTAAGATCCTCGCTCCAGGATGAAAAGAGCCACCCAGACTGGGGAATGGCTCGCAAAGTGACCATGCTGCCATGAAGATATTCATCCAGGTCAGGCTCCAGGCTAACGAATCCTAAACCATTTGCTTCGACCAGCAACGTGTAATAAACCGGTTCTGAAAATCGGGCAGTGATCGTTTTGTTGCCATTCATCGTAATCGCTGCCGGATTTACCGACCCTGTCAAATCAGTACGCCATTCGAAGAAGATGTACCCAGGGTCAGGCTCGGCCGTCACTGTGACCACCTGGCCAAATCTGTACGGTTCGTTTGGTAACGTGTTGACTGATCCTGCACCCTCTGTATAAATCACTAACTCTACCGGCTCACAATACCCTTTGCCCCCAAGAACCTGCTCATAATGGTACGTAATCTCGGCTGAGGACAAAGCCCGATTATAAATAGCGATCTCGTCCAGCGTACCGGAAAAGTGATAATACGGTGGACCATAGATTACTTTATAGTAGCCGATATTGATCTCTTTTTGGCTGACCCAATTGCCTGTAAAGTTTTTTGTTTCGGCTGCTGCCAGTTGGCCATCAACAAAAAGCTGAACCAGATCACTACCACTATCATGCATGGCCACGATGTGATGCCATTCTCCGTCGTTCAAAGCTGGCCCCCCGGAGATTTCTTTTCCGCTTCCTGTTGAATCTCTTGCTGAGAATACAGCCCTGTTACTACCGTGATCACATCCGACCCACCAGGCCGGCATGCCCGCGTGCCGGCCTATAAAGATCACGGATCCATCACAAACATCTGCTTGAGGAATGTTTGCCCACAATTCAATTGAAAAGTCACTGTTGCCATCCCAGTCAAAATCGGTACTGGCCGGCACGTCAACCCCTTGGTTGCCCATGAAATGTTGTCCGCCATCAAGAATGCCATCTTCTGGAAACGGGCAGTAATTGCCGGTGCAGTGCCCATCATTCGCGCCAACGAAATTTACATAAGTTGAGCCGGTCATTTCATCCAACTTCCAGTAAGAAATCATATCCAGGGGACAGGCGGCAGTCGTGGAGAGGCTGTCAGGCTGAGGGTGAGTTTGGGCCTTATCGAGACTAGGCAAAGAAGATTCCCAAAGCTTGTCGTTAGAACCTTCGGGAGATTGGGCGGTCACTCCGGTCATTGGCGCAATAGCTGCTCCAATAAGCAGAATGATCGCAAATATCGTCAGCAATATAGTTGTTTTCCACATTTCTTTCACCCTTCTATAAAGCTATTATTTACCTTCTCCAAATTTTTAAGTGCAGGCCCATGAATAACCGTGCCGTCCGTGGCAAAGCGCGATCCGTGACACGGACAATCCCAGCTCTTTTCCGCCGAATTCCACTGAACAAAACAACCTAAATGGGTGCAGGCTGGGGACAAAGCACTGAGGCTCCCATCTTCTGCCATATAAACGGCTACTACTCCGTCTTCTGTGTTTAAAATCTTGCCTTCCCCCCGCTCGACGGTATCGGTCACTGTCAGACGATCTCCCACAAAATGTTTAGCCACTTGAGCCGACTGTTTGGCAAATTCGGGCACACTCTTCAGATTAATGCGGTTCGGATCGTAAACCTCAGCCCACGGATTTTCTCGTTCCAAGATCAGATCGCGCAGGAGCATTCCGGCAACCATGCTGTTTGTCATGCCCCAGCCACCAAAACCGGCAGCCACGTAAACGTGGTGCGAGACGGGTGAATAACGACCAACATACGGCAGCCGATCCAGGCTTCGATTGTCCTGTGTAGACCAGCGATACACGATAGATTTCACATTGAAATGTTCACGCGCCCACTGCTCAACCCGTTGGTAACGCTCTATCGTATCGCCGTCCTGTCCGGGGACATGCCCTTCACCCCCCACTAATAGAAATTCACCGTCTGATCCTGAATGATGGCGCATGGTATGCGATGAATCGGTGGTGATAAACATGCCCTGTGGTACTGGTTCTGCCAGGCGGGCGGCCAAAACATAGGAACGATGTGGTTTCAGCCGGGTGGCATATAGAACTTTGTCATTAAACGGGAAGTGGCTGGCAACAATGACGGCCGCGGCGTGAATGGTTCCCCGATTCGTGGTTACAACACAGGGTTCATCATCTGAAACATCTAAAACCTGGGTATTTTCAAAGACATGACTGCCGTCGCCAGGTATATCTCGGGCGAGAGCTAACAAGTATTGGCGTGGATGAAATTGCGCCTGATTGTCAAAGCGTACTGCGGCTTTAACAGGAAAAGGCAGCGGCGTCTCCTCGGTGAACGACGCGGGCAGCCCCAGTTTTAGGGCTGCTTCTACCTCATCATGGATTTTGTCTACTTCCTCGTCGGACTCAGCATAGGTATAAGCTGCGGTGCGTCTAAACTCGCAGGCGATTTGTTTATCCTGGACGAAATTGGCTATTTGTTGGATGGCAGTCTCGTTAGCATTCGCGTAGATTTGCGCTTTTTCTTTTCCAAAATGCTGGATGAGATAAGCGTAAATCAGGGTGTGCAGGGAGGTTATTTTGGCCGTGGTGTTACCGCTTACCCCTTCAACAATACGTTTTGCTTCCAGCACAGCTACGGTTTTCCCCTGCTCTTTCAGCAGTGCAGCGGCTGTCAGGCCCACAATGCCGCCGCCGACGATAGCCACATCCACATATAAGTTATCTGCCAAGGAAGGGAAATTTGTTTGGGGGGTCGTGTCCAGCCAGAGGGAAATTGGTTTACCAGGAAGGGAATCATATGTATGTTGCATCATCTTTTACCGGCGTATACCGGCCTCCTTGTCATAACTTGAACTGATTGGCCAGGCTTGAGCGCAAAGCACGTCCGTTCTCGTCAATGAAAAGAGGTTCAGCATAGGCATCTTTGTCGTTACCAGTAACGTGAGATTATTCGTGACTTTGCTTGGGCTTTTCACTGCCTGACGGCTCAATTAAAGGGCCGCCATCATCAGCCCAAACCATCTTGGCATGGTCGTCAGCGATCTTTTCTTTGGCCAACTGCTTTTGGCGCGGTTGCCGCAACCGCTCTCCCAGTTTCCGCCATATTTTTTGTAACTTGCTTTTGCTTTCATTGGCGCTCATCATTTATTCCTTATCAGCCTTTTTATCAGCCTGTAACTCAAGTGTGCGGCCAATCGCTGTTCCTGCCGCAATGCCCAGTACCAGGCCCACGCCAATTTGGTTAACTGCTGCTGTAAAGATTGGCTCTTTGGGATTTTGTGGGGTTTGGCGTGAAACCCTTCGGTTGCACTCAGGGCAGGCTGTAAGGCGTGAAACGTGATGTCTCTCTGGTCACGTTTCACGTTTCGGCGAGCTCACGTCGAGCCGCTTCACGGGTTGTCAACCCCCTGAATTCCTGAAGACTCCGTGGGATTATTGAGTCAAGAGCCGTTAACGGCCGCTTTCCCAGCTTCAACTACTGTGGCAAAACGTTCTTTTCCTTCGTCAATTACATCCTGGCCTTGCTGCTGCAACGATTCGGCCTGCTCGTGGATGCTGGTCGTGACCTGGTGTGCTGTGGTGCGGACCTGGGCTGCCGTGTCATCTACAACGCCGGTTGCCTGCTCGCGCAAATCTCTGCCTTTCCGCCGGATTTGCCGCCGTGTCTTTTCGCCTGATTGCGGCGCCAGGAACAGCATCGCGGCCGCGCCGGCCAGTCCGCCAAGCAACAGTCCGGCTAAAAAGCCGCCCAAATTATTGGCATCCTCATTCTTTTTGTTACTCTTCTTGCTCTTCATTCTCTTGTTTCCTTTTGAAAACGGCGCTGTAACCATCCATTTTCACTGATCTAAGGCGCTCTACAGATGGAGAACGCCGGTTACTGAACGCCGGTTACATATCGTTCTGTTCGCGGGTTGGCGCCTGCTGTACTGTAACTGGTTCGCTGGTTGTCGTTTGGGTAACGCCAACCCTTGACCCACGCGGGCGATAGAAAATCACCCAGATGATTCGCTCCACGGCCCAGAACACGAAAGCATACACCAGCATAGCGATGATAGAAGTGAGTTCCAACACCATGTTGCCGTTTGTGGGGTTCTCTACCAGCCCCTCAAAGGGGAAAAGGAAGATGCTGCTAACGCCGTAAATGAATACGGCAAACAGGCTCTCAGGGTTGGCCCCTATTAGCTTTAGCACGATGCGCATGGCAATCAAGGCTTCGACCAGACCAAGAGCCAGCCAAATCAATTGGGTGGCCTTAAACGAGAAGATACGTTGTTCCTGGTCTGATTCTCGTTGTGACGTTCTAATTTCTGATGTTTGTTTTTGTATTTGTGACATTTTGTACCTCACAATTCCTTATCTACTAATGAGCATGAGTTGTTGGGTGCAGGCGGCGGCAACCTTGTTGTCGGGCTGTGCCTCCCCAGGCATGGTGGCCCATCCCTGCGCTTTGACATAGGTGGTGCGTTGCGAAGAAATTTTTAACGCCTGCAATTCCTCCAGCTTCTGATCCTTCAGGGGGTCCTGGTTAAATTGGGCCAAACAAATGGGAGTCAGGCGGGCCACGATCGCATCATCCGATGATGTCGCCGCCATTTGCCGGGCGCTGCCACCTGTCACCCAGCCACCCCGCGTAAAGCCAAAAATCAAGGTGAGAATAATCGCCCCGACAGCGATCCAGAAGACCGCCTTTTTTGTCAGTTTTGCCTTATCCCACCTATGCCGAATATCTGTCCATTTGGCGTTCATCGTTTTATCCTTTGTGAACTGTGGGGCAAACCAACTATTTGTCCTACAACTCTCAGTCAAGGTGGTGTATACCACTTATGTTTCTTCGTGTTAGTGAAGAAAAATTTGGCTCTATCTAAAAAAGCACGGCCGTGGCCGCCGCTAGTAACCGTTCCGCTACCCGGTCTGGCGTCTCGCCTTTGCTGATGAAACTATCGGCGCCGGTCGAAAACGCGGCCTGCTCACGGGCATCCATGTTGCTGACGAGCACAATGACGACGGCGGCGGGGCAGGTAGCCCGCAGCGCCAGGAGTGAACTGTCTGTGGGGATCAATTCCCAATCTACCACCAACATATCCGGCTGTGTTCTGGCGGCTTCATTCAATAGGGCTGCCCAGGTGGCCGCTTCGCCAACCACCTGCATGTTTAAGTCCCGCAGTAATAGCCGCAGGGCGAAACGGGCTTCGGATTGGCTATCGGCTAAAAATACGCGCGTCATACAATTGCTCCGGGAACCTGGACTAAGCCAGGGATTCCTTTGTTGCTTCTCTTGCCAGTAGAAATTCTTGCCATGCCTCGTTGAAAACGGCAACATGGTCTGGCCTGGCAGTTTTAATCACGATATCGGCCCAACTTTTGTGTTCATCAGGCTTGCGTCTGGAAACAGATTCAGCGCCGGTTTGCTTACCCAGAACGCGCGCCAGTTCGCCAATGAGGTCCTGGCGACCTTGTTGGGCATTGAGCCATTCCTCGAATTTCAACATTTTCTTTTCACCTTTTTCCAGCACTGTTGCCCAACATTCCTTTCAGGTAATGATGTACCGTTTATTGTTTTGGCTCAGCGTAAAAGTTTGGGCATTGCTGTCCAGTTCGCGGGCAACTAACCAACCGGTGGCGCCGTTTTTAAAATAGATGTCATACGGCGTGGATTCAGCCGATAAGGTATGCGTTTCACCAGGGCCAGCCAGACAGGCGCTAACAAGTTCGC
>CAADGU010000535.1 GCA_900696625.1 uncultured Chloroflexota bacterium | reverse complement strand
TTTCCTGAGTCAGCTTATCTGAAAGGGTTTTTGTGCCAGGTGTGGTGAAAGAGGTAATTGAGTAATTGGGTAATTCAGTAATTACCCAATTACTCAATTACCTAATTACTTTTACAACGGCCGTACCCGGTAAATCTCCATCACCCCTTTGCCTTTCACCTCAATCATCCGGGATGACTCCCCGTCTACCAGCCCTACCACCTTTTCCCAGGCGGCCTGGCTCAAGTTGACGCTGTTCGCCGCGCCGTGGCTTTCAATGCGCTGCGCCGTGTTCACTGTGTCTCCCCAGACATCAAACAAATACTGCCGCCGCCCCAAAATGGCGCCCAACACCGGCCCCACGTGAATGCCCACCCGCACTTGCCAGGGGTCGGGTAACTGCCGCGCCAGTTCCACCATTTCCCAACCACATTGCACCGAACGCAGCACCGGATTTTCCAGCCGGTCAAACAGGCCGGCGACGGCCATAAAAGCATCTCCATCTGTCTTGATTTTTTGCAAGCCATGTTTCAGGGCGGCGTTTTCGTAGACGCCAATCATCTCCTGTAAATTGCGTACCACATCCACCAGCGGATGGGTGTCGCAGTAGGGTGTAAACCCCACCACGTCGGTAAACAGCACGGCCACATTTTCAAAGAGGCGCGGCCGTACCCGGTTGGTGCGTTTCAGTTCATCAATGATCGCTTCGGGCAGGATGACGCGCAGCAGTTCGTCGGCGCGCGCCTTTTCGCGCTCAATTTGTTGAATGTACATCTTTTCCCGGTCATGCCACTCCTTCTTTTCCAGGCTGGCGTTCAGCCGGGCGCGCAGCAGCACCGGATCAAACGGCTTGGGCAGGAAATCTTCTGCGCCCATCTCTATCCCTCTGACCACACTGGGCAGATCGTTGGCGGCGCTGATGACGATGACGGGAATGTCGCGGGTGTAGGGGTCAGATTTCAAATGCCCCAACACTTCAAAGCCGTCCATGATGGGCATCATAATGTCCAGCAAAATCACGTCGGGCGAATCGGACATGACCTTGATGAGCGCTTCCTGGCCGTTGGTAGCCGAAACCGTCTCGAAGTCCAGGTCTTCCAGCTCTTGTTCCAGGTAATCTACGTTGAACGGTTCGTCGTCAACGATGAGGATTTTGGGGCGTTGTTCCATGGGTGATGCTTGATGCGTGATGCGTGAATGCCTTGCGGGTCACCCATCACGCATCACAGGAATTGTCAGGGTAAATGCCGAGCCGAGGCCGGGTGTGCTCACGGCCGTAATGCGGCCACCAAGCAAACGGGCCAGGCTGCGGCTGAGCGCCAGGCCCAGCCCCACGCCGTCGTACTGCTGGCGAATGGCCGGGCTGGCCTGTTCAAACTCTTCAAAAATGCGGGGCAGGGCGTCGGCGGGAATGCCGATGCCGGTGTCCTGAATGGTAATGGCGAGCGTATCACCTTCTGGAACGGCTTGAATGGTGATACGGCCGTGTGCGGTAAACTTGGCCGCATTGCCCAACAAGTTTATCAGAATTTGCCGAATTTTGTCCTGGTCGGACTGAATGACCGGCAAATTGGCGGGCATCTCCTTAACGATGGTGACGCCGGGTTTGAGGGTGGGCTGCACGGCCGTGACGCACAAATCCACAACCGTCGCCAGATTAAACTGGGCCGCCTGCACCTCCATGCGCCCGGCTTCAATTTTAGCGATGTCCAGGATGGTGTTGATGATGCTCAATAGCTGCTCGGCGCTGACCAGCACCCGATCCAGGTTGTGCTGTTGGCGGTTGGGCAGGGCGTCTGTGCTGCGGCGGCGCACGATGCGCGTGAAGCCGATGATGGCGTTCAGCGGGGTGCGCAGTTCGTGGCTCATGTTGGCCAGGAAGGCGCTTTTGGCTTCGTTGGCCTGGTTGGCGATGGCGCGGGCGTTTTCGGCGTCGTGTGTGGCCTGGGCCAGTTCGGCCGTGCGCTGTGCCACTTTGTCTTCCAGGGCGCTGTTGTACTTTTCCAGACGGCCGACCAACTGCGCGTTTTCCAACGAAATGGCCGTTTGTGAGGCCAACATGTTCAGCACCGCCAGATGGTTGGCCGTAAATGCGCCAGTGGCCAGATTGTTTTCCAGGTACAGCAGCCCGGCCAGATTGCCCTGTTGCAGCAGGGGCAGGCACAACACCGACTGTGGGCGGCGGCTGCGGATGACCGGGTCCTGGGCAAACTGGCTCTGCGTGGCATTTTCCAGCAGCACGGCCGTATGTGACCGCACCACATATTGAACTACGGATAGGGGCAAAGGCACTTCCTCGCCACCCCACGCTGCCGGTTGCCAGCCGCCCTCTGGCGCAGGGCCGTTTTCGGGGGGCAGCAGCAGGCAGCCCGTTTGCGCCCCGGCGTTTTCCATCACAATACGCATCAACCGTTCCGTCAGGCGGGGCAGCACAATTTCGCTGGCGATGGTTTGGGACGCTTTAATCACGCTGGTCAGGTCGAGTACGGCCGTGCTGCTCATGGTGGTAGAGGCCATCGTCGCCGTTTTGGTGGTGGCGGTGACGCTGATCGTTTCGGCGGCGCGTTCCGGCAGCGGGGCCAGGTAGGGGAGGCGGCCTGCCATTTCCGCCGTTTTGCTCACCGCCCCCCAGGCGGCGTAAGCGTCATATGCCTGCCGATGGTAAAAGGCGGCCAGCCCATCGCCTTGCGCCGCGTGGAAGTTGCCCGCCAGTTCCAGCGCCAGCGCCGCTTCGTGGGGGTAATTGTGCGCCGTAGCTTGCTGGATGGCCTGGTCATACAGGTCGGCGGCGGCCACGTGGTCGCCCCGGACGCGGGCCAGTTCGGCGGCTACGAGCGTCTGTTTGTGGGCAATGTTGACCGGGGCGAAGGGGCTGAGTCTGGCCAGCTTTTTCTGGTTGGCGGCCACTTTTTTCAGCGCGGCCTTTTGCTCCGCCGGGCTGAAGGTGTGGTACAAAGCCAGGCGAATGAGCGAATCGTACAAATAAAACAACGGGATGGAATTAGAGCCAGGGATACGCGCCAGTAGTTCACCCGCTTCCTGGCTATAGGGCAGGCCCAATGCCGGCTGCCCAAACAGGTAACACAACATCGCCTTTTGGATGTCAAAGGCGCAGAGGGCGCTGCGGTCGTTGGCGGCGCGGTAGGCGGGCACGGTACCGGCTTCGTCAAAAAATTCCCCTTGCAGCACATAGGGCAGGGGCACGGGTTGGGATAGGTTCACGGCCGTTTGCACATAAAAATTATGCACGTAATGGATTTTCTCTTTTTTGTAGTAGGCCATCACCTCGCTGTAGCGGATCATTTCTGGGGTGAGCTGCGCCAGATTTTCGCCCACGTGCAGGGCGTGTTTGCTGTAGCCGTAGGCGCAGTAGGTGGCAAATTCGGGGTCGCCCGCCGCCAGCGCCGCCTGGTATGCTTCTTGCAAGGCGGGCAGTGTGTCCCGCAAATGCTCTTTCCAGTGACGGACAAAAACGTTAAAGACCATGTGCGTGGAGCCGGTCATCTCGGCCGCCTGCAATTGATCGAGCAGCTTGATGGCCATCTGGCAGTAGGCGTAGCCGCCGTCGTAATCGCGCAAGACGCTGGTGAGGATGAGGCCGTAGGTGGCAAAGGCGCGGCAGGCGAAGGGAGTGTTGCCGTATTGCACGTACCGCTGCGTCAGGTGCAGCACAATCAGGGCGAACAGTTCGGTGGAGACGAAATAGGCGGTGACGCCGGCCCGCGCCAGGATGCTGGTGATGGCCAGTTGTTCCGGGTCGGTCATACGCGGCAGGGTGAGCAGGTCGTCGGGGTTTTTGCCGCGCAGCAGCCGTTTGGTTTGCAGCAGGGCGGGCAGCAGGTGGCGGCGCGTGGGATGGCGCGGCAGTTTGAGGCCAAATTGCTGCAAGATAGCGACGGCCGTGTCCAATGCCTCATCCAACTGGTTCTGGTGGGTATGCGCCTGAATAATGGTCTCGTAGGCGGGGGTCTTGTCTAGCAGGGTACGGCCGTAGGTCATCACCGCTTCGGCCCATTGGGCCATCTGTGCATACTGCCCACCCAAATTGGCAGCGGCGGCAGCCTGTGTATGCAGCGCCAGCGCCAGGTCATAGTTCCGCGTCCAGGCTGCATCGCCCCCTAACAGGCGGATGCCCGTATCCAGATATTCCAGCGCCGGTAAAAAGGCGGCGGACTGCATCGCTTTTTGCCCGGC
>CAADGU010000534.1 GCA_900696625.1 uncultured Chloroflexota bacterium | reverse complement strand
GTTTATTTACGCCCTGGCCCACCGGCTACAACCCCGTCCGGGCAGCCGAACCGCCGCCCATCCCCTTGCCTGACCAGGACATTGTGATGTTGTGCCAGGGCAGCCGCGCCCCCAACCTGTTCCGCTATGACGCCGCCGCCGAAACCTGGTTTGATCTGCCCCTGGCGACGGAAGGTGCGCCGGGGTATTACCTGATACCCTTTCCCGGCGGGCAGGGCGTGGCCATGGTGGTTGGCCCTTCGGTGCGAGACAGGTTGTTCCGGGTGATCTGGCTGCACGACGGCCGTGAACATCTCCTGTTTACCACCACCGATTGGCCCTCCATCAATTTTGTCACCGAACTGGAACCAGGCCGATTTTTGCTCAGTTACGGCACGAATTTCTTCGATGAAAACGGGGACTATCTCCGGAGCCACTATGACGCTGTGGAGATTACGGCGGCGGAATGCGAGGATGAAGCCTGCCCTGTGCAACCTTTTACCCGGTGGGTACAGCCTTCACCAGACGGCCGTTACACCCTCATCACGGTTCCAGATGAAAACCAACGGCAAATCTACAGTGTGGGCAATGCGGCCGGGGAAAAAATAACAACCCTAGAACATGCTTCTGATCCTGTCTGGCTGGACGGCCGTACCCTGGCCTATGTGCAATCCATCCCCTCCAGCAACCTGAATGAAGCGGCGGAAACGAGCTTGACGACGGCCGTGATGAGCGAGGATGGTACCGTGCAAATCGAACACCGCCTGACGATAGATCACATTCGCGCTGCCCTGCCCGGATTACCATCCAACAGCCGGGTGTATATCGCTACGATGACCCCCTATCCGGCCACGCAGCCAGAACAACTATTTCTCAGCATTTTTGATTGGCAGGGTAATGTGTTGCAAAGAGGCTACTTGCTGCAATACGACTGGCAGAAACATGAATGGGCCATCCTGGACAACGCACCGGCCAACCATCCCTGGTGGGCCATTCAGCAACACGGCCGTTACCTGAGCTTAGGTCTTTATGGCCTTTCCGGTTATGAAGTACACCTTTATGATGTTCCCGACCAACGCTGGCAGGTGTTTGATGGTGGCGAACCCCGTTTCTTATCTGGTGATCCCCTGTCCTGGTCAGACGATGGGCGCTGGTTCATCTTGCCAGACAGTGGCCTGGTGCGGCTGGTAGCGCCAGAGTATGAGTACCAGAAGCTGCTGTTTCACGGACTGGATAATTGCGTGGCCGCCTTATTTGTAGACCGCGCCCGGCGTGACGAGGAAACCGGCCCCTGACCATTGGGGCTGATCACCAGGTCGTTTTCAAAGGGCAGCGGTTTGTTGGCGACACGGCCGTACAGCAGCCACAGCTGGCTATTAAACGGCTCTTCCCCTTCAGCTAAAGTGGAGGGCAGGTAACGGCCGTCGGACTGCAACATGTGGCTCCTGGCTGTGTCATGCAAGTAGATATTCAACAGCCGGATCACTTCTTGCCGGACGCCTTCATTTTCCAACGGAAACAACACCTCTACCCGCCGGTCAATGTTGCGCGGCATGGGGTCGGCGCTGCCCAGGTAAATGTCCGGCTGCCCCAGGTTATGGAAATAATAAACGCGGCTGTGCTCCAAAAAGCGGCCCACAATACTCATCACCCGGATATTATCGCTGACGCCGGCCACGCCGGGCCGCAAACAGCAAATCCCCCGAATAATCAGGTCAATCTGCACCCCCGCCTGCGACGCCGTATACAGCGCCCGGATAATGCGTGAGTCCACAATGGAGTTGGCTTTGATGACGATACGGCCGTGTTTGCCATGCGCCGTCTCCCGTTCAATCAGGCGCGTCAGATTGTCCCGAAAGTTCACCGGGGCCACCCAAAACTTGCGGTACTCCTTCTGCTTGGAAAAACCGGTGAGAAAGTTAAACACCTCAGACGCATCCGCCGCCATCTCCTCATCCGTCGTCAACAGCCCCAGGTCGGTATACAGCCGCGAGGTGAAAGCGTTGTAATTGCCCGTGGCCATATGCACATAGCGGCGCAGCCCGTCCCGCTCACGGCGCACAATCAACATCACCTTACTGTGCGTCTTCAACCCCATAATGCCATAGGCCACATGCACCCCCGCAGTTTCCAATGCCCGCGCCCATTCAATGTTGCTCTCCTCGTCAAAACGCGCCTTCAATTCCACCAGCACCGCCACCTGCTTGCCATTCTCCCGCGCCCGCATCAGCGCCCGCACGATGGGCGGGTTTGGCCCCACCCGGTACAGCGTACACTTGATGGCGATCACGTCCGGGTCATCGGCAGCTGTTTCCACCAGGTTAATCACCGGATTAAAACTATCATAGGGATGGTGCAGCAGCACCTCTTCGCGCCGCAGCACGTTAAAGATATTTTCGCCGCTGCGGAATGGCTGCGGCAGCCGGGGCTGAAACACCTCGTCCTTCAAATCCGGCCGATCCAGCCGGTGCAGTTCCCACAAACTGCTCAGGCCCAACGGCCCATTGGCCGTGTACACATCGTGGGAACCAATGCGCAAATGTTCAATGAGCAGCCGCCGCGTATCATCCGGCATCGTCTCATCCACTTCCAGACGTACCACCTGCCCAAAATGGCGCTGGCGTAAACTTTCCTCCATCGTCAACAGCAAATCGTCTGCTTCCTCCTCCTGTATCTCCATGTCCGTGTTACGCGTCACGCGGAAAGGATAAGCGGCTTTAATGGTCATACCCGGAAAGAGGCGATCCAGATTGTCGGCGATCACCTGCTCAATCCAGACCAGCTTTTGGGTGCGCGGCGGTAAAATGTCTTCCGGGTCAATTGGTTTCAGCGGCACCAGGCGCGGCAGCGACGCGGGCACTTTGACACGGGCAAAATAATCCTCGCCGGTATCTGGGTCTACAATCTCCGCCGCCAGATTGATGCTGAGGTTGGAAATATGCGGGAATGGATGGGCCGGGTCTGTGACCAGCGGCGTCAACACGGGGAAAATTTCGCGGTCAAAATAGTCACGCAATTTGCGTTTCTGGCGCGGGTTCAAATCTTTGTAATCCAGGACGTGAATGCCTTCGTTGGCTAACATGGGCAGCAACATCTCTTGCCAGTAGGTCACGGCCGTGCCAAACAAATTCGTTACCACCCGATGAATCTGCACCAGTTGTTCACGCGGCGTCAGACCATCAGCCGGCGTATCGGTGATGCCCAACAACACCTGCTGCTTGAGGCCGGATACGCGCACCATAAACAGTTCATCCATGTTCGAGCTAAAGATCGCCACGAACTTCACCCGCTCTAGCAGCGGATGCCCATCGCGGGTACACTCTTCCAGCACCCGCCGATTAAATTCGATCTGGCTTAATTCACGGTTAATATAGAGTGTGGGGCTTTTCAGGTCTGGGTTATTCATAGAGTGAGATTGGAGACTGGAGATTAAGAGATTGGGAAATTAGGAGATTTAATCTCTCAATCTCTCAATCTCCTATTCATAACATGCAAACAAGGTTAATTAAATTATCACCAGTCTACCACATGAAAATCATTCTGGGCATATCCAGTTTATTCTGGCTGGTTGGCTGTGGGCAAAGCGGGGCGCTGCCAACACCGGCGCCTACGGCCGTTTGGCCCACTTCCGCACCGCTGCTCTCGGTTGTGCAACCGCTGCCGGCCACCGCTACCGGGGTCGTTTCTGGCACGGCCGTACCCGCTACGGCCGTGCCCCAAGTCACCACGATACCACTCCTGGACACACCCAACCCCGCCTCGGCCCGCCTGCGCCTGGCGGCCGACACGGCCGTGCCCCCCACCTTCACCGCCGCCGCCCAAAAATTCGCCCAGCAGCGGTTGGCGCAATACAGTTGGGGCGCGCCCGAAGAAGCCCATCTCCTGCTGACTACGCGCAGCGAACGGCCGTTTGCTCGATGGGTTTATGCCTTAGCCGCCCCCTTCCCTACCGTGCCTGATGGCCTGACCCTGGCCGACCTACAGACCGCCTGGCAAAGCGGCAGCCTGCCCGTCATTGTCAGCGACAGCACCGCCGCCGCTATGACACCCTTGCTGGGTACGCCGGGCACGGCCGTACAAATTGTGCCCGATGGTGAACTGCGCGAACGATTGTGGGCGGCACGGCCGTCGGCCACAGCCCCCTCGCTCACCATCCTCCCTTTTGATCAACTCACGCCCGACCTGAAAGTGCTGGCGCTGGACGGCCAATCGCCACTGTCGGCCGATTTTGCGCCGGAGAACTACCCGTTGACCGTGGCCATTGGCGTGGAAGGTGAGGACACGGCCGTAAGCCAATTCCACGCCCAATGGGACGGCCCCACCGGTAACTACGACCCCGCTAAAATGACCCGCGTGGCGCTGACCGGCGTCACCGCCCTGGTGCGGGCCACCGCCTTCAATATGGAACGCTCCGGCATCCTCTGGCCTGGTGAAGAAGTGGGGCCGGTGCTGCGCGCCGCCGACATTGCCCACATCAGCAACGAGGTCTCCTTTGCCCCGGACTGCCCCTACCCCGACCCCATCGGCGGCACCACCTTTTGCAGCGATGACCGCTACTTTGACCTGATTCTGGATATGGGCGCGGACGTGATTGATTTGACGGGTAATCATCTGAACGATTGGGGGCGGGACAACACGGTGCGCACCATTGCCATGTATGAGGACGCCGGCCTGCTCACCTATGGCGGCGGGTACGACCTGGCCCACGCCGCCGCGCCTGCCTTCTTTGACCACAACGGCAACCGGATCGCTTTTGTGGGCTGCAATTCATTTGGGCCAGCCTTTGGTTGGGCTACCGAGACAGGGCCGGGAGCACGGCCGTGTGACGGCGCACTCCCTACCGAAATTGCCGCCTTACGCGAACAAGGCTACCTGGTCTTCGTTACCCTGCAATACACCGAGTATTACCAGTATGCACCCCCACCCGACCAGGTGCAGTTTTTCCAGGAGATGGCAGCGGCAGGGGCTACGGCCGTGTCTGGCAGCCAGGCGCACCATGCCCAGGGATTTGGTTTCTACAACGACGCCTTCATCCACTACGGGCCGGGCAACCTCTTTTTTGACCAGATGGATATGATGGGTACGCGGCAAACGTTTGTAGATACCTATGTGGTGGTTGACGGCCGTCTATTGAGCGTGGAATTATGGACCGGCCTCATTGAAAACTACGCCCGCCCCCGCCAGATGACCCCCGCCGAACGCGCCAACCTGCTCCAAACCATCTTCCAGGCCAGTGGGTGGTAACTTTGTCTGACCATAAATCCATACTTAACTGGCTCTTTGGGATTTCGTGAGGTTTGGCGTGAAACGTGAGGCGTGAAACGTGATGTCTCTCTGGTCACGTTTCACGCTTCACGGGTTGTCACCCCCCTGAATTCTTGAAGACCCACTTAACTCTTGATGAATCGTTTTTGCCGTTTGCCAGGCACTATCTGATGCCAATTGTATGTCAATAGGCGCCGGGCAAAAACAAGAATTCTTTGACCAATATCAAAAATCACAACATTATCTCTAATAATTTCAAGATTTTTATTGACATTCTTTATATTCTTGATTATGATAGGGATATTATGCGGTGCAACGAACTAATAAAATGTGTGGTACCGCCAGCGAGAAACGAGATGAAAGAACTTTATTTTGAAGAAACTTTTTCTGCCCCCCAGGGGATGTTGGATATAGATGTGAAAGTTGGCAAAGTGGAGATATTGCCGCACGACGGCCGTACCGTCACCATTAGCGCCCAGGTGGAAAACGCCGACGTCATCGTTACCCGGTCAGACAATGTCGTGCATGTGAAGTCGGAACACAGCAATCAGAAGTCCAACGGCTCCTGGCTGGAACGGCTGCTTCATGGCAATTTTAACACCAAAGTCATCCTCACCATCCACGTGCCGGACGACTGTGAGGTGCAGGCCAACGTCAGCACCGGCAAACTGAGTATCAGCGGCATCAATGCCTCTGTCACCGGCCGCGTCATCACCGGCGAACTCTCCCTCAGTGATATTGGCGGTCCTGTTTATGCCAAAACTGTTACCGGCAAACTGCGTTACGACGGCATATTGGTGAATGCCAGCCACCGCTTTGAAACCACCACCGGTCAGATCAGTCTGCGACTGCCCAAAGAACCAAACGCCCTGCTGGATGCCAGCGCCATGACCGGCCATGTGCAGTGCGACTTCCCGCTCAGCCAGCCCCAACACAAAAAACACCTGACGGGCGGTAAATTGCGCGGCACACTGGGCAGCGGCGAAGGCAGCATCAAAGCCAAAGTTGTCACCGGTAGTTTTCAATTAAAACAGGCGTAAATGCGTAAATGTAAGTAGGGCGATTTTCCAAATCGCCCTACGGAGAAACTTTTATGAATTCAGTGATTGGCCAATGTCCCATCTGCCAGGACACCTTACACGTCACCCGGCTGCACTGCCGTAACTGCGACACCACCATTGAAGGCCATTTTTCTCTGGGGCGGTTGTACGAGTTAACACCGGAACAACTCAGCTTCATTGAAACCTTCATCAAGTGTGAGGGCAAGATTAACCGGGTGGAGCAGGAAATCGGCCTTTCTTATCCGGCGGTGCGCAGCCGGCTGACGGAAGTGATCAAGGCAATGGGGTTTGAAGTTGGCGAGCCGGAACCGGAAATCAGCGAGGAGCAGCGCCGCAGCGTATTGGCCGATTTAGGTTCTGGCAAATTATCTGCTGAAGAAGCGCTGGAAATCCTGCGCGGCGGCGGTTGAGGGTGACGGGTGTCGGTAATCGGTGATCGGTAATCGGTGATCGGCGCCTCGGCTTTGGACTGCGGATTACGGATTACGGACTTCGGAAGTTATAAGGATAAAAATGATGAAACAGCAAAGTACATTGAAGGTACTCCAGCCCTTTATCTGGATGGGCATATTTATTGTGGCCGTTTTTTATTTGATCAATGTGTTTAATACCGGGAACTGGTTCTGGTTTAGGAATGATGCGGTGGATGTACGGCCGTCACGCATGATCATTTACCGTGATGGTGAGCGGATTTTGGTGCAGCCCGGCCATCCCGACTTTATTCCCCTGGCGGATGCGGTCGAACGTTCCCTCAGCCATTTGAACAATACCGCCCTGGTAGACATCGGCCTGTCTGAAGAGACTCTGGCGTATTACACGGAGAATGGCGTCACGTTGGAATTGTACTTCGACAAACCGGTGACGTTTAACAGCATTGCCCGCACCGGCAAACCGACCCAACTGCTGATTCCCATCGAGGGACGACACGCCGGTGGTGGGTTGGTCTTTTTGGGTGGGAATGGCAAGTGGTGGGCCGGCGCCATCCGCATGGCCGACCCCACGCCCTTGTTACAAACGCTGGCCCAGTTAGGGTACACGGCCGTTGCCGTTGACCCATCTGTCCCGGCCATCAATTAGCCATAAGACCAGACCTGACAGGTTTCAAAAAAGCCTGTCAGGTCTCAATAGGAGAGAAAAATCATGACATCCCGCAAAGAAATTTTGGAACTGTTAGCCAATGGCAAGATCACGGCCGACGAAGCCGCCGAACTGCTCAGCCAACCGGCTGCCCCTGTTGTAGAGGAAACGGCCGTACCCGATATAAAACTTCTCAAAGAAGAAGAAGCCATGCAAGTCCGCAATGGCGGTAAAAAACCGGGCTGGCTGCACGTGCGTGTGCGTGACCTGGGATCCGGCCGTAACAAAGTCACCGTCAACATCCCCCTGGGCATGGTCAAATTTGGCATGAAGATCGGCGGCCGTTTCTCGCCCGAACTCAACGGGCTGGACTGGAACGAACTGGAAACCATGATGAACGACATGGAGTCCGGCCTGCTGGTAGACGTGCAAGATGAAGAAGGCGGCGAACACGTGCAGGTATTTGTTGACTAAAGACTTTGATGCGTGATGCGTGATGCGTGACCAGAAAGAACTCACGCATCACGTATCACACGTCACCTAAATGGAATAGGTGAACTGTATGACAGAAAAAAAGTATTACACCTCCAGTGCGCCGCAAGTGAGCGTTACGCACTGCGGCGGCGACCTGGTTATTAACACCGGCATGGAAAATGCAGTCACGGCCGTCGGCACTGATGTGGACGTGCAAGAAGCCGTTGACGATCTGACCATCAACGCGGGCGGCGATCTGAAGCTGGTGCTGCCCACAGCCACCAGCCTGCGCATCGCGTTTGTCGGCAGCGATCTGGTCATCAGAAACCTGACCGGCGACCTGAGCCTGGAAACGGTGCGCGGTGATGTGGTTCTCACCGGCGTCGGCCATACCAAGATCAACGTCATTCACGGTGACATCTCGGCCAAAAATGGCAACGGCCTGCTGAGCATCCAGACGTTACACGGTGACGCTGCCCTGCGCCGCATGGCCGATGTGGCCATTGGCGCGGTTCATGGTGATTTGTCGGTGCAGGTGGTCAACGGCCGTGTAGACCTGCACGAAAGTCATGGTGATGTCAGCCTGCGCTCGGTGAGCGGCGACGTGAGCATCAGCCAGTGCGCCCGTGACGTGAATTTGCGCAATCTGGGTGGGCGCACGGCCGTGCAAAACGTCAAAGGCGACATTCGGCTGGTGGGTGGCCTGAGCGCCACGGAACACACCTTTACCGCCAGCGGCGACATCATTGTGCGCTGGCCCGCCGACGCGCCCCTGAATCTGTCGGCCACCGCGCCCCAAATCGTCAACCGGCTGCCGCTGGACAAAGAGTTAACAGTAGACCATACCCTTACCGGCCGTTTTGGTGATGGCGAAACAACCGCCACCTTCACCGCCGGGGGGCGCATCGTCCTCAAGGAGGAACAAATGGTAAGTTCACGCTGGGAAGATGAAGGCGAAGGTGGCTTTGCCTTTGGTTTTGACTTCGCCGATTTGGGCGAGCAGATTGGCCGCCAGGTAAATGAACAGATCACCCGCATCACGTCCAATTTTGAAACGAAGTTTGGGCCTGATTACAGCGAGAAGATGGCGCAAAAAGCGGCACGCAAAGCGGAAGAAGCGGCCCGTAAAGCGGAACAGGCCGCCGAACGTATCCGGCAGCGCGCGGAACGGCAAAGTGCGCGGCAGATGGGAGGTTACGGCCGTCCCACCCCCCCGCCACCCCCGCCCCGCGCCAAAGCCTCGGCCGATGAGCAAATTAAAATCTTGAAGATGGTGGAACAAGGCATCATCTCACCCGACGAGGCAGCGACCTTATTGGAAGCGTTGGAAAGATAAAGTAAATGGTGAACGGTAATCGGTAACCCATGACCGATTACCGATAACTGATTACCGATTACCGTTTACCGAATAGGCGCGAATGCGATAGAATTGATCACCAAGATGATCGTAACTGCGCCCTTACATGACCAATCGAATCATGATGGCCCCCGCCTGATAAACCTGAACCGGGATATACCCCAGGTGATGAAGCTGTTGGAACTGGTTTTTGGCGGCTCGCTTGATGCGGAAGGGCAGCGCATGTTGTCCGACTCCACGCGCGCCAGCCAGGGACCGGCGTTCTTGTGGCGGTTGAATCCGGCCAGCAGCAAGTTAGCTTTGGGTTTTGTGTGGGAGGCAAACGGCCGTATCGTCGGCAACGTCACCCTTCTCATCACCAAAACCGAAGGGCGGTACCAGGTGGTCAATGTAGCCGTCCATCCCGACTTCCGGCGGCGGGGCATTGCGCGGGGGTTGATGCAGCAGGTAACGGCCATGGTGCGGCAGCGCAACGGCCGTGAAATTTTGTTACAGGTGGATAAAAACAACAATTCCGCCGTCTCACTTTACCAATCATTAGGCTATGAAATACTGGGCAGCATGACCAATTGGCAAACGGCCGTTTCCCGCTTACGAGCCATCCCCCCCGTACTCAAGCCAATGACCGAGGTGGCGTCACAGCCACCCCTTATTCACATTCGGGACCTGCGGCGGCAGGAATGGGTAGCGGCGTATGACCTGGACAGGGCCAGCCTGCCCGCCGATTTGAACTGGCCCGAACTGCCGCCGCCAGACTTTTACAAAACATCGTGGTGGGGGCAGGCAGCAAATTATGTGAACGGCCGTCGCACTGAAAGATGGGTCGCTGCCACCCCCCAGGATGAACTGGTGGGGCTGGTGCATATTTTTAGTGAATGGGGCCAGCCGCATATCGCCCTGGTGCGCATTCATCCCGCGTGGCGTGGGCGGTTGGAACGGCCGTTAGCCGCCAAGATGGTAAGCCGTTTACAAGAGTTGCCCCGCCGCAACATCCGTCTGGAACACCCAGACGATGACACACTCATGAGCGAGTTGTTGCGCGAGGCAAACTTTTCGCCCCGCCGCACTTTAACGCATATGCGCTTAACGTTGTAGTGGCTGGTAGCTGTTGGCTAATACTTACCAGCAACCAACAACCAGCCACTAATTGAAGAGGACAACATGGCATCCGCAGAAGAACGTTTGCAAATCCTGAAAATGATAGAAGAGGGCAAAATCAGCGCCGCCGAAGGGGCGGAACTGCTGCGAGCGCTTAGCCGCGAAAAAAGCCCAGCCTCGGTTGAACCACTCAAGGGCGCCAGCAATCCCCGCTGGTTCCGCGTGCGTGTCACCGATCTGAACAGCGGACGCAACAAAGTGAATGTCAACATTCCTTTTGGCCTGGTGAACGTAGGCCTGAAAATGGGAGCGCGTTTTACCCCAGATATGGAAGGGGTGAATTTCGATGAACTAATGGATGCGGTGCGCAGCGGTCAACAGGGCAAGGTGCTGGATGTCACCGATGAAGAAGGCGGCGAGCGCGTCGAAATTTTTGTAGAGTAACCGCCAAAACGTTACACCCATATCAGATAAAAAAGAGGCCGCAGCTAGATGCTGCGGCCTCTTGCGATCAATTACCAATCAGAAATAGCCATTATCAGTAGATCAAAATCAGGTTCAGGTGGCGTGTTGCCACCCGGCCATTACCCGCCGGTACACTGGCTTCGGGCGCACTGCCGGCAGCAGGCTTCATAATCAGCGGCAGGTAGATACCATAGGTGGCATTGACCGTCACCGTTACCGAGTCCACAATGCCCAACGGTGTGTGGTCGGGCAGTTGCAGTTCGGCGCTGATGATGTGTGTGCCGGGCAGCAGGTCTACCGATGTCTCATACCCCAGCACCGGCCCGATATGCACCCCATCTACCCACAGATGCCAATGCCCGTCATCGGGAATGGTGAAATCGGTGGTAGTGATGATGACGGGGATGGTCACGGCCGTGCCGTTTACACTGGCGTACTCCGCCCCATCCACCGGGGAAAGGATGCTCATGGTGGGTTCTGTTGGTTCCTCGGTGACAACCATGACCGTCACCGTATCCACAATGCCCAACGGTGTGTGGTCGGGCAGTTGCAGTTCGGCGCTGATGACGTGCGTACCGGGCAGCAGGTCTACGGCCGTGTCATAGCCCATTACCGGCCCCGTATCTACACCATTCAGCCATAGATGCCAGTGCCCATCATCGGGAATGGTGAAATCGGTGGTGGTAATGACCACGGGGATGGTCACGGCCGTGCCGTCCGTGCTGGTATACACCGCCCCATCGGTCGGGGAGAGGATGCTCATGGTGGGCGTAACCACCACCGGCAGCAGATGCAACCCCACAATCACCGGATCATGATCGGAGGAGCGGAACGGCCCCGGCCCAAACCAGGCATCAATTTGCTGCGCCGATTTAAACTCCACGTTGTAATCTAACACACGCGGCTCATCGGCGTTGATGTGCCAGGCTGTAGCCCCTGTCACCTGCGGCAGCAGGCTGGCGCTGGCTAAGGCATGATCCAGATGACCGGATTGGCCATCAAAGACGTAGGAATACGCCGTGTCGCCATAGAACTGCCGCAGCAAGTCTGTATAACCCGCAGCCACCAACGCCATAACGGGGTCTTCCATGGCATAAGAATTCAGATCGCCGATGATCAAGAAGCGATCAGAACCACTGCCGGTGGGATCGGTCGCCAGGAAATCAATCAACGCTTCCGCCGCTGCCAGGCGCGTCAGATTACAGTTTCCTTGCCCATCGCCGATGTCCGGGTCGTTCACATCATCACAGGCTGAGCCTTTCGATTTCAGGTGGTTGACGGCTACCGTTACCAGTTCGCCGCTGCTGTTTTCCATGAAGGTCTGGATGAGAACGGGCCGATTTTTGGTGTCCAGGAAACGCGGGTCTACCGTGCTGTCCAGGATAACGTAATCACCAACGGCCGTTACCCGGTCTGGCTGGTAGATAAAGGCCTGCTTGATGGCATCCGTACCAATGGGGCCGGTGTCAATACGGGCATAGGTCCCCGCCCCGGCTATATCATTCAACCCGGCCACAAGATCAAGCACAGCGTCATCGTTCACATGATTTTCAATCTCAATCAGGCCAATAACGTCTGCGTCTATTTCCAGGATGGCGTTGAGAATTTTGATGCGCTGCCGCTCAAATTCAAATGCCGTATTAGCGCCACGACAATCCAGGTTTTGGGATGGGCCGCAGATGGGATTGCCCGTGTCCAGGGTGGTGAAGTAATTCAACACATTAAAGCTGGCTACGCGCATGGTGCCGCTGACCACGTCGGGTGTTTCGGGGCGCACGGCCGTGTCGCTGAAATCTACCATCCCCACCGGCTGAATGCGGTAGGTATTGGCGCGGTAATCCAACACACCCATCAAGGTATGCACCAACGCCCCGGTGCGCAGCGTGTTGGTGTAGGTCAGCCCTGGATCAGGATAGACCACCGGATCGGGATTTTGTGTATTCAACCCATCATCCAGCATGATGCGGCTGCGGTTGTTCAACTCTTGCAGCGCCAACGCCGGTGCGCCGGGCAATACCAGATTGGTGGGATTCCACAGCCGGTCGTTGACCGAAAGCTGGAGTTCGCCATAACGACCCAGGTTGTAATGTTCTGTTACCACCAGGTCATGAGCAAAGGCCACCAGCATCCCTTCCACCGCTTCCCAGGCCATCATGTCGGCCACCGGCAGCGTCATGGTCGCCGGTGTTACGGTTTGGCCGGTATCACAAACAGCCAGATTACTCACCGAAGCCACCTGGGTCAGGTTGTTGAACTCCGTGGCCGTGCCGCGCACCCGCACCAGATCACCGGGGGAAACGGACGCCAACGCACCGCCAAAGACAAAGATACCTTCGGAGGTAGTGGCATCACCATCAGCGCGATCATCCCGTTCTTGCAGGAAAAAGCCGCTAAACTGGCCCGCACCCTGGTAAGAGCCGACGACCACCGCTTCTACAACGACGGTGGTACCAAAGATGGGCGTGGTCAGGCTGCCACCCTGGATGAAGTGGATGGGCACGGCCGTGTCGCCACACACACCAAACACCGGCGCCGGGCCAACGGTAAAGCTAAACAGATAATCCGCCAGCATATGCAGGCCGCCGCCGTTAACGACCTGATCGGCCAATACCGTCACATGGCAAATGTCGCCGCTGGCAAATGGGCTGTCCGGCGTAATGGTGTAGCTGTCGGCCGGGCCGCCGGGGGCGCTGCTGGCGGAAACGACGCCGCTGAGGCTGCACTGGATGGCATACCACACGGCCGTGACCGTCACCGGTTCGTTAAACTCGATAGTGATTACCGTATCCGTCAGCACGTTGGTAGCATTATTTGTCGGAACTGTGCCTACGACCACCGGTGCGTCCACAAACAAGTGCAGGTCGCTGACGGAGCGCGGCTTCACCTGGTACATGGTCTGGAACTGGGTGCTAAAGCCGGTGACGCCGAGCAAATCCCCGTCCTGGATACCCAGATTACACAGGTTAATGCCGGTGGCCGACTCAATGCGCACCGTGGCCGCGCCGCTGCCATCATCCAGCGTAATGTTGTAGGCGCTGCCACAAGAAGTGGGCATGCCGCCGACCACACCTTCCATCTCAATCAGCCAGCCTTCACTGTCACCGTTGGCCACCTGGCCGGTGGTATAACTGATGGGCGCCACCGGCGGCCCGGCCGAAACCACATCAAAGAAGTAGAGCGGCGTCACCATTTGCTCCTGATTGTTGAAGCTGCCGCGCGTAGCCACCATACGCACCGTATCCCCCAACGAGATGGGTGGATCGGCAATGAAAAAGGCGGCAATACCGCCGCTGGCGTCCTGGAAGGCCCATTCGGGGGCATTATTCCAGGTATTGTTGGTGGCAATCACCTGCCCTTCCAGAGCAAAAATCTGGCCGTTGCTACCGGCGCGGGCATCGGCAATGGGTACAGAGACAAAGTTAACGGTCAGCACACCGGTATCGGTAGGATCATAGGGAATGCCGCTGATGCTGGCGTAAGTCCAGGCCGCGTGGGGGTTGCCGGCGCCCCAGTTACCGTCATATCGGGTGGTGTAGGAGAAAACGCCGGGCACCGTCGGCGTGATGACGCCTACGAATTCATCATTATTGCCCGTTTGCACATTGAAACTCATCGGAAACCAGGCCCAATTAACAGGCGAGGCGTCGGCGCCATACCCCACTTCAGCTTTGAGGCCGCGCCCTTCCCCGGCAGGATTGGTCACATTGTTAATGTAAAGCTGCCCGTAGATATTTTCGGTCGCCACCCCCATGTCGGTCTCGGTGGTATACGGCCACTGCAAGTTGGCCCAATCAACAAGAACGTGACGGTAATCAGGCACGGTGGCATTGCCGCTGACGCTCACGGAACGGTTATTGGTGTTCAACCATTCCCACTGCGATGGGCCGCTGGGTACGGTGTCGGTGTAGACGATGTATTTGTACTCGTAATCACCGGCGGTCAGACCGGGTACGGTGACGCTGAAAACGGCAAATGCGCCATCAGGCGTCAGCGGGGTGCTGGTGGGGTTCCAACCGTTAAAATCACCCGCCAGGTAAACGGCCTCGCCAGATTGCACCACATCTTCCAGGTCATGGTAAACAAAGGTGATGTCGCCATCGAGCGATTCGGTGCTGAAGGTGAAGGGGTAATTGACCGTGAGGGTGAGGCCGTCGCTGTCGCTCACCTCATCGGCCAGGATGGTGACAGTACATTGCTCGTCATAGGCGAAGGGGCTGTCTGGGGTGATGACGTAGGCATCGGCAGGGCTGGCCGGGTTCGTGCTGCCGGTGATAGCGCCGCTGGTGGTGCAGGCCAGGTCAAACCAGTTGGCGGTGACGGTCACCGCTTCGCTGAAAGTGATGGCGATGGTAGCGTTCAGGGGTACATTCGTGGCGCCATCGGGCGGGTCGGTTTCCACAACAAAAGGTTCGCCAGCACAACTATGGGTGGGTGAACTGGTATTGCGGGGCGTTGGCGCGCCGGCGACAAAGTCGGCAGCGTTGTCATCGGTATCGGTACAGCCATTGTCATTACGAATGACGGCCGTTGTATTACTTGGCGCAGGTGTTGGGCCACTACCCTCAAAACAATTGGCCGTTGCACCAAAACCCACAAAATCAAGAACCGTCGGCCCAAGGGGGCATGCCCCAGATAGAGCGGTGTTGTTATCCACCAGCGCCACTTTACCCGCAGTTGCACTCATAGGGATTACACCAATGGCGTCAGGTGTGGGCAAGGGAGTAGTGCCGCCGGCCCCTTGCGCTTGCTGGATCAGGTAATACTGTCCTGGCCCGATTAAACCACTTAGAGTCGTCACCTGCCAGGTTGTGCCTGTGGCTGAGGCGTACTGTACAGACCACCCGGTCAGGTCAATGGTTGAAGAGCCGCTGTTAAACAGTTCAATAAAGTCATGGGTGTATGTGGCGCCGCTGTTGCCACCGCCGCCATACACCTGGCTGAGACGCAGCTCATTAGCCAGGGGCGCGCGCACGGCCGTACCCTGGCTCTCTGCTGTGGTGGCGGCAAAGGTCACGGCCGTCATCACCGCAAACAGCGCAAAAAAGACAATCAGAAATGGAAACAACTTTCTGTGCATTTGTACCTCCTATGTACAAGTTGGCGGAAATCGCCTGATGTTTTCCTGAACGCTGCAACGTTCCTGGAAAGTTACAATGGGTAAATGGGGGTCATGTTCTGAAAGGTGTTGGTAAGGTTCCACCCCACCGGGGGCCTTCACAAACAAGTCACGGCACACCTGCCAATCATACCATTTTGCAGTCAAAAAGGCACAGAAACCTTGTGCCCCGGCCATTTCAATTTGCCGCCAATGCCGCCCGTTGAAATAGGTTTGCATCACAAACCGGTTATTGACAAAAACCATCGGCCATGTATAATGGTTTGCATCGCAGACCTGTTTGTAAAAACCAAAGAAAGGAGAGATGATATGGATAACAAAAAAAGACGAGAGTTGCAGCAAATCGCCTGGGTAACACGCCATTACGACCATCTACAAGGGCTGCGCCAACTGCCATTTGGCCTGATGTTCTTGCTTATTGCCGTAGACAAAGCTGGCTGGTGGCCCTGGTTTTCAATCTGGCAGCCGCTTTCTGGCCTGGCAGTGCTTGGGTTATGCGCAGCGGCTTATTGGTGGATTGGCCGTTATTATGCCCGCACGCTTGGCCAGGTGGAACCATTACCCGGCCAGAGCCGACGTATGGGGGTAGCAGCGGCTATTTTTCTCGTCCTGTTTTATATTGCCGGCACTGTGGAGATTGCCCGGAATTGGCCCATCAGCGCCAGCGGCCTGGTGATTGCCGGTGGATTGATGGTGTATTACTGGCAAAACGGCCGTTACCGCCCCCACTATCTCATCCTGGCAGTTTTGATGGCGCTCGTCAGTCTGCTGCCGCTCACCGGCATCTTAGCCATTGAACAGGTGCAATTTTTCGGCCCAGATGCGGTCATAGGTGCTTTCTTATTTGCCCTTATTTGCATAGTTGGCGGTCTGGTTGACCACTGGCTGCTTGTCCGCACTTTACCCATCTACCCGGAGACCAGCTCATGAGCGCATTATTCGAGGAACTGGTGGCACTGGATAAACTCATCCATGAACCGGCCCGTCTGGCCATTATGACCGCCCTATCCGCCTGCCAGAGCGCCGATTTCCTCTTTCTGCAACGGCTGACCGGGCTGACAAAGGGAAATTTGTCCAGCCATCTAGCCAAACTAGAAGATGCTGAACTGATTACGATTGAAAAGAAATTCATAGGTAAAAAGCCCAATACCTTAGTTTCTCTCAGCCCGGCGGGGCGGGAAGCCATTGCCCGCCATTGGCAACAGCTTGAATCGCTGCGCCACAATGCCAGCCAATGGAGACCTCCAGAAGCATAAGGCCGGTTATTGGTCAATCAACCGGGGCAGGCTAGTGGGCTGCTATGTGCGCCGCCACATGCGCCGCATCCTCGGCCACGCCGTAGAGAAGGGCTGACTTAAATTTGTTCAACCAGTGCAGGCCCACAAAATAGAGGCCCGGCTGCGCGGTAACGCCTTGCTGTTGGTGAGGATAAGCAAATTCATCTACGGCTACTCCCTGAATCCAACTGAAATCAAAACTGTAGCCGGTAGCCCAAATGACGGCGTTAATCCCGGCAGCGTTTAAGGAAAGCTCACGTGGCGTGTGGGCCGGTTCCCAGGCATCATCCAGGCGTTCATCGGCCGCAGGTGGTGGGGCCGTAACACCTTGAGCGACCATTTGTTTATCCAGCATGGTGCATAATTGGCGGGAGATTTTATCCGCCAGGTTCAAATTGGCGATCAAGTCGTCGGCCAGGGTGAGGCAATCCCCGTTGATCCCGGCCACTTTACCCAGCAGCGTGACCCCGTTACGGCCGTACCACCTTAAATTGATCGTCTTCCCCCCGTCCCGGCCGCTGACGTGATTATGTGCTTCAAAACGCTCGGCCGGGGAATCCAGTTCGTGAACGGACATCTCAAAGATGCCTAATTGGCGCAGCCAGTGGAAGGTGTCTTGCCCCCGATAGCGGCGCAGGGCGTTCCCGGCCCGGCTCACCGACAGATACACCTGCCGCCCGGCCAGGAATAACTCATCCATAATTTGCGCCCCAGACTGGCCCGAACCAACCACCAACACAGCGCCCGCCGGCAACTGCGCCGGGTTGCGGTAATCCTGCGAGTGTAATTGCACAACATCCGGTGGCAATTTTCCGGCATCGGCCGGAAAACGGGGCCGCTGGAAAATGCTAATGGCGACGACGACGTTTTGACAGTGGAAATCACCCTGGTCGGTAATCACTGTGTAGCCGGCGCCGGAACTGTGGGGAAGTACGGCCGTGACACACACACCCGTCCGCAATGGCGGCGCAAACGTGGCCGCAAAATCCTCCAGGTAACGCACCACCTCATCCCGCCCCAAAAACCCATCCGGGTCCTTCTGGCAGGCAAAGTTGGGCAAATTACACATGGCATTCGGCGTCACCAGGGTAAAAGAATCCCACCGCTGCCGCCAACTGGCCCCAATCGCCTCTTTCTCCAAAACCAGATGCTCTACGCCCTGCTGTTTCAAATAATAGCTGGTAGACAAACCGGCCTGCCCGGCCCCAATCACGATTGTATTCACACGTTCTGTCATCTTGCTTCACTCCTATGTAGGGCGATTTTCTAAATCGGATTACGGTAGACCGGTGGCCCGCCGGGTGCGTCCGTTTTCTGGTGTGCGTCCGGCGAACCGGCCGGTTAGTCAGAGGATAGGCAAAGCGACGGCCGTTGTCATGGGTGCTGGCACGTAACTGGACACGTAGATTGGACGGGGGCACACGCAAGCTAGGGAGATTGTGTTAAAAAGGCCAGCACTTCACCCACAAACAGGCCCGGCGCAGTATTCATGGCCACGTGCTGCTGTCCGGGCAGAATGACAGTGGTGCTGTCAGCCAGGGCGTTATGGATTTGCTCAATGCTTTCTCTATAGAGCGGTGGGCTGTCGCCACCCAATAAAAGGAGGGTGGGTATCTTGAGCGTTTTGAACCGGGCCGGATCAAACAAAGGCAACTGTTCCAGAGCAATAATTTCGCGCAGAATGGTGTGCGCTGCCGCGACCCGGCCGGCCCAGGCCGGCAAGGAGCGTAATAGCTCTAACTCAGCGGGCGGTACTTGGGCTACTTTTAATAGGAATGTGCTGATCACACCGTCGCGGTCGCCAGCATCCAGAAGCGCCTGTAGGGTAGCCGCCACTTCCGGCGATAATGTACCTTTGATCCCTGGCGGTGGCGGTTCATAGAGAATGAGCCGGTTGATATGAGAGGTGAGCAACGACGCTTCCAGACTGCAAAACGCGCCAAAGGAATGACCCAATAAATTCACCGGTTCATTGATTGCATCTACCAGGGTGGCAATATCTTCAAATTCCCGTTGGATTGCATACTCGTGGCCGTCCCCGCTGCCGCCGCGACCGCGCCGGCTCATGGCATACACCGTAAAGTGGTCTTCCAGCGGCGGTAACACAGGCGCCCAGCGGGTAGAGTCGGCCACTGCCCCATGTACCAGCAGCAAAGGCGGCCCTGCCCCACCGCGTTGGTAGGCTATCGGCGTTTTATCTTGGGAGAGAATTGTTTCCATCATGATCTTGACCTTTGTTGAAGGAACTACCTTTTAGAGAAGATGGTGTTGGATGGCAAAGGCAGTGGCTGCGGCGCGGGCGGAGGGGCCGGTCGCGCCAATTTTGCTGTAGATATTAGAGATATGGCGTTCGACGGTGCGCACACTTAAGACCAGGTCGTGGGAGATTTCCTGGTTGCTACGGCCGTCCGCCAGCAGGCGCAGCACCTCCAATTCACGGGGGGTGAGGTTGGCTGGCTGAGGGGTACGGCCGTTTTTCCCGGCAGTCACACTCTCCATCTGGCGCAAAAAAGCAGTAGCGCGATTGAGGTGTGGCCGCGCGCCCAGCCGGGCAAATTCGTCAGCGGCTTTGGCCGCCTGCCGTTGGCCCGCCTCAGGCTGGCCCAATGCCCACAGCGCGTGGGCCAGTTCCAGCTGCGCCCGCGCCGCTTCAAAGGGGATACCGGCGCGCCCCCACCATTCGGCGGCGTCTTCAAAACAGCGCCGCGCCGTGTATGGCTCTTGGGCAGTGGCGGCGGCTAAGCCTTCAGCAAAAGAGAGGGCGGCCTGCATCGGTTTGGTGGTGACGTGGGCGACGGCCGTTTTCATTTCCACCAGCGCCGCGGCCACAGCCGCCTGGTCGCCGCGCCGCGCCTGCGCCTGAATCAGCAGTTCAAACCCGGCAACACGCTCCAGGCGATTTTCGGCGGGCATGGCGCGCAAGAAACGTTCGGTCAGGTTCACGGCCGTGTCTACCTCATCTTGCGCCAGCGCCAAAGCCGCCCGCCCATAGAGGCAGTAATCCCCGGCCAACGGCTTGAAGGCGGGCGACTCGAGCCGGGCAAAGAGAGCCTCCGCTTCGGCAAAACGCCCCTGGCGGCAGCGCAGGTCGGCCAGGCGCACCAGGCCATCGGCCACACGCGCCGGCTGCTGCGTGGTTGCCAGGTCATTGGTAGCCGCCAACAGTTCCGCTTCGGCCGCTTCCCACTCCCCTCGCCAGATGAGCAGGCTGGCGTAATGCACCTGGCAGAAAGCTAACAGTGTGGGATGAGACCAGCGCGTCGCCAGGTCACGCAGCCGCTGTACCCATTGCGCCGCCCGTTCATAGTCCCGTGTCCATTCGCAGGCAAAAATGAGGCAGCAGCAGGCGGTACAGGCGGCGTCTACATCGCTTACATCGCCGGTGGTGGCCGCCAATGTTGCCTGATCCAGGCGGCGCATCCCTTCGCCCACCTGCCCCTGGTTCACCAGCGCCAACCCTTCCCCGGACAAGCCGGCCATTTCCAGGTCTACATCACCCAGCGTTTTACCCAAGGCGACCGCCTGGGCGCATAGCTGCTGCGCGGCGGCATAATCCAGGTCAGCCCACATCAACACGTGCGCCTGGGCTAGGTCCAGCCAGCCCGATTCTGCGCCCGGTTCGCTGTTTTCCACCAGGCGACGGCCGTGTTGTATCCAACCGTTGGCAATGGCATATTCGCCCCGGAAGTGGAAGGTGTCCATGGCCAGCCAGGCCGCTACACGGGCGGCGCTGCGGCCCTCACCCTGAGCGCGGTAAAGCTGGTAGGCGCGTTCGCGGGCATTGATGGCCACGGCGGCGTCATTGAGCCACCAGGCGGCCATACCCAGACCATCGAGGGCGACGGCCGTTTCCTGCTGGCGCAGAGCCGTTTCAAAGGCGGCGCGGGCTGCCGGCCAATCGCCACGCGCCAGCGCCGCCTGACCCAGGCTGTGCATATTGGCATCATCTAACAGACCGTCGTTTACCATATTTGGTAAAGGGAGTAAGGATTTGCCAGGAAGTCTGGGCTGGTCAGATCAATTGGCTGGTTAGTCATTTTTCCCTCCAGAAGGCAATGCTTTTGTGGCTACCTTGTGATGTGTTGGGTAAATCAGGATATACGTGCTGTTCTTTATAGTAATAAGGTATGGTTTCCGATGCAACCCTTGTTGACAAGTAGTACCTTCATGCCATGACCCTCTGCTCATAGGCGTGAACCGGGCGTGAACTTATACTCTTGCCGTAATCATCAGATCATTGAAGATGATGTTTACCAGGCAAGAGGCGTGGAAGAAGCCCTACATGAGCCACCACAGCTAACAATGATCCCCCCATACACACCTCTTGCCGCTCAAATATAGAGTATGTTGAGGGAGATGATCATGTTATTGCACTTATCGGTCGTTATTTCCAAAATTGTTCCCCTATTGCGCCATCATTATCGGCTGCCTGTGGGTTTGTTGATTGTATTATTTTTTGCAGCCGCCTCTGGTCGTTCATTACCGACAGCGGCTTCTTACCTGGCCGCCCCGGTAGTGGAAGACCAGAGCTTTATGGTTGTGGAAAACAGCGCCACCGGCACGGCCGTGGGCGCTGTCATTGCCACCGACGCCGAGACCTACGCCATTGTCGCCGGCAACGAATTGGGCGCCTTTGCCATTAACGCCAGCACCGGCCTGCTCACGGTGGCCGATGGCACCCAAATTGATTATGAAACCAACCCTGCCTTTTTCCTCACGGTTGAAGTAAGCAACCCGGATGGCACCGATACCGGGATCATGACCATTAACGTCATCAATATCAATGATGCCCCGGTTGTTGAAGACCAGGCGTTTGATGTCTTCGTCAACAGCCCCACAGGGACGGTTGTGGGCACGATTGCCGCCTCAGACCCAGACGGGAATGACCTCTTTTACACGATTTTGGCCGGCAATACCGGCAATACCTTTGACCTGGAACTGACGTCCGGCTTACTGACGGTGGCAGACAATACACTATTAAGCGACCCCACCACGTTTACCCTGCTGGTAAGAGTCAGCGATGGCGGATTGAGCGACACGGCCGTCATCACCATCAATGCCATTATTGATCCCAATGAGCCGCCCATCATCAATAATCAAACGTTCAGCGTTCCCGAAAACAGCCCAAATGGCACGGCCGTTGGGACCGTAGCCGCTTTCGATCCCAATGATGACCCGCTCACGTTCGGCATCATGGCGGGTAACACCGACGGCGCTTTTGCCATCAACGATCTCTCCGGGCAAATAACCGTCGCCAACAGCGCCGCCCTGGATTTTGAAACCACGCCCGCCTTTAACCTCACCGTGCGCGTTACAGACACCGGCAATTTAACGGATGAGGCTACCATCACCATCAACCTGACAAACGTGAACGAATTCCCCCCGGACATCAACCCCCAAACGTTCACCATCGCTGAAAATGCGGCGAATGGGGCCATTGTGGGTACTATTTTGGTTTCAGATGGCGATGGCGAGGACTCCTTCACCTTCGACATTCTCAGCGGCGACCCGGATGGCGTCTTCAGCATCAACGATGCCGGCGTGATTGCCGTTGCCAACAACAACACATTGGATTTTGAAACGACGCCCAGCTACAGCCTGGATGTGCAGGTGACAGACAGCGGCGCACTCACGGACACGGCCGTGATGACCATCAACGTCCTCGATGCCAACGACCCCCCCATCATCAACGATGGCGACTTAAACGTCTCCCCTGGCGCCATTCAGGAAACAGAAACCATCACCCTGACAGGCAGCTTTACCGACCAGGACGGCGGCGACGCCCACACCGTCACCATTGCCTGGGGCGATGGCAACAGCGATGTGATCAACCTGACGGTGGGCACGACCAGTTTTAGCGCCAACCACACCTACCTGGATGACCCGGCCGGACCATCTGACGACTACACCATTGAGGTGACGGTAGATGATGGTACGGACAGCAGTTCGGCCAATGCCAGCGTCACCGTCAGCAACGTACCGCCCGCACTCGACTCGCTCACGGCCGTGCCCCCCACCCTGAACGAAGGCGAAGCCGTCACTCTCTCCGGCACATTTACCGAAATCAGCCCACTGGACACCTTCATCCTGACGGTGGATTGGGGAAATGGTGTGGTGGAATCCTTCAACTACGCCGCCGGTTCCAGCAGCTTCGCGGAGACGCACACTTACCAGGATAACTACGACCCGGCGACGATTGCGGTGACATTGGCGGATGATGACGGCGGCAGCGATACAGGTGAAACGGCCGTAACCGTGAACAACCTGCCCCCCACCGCCGACGCCGGTCCCAACCTGATCGTCCTGGACGGCTTTCCGGCCAACTTTAGCGGCGCTGCCAGCGACCCCGGCGCCTGGGATACCCTGACTTATGCGTGGGATTTTGGCGATAGCAGCGTAATGACAGGCACCTTAACCCCATCCCACATTTACCCCGGCATCGGCGTCTACACCGCCACCCTGACGGTGACGGATGATGATGGCGACAGTGACAGCGACACGGCCGTTGTCACCGTCATTGCCCCGTCCGACATCCTTGGCCTGAAAACGGTTAGCGGCAGCTTCAACGAAGGCGGCGCTATCCGTTATACCATCGTGCTTTCCAACACCGGCGACACCGACCAGATGGATAATCCCGGCGATGAGTTCGTAGATGAGTTGCCGGAAGAAATCGCGTTGACCAACGCGCAGATCGTCAGCGGCGGCGGCGCTATCGCTTCCAGTTTTAATACCGTCACCTGGAATGGGGCCATTCCAGCCGGCGGCAGCGTTATTTTGGAGATTGAAGCCACCATCTTGCCCGGTTTCCGCGGCCAGGTGGTCAGCAACCAGGGCCAGATTTTTTACGATGGCGACGACGACGGCCAAAATGAAGCGTTCACCTTCACCGATGACCCCACCCAACCGGGCATGTTTGACCCCACCACCTTTACCATCCAGGAACTCTCGGCCGTCTACCTGCCCATCATCATGAATCAGGCAGTTAGCGCGCCCGACCTGGTGATTACGGCCGTCAGCGCCAGCAGCAGCCAGATTGAATTGACCATTCAGAATCAGGGCAATACCGCCACCACCAGCGGCTTTTGGGTTGACTTTTACATCAATCCCAGTGCGCCACCCACCGGCCCCAACCAGTTATGGTATGACCTGGCCGATGAAGGCATAGCCTGGGGCGTTACCGCTCTGTTGGCCCCCGGCCAATCGCTGACGCTGGTATACAGCACCGAGCCGGGCGCGCCTAACCAATACTTTGTGCCCGAAGAAAGTCTGTATAACGGCAGCCTACCCGCCGGGACGCTGATTTACGCGCAGGTAGATTCGGCCCGTGAAGGCGTCGCCTATGGCGGCATTCTGGAAACACACGAAATCCTGGGGGGGCCGTACAACAACATCATATCCGGTACGGCCGTCGCCCCTTAACAATTGATATGGGGATATTGAGGAATATCCCCATATCCCCATATCCATTTTGAAAAGGATGTATAAGATGACCAGGAAATTATTTGAAAATCGTACCATTTCTATTCTGCTCATGGGCACGGCCGTGTTGCTGCTGGCGGCGTTAATGCTGCCCCTGTTTGCCGCTGCCCAGGAAGGTGAACTGCCGCCACGCGGCGGCGAACCACCCACCGCGACACCGGTACCAGAAGAGCCGACTCCAGAACCCCCCACAGCCACACCTGAACCTGTCGCAGAACCGGCACAAACCGGCAGCCGTCTGCAACTGCACGCGCACTATGGCCCAAACTGGCAGTGGCATCTAACGGCCTGGCAAGAGTTATGGACAGAGGTGCAGTGGAGCGACGGCGCAAACTGGCATGTGGTGGAAGGCTGGCGCGGCCAGATGGACAACATCTCTCAGGTTGGGGGCCAATGGGTAAGCGTGCGTGAGTGGTGGGTAGGCGGCGAAAATCTGGGTTCTGGCCCTTACCGCTGGGTTATTTACGAACGGCAGGGTGGCGCGGCGCTGCTCACCAGCAGCCCATTCAACTTACCGGCGCGCGGCGGCGAGACCATAGTTATCCCCGTTACCATCGGCGAATAAACAACAAATATGAGTTTTCGCTAAGCCTGCTCTTGTTTTTATAGCGGTATGTCCTAGAACTGTTACTGACTTAAATCAAGTTCTAGGACATACCGCTATGGGCAATAAAGTAGAAATCAATACCCCCGCGCCAGATTTTGAGCTGGCAGATTTTAACGGCCGTCCCGTTCGTCTATCTGATTTTCGCGGTAAAAAGCACATCGTACTCGTCTTTAATCGCGGTTTTACCTGACCGTACTGCCGCCGGCACATGGCGCAGTTGCGCCGTGATTACGATGAATTTACCGACAGACATGCTGAAATTGTCGTTGTTGGCCCGGAAAATGCTGACGCCTTCCGCGATTACTGGCAAGAAGAAGAACTGCCTTACGTCGGCCTGCCAGACCCCAATCATGCCGTCCTCAAACTGTACGGCCAGGAAGTGAGCCTCTTCAAACTGGGACGGATGCC
>CAADGU010000533.1 GCA_900696625.1 uncultured Chloroflexota bacterium | reverse complement strand
TGCGCCTGGGTGTAGGGTAGCGATGCTTTCACCCTCGTCTCCTCTTGCGTTCTGCATCCAGGTTGATGATCTCGGTATTCCCGCTACGCCGCACACTGCTGCGCCGCACGGTCACGTCAAAATCGCCAACTCGAAAACGATACCGGCCACCTACCGGCATCATTTGTTCCGGTATCCAACTAGCGCCGTTACCGGCCTGGACGATGCCGAACTGATGCCAAAACAGCAGCGTAACCGGCGCAGATAGATACGTAGTGTCTCCCTGCTCTACCTGCGCCCGCCCGCTGTAGTCATGCTTAATGTTTAGTGCTGTCATGCCGCAAACTCCTTCCCGCAATGCGGGCACACGAGCCGGGCGATACGGTCCGCCCGGTCGGATTCGGCGTAGTACGGCTCGTTGTCGTAGGGTGGGGCGTCGTCATGCCCATTTTGGTGCGTTACCGGCTGCGCAATTCCTATTGCCGGATGCGCCCCGTTTTGTGTGTTCCCTGTGTTGGGAACGGGGTTCTTATGCACCCAGGCCAGTTGCCCGGTGCGGCTCGGCGTCAACCCCTGCTCCGCCGCCGTAGATAGCAGATCGTGCCCCACCTCAATATCCAGACCCAACACTGCCATAAGATGCCACACCTCCAATCCCAGGTCACAGGCCGTAGCCGATAGTGGCGATCTGGCAGCACTCACATAGTTCTGCACCGTTTTGACCGATAGCCCTAGCTGCCCGGCTGCCAGTTCGTAGAGGTGCATCTTGCCGTGGTCGGTGCGCCCAAACTGGTCTATCCCGTCTCGTAGGTCGAAAATGAATTGCCAGTAGGTATGTTTGGCCGTCTCGAATTCGTTGGTTAACCGGGTCAGCCAGTCGGACACATCCCGAAACCGTTGCTCGATACTCACTGTAATCGTCGTCATAATGCTACCTGTCGCCTGCGAATACCTATGCGAAAGACTAATTCCATTCTGGGTCACGGATGGTAAAGAACCGGCCTGCGATGATCTGCTTGAATTGCCCCGTGCGGCCCCGGTTCTGCTTGTCTACTCGCACGTTGACGATGGGGCTGTAGTCGCCCGGCTCTGCAATACGATTGCCGTGTTTGTCGTGCAGCCCCTCGTCACCCACTAGGTCACGGGTCAGGACAATAACCAGTTGGCTCTTTTGCGACTTCTGGCCGCTGCCCTGGATGGCCTGCCGGGTCTGCGTACCGCCGTTTTGCATGGACTTATTGCCCTGCGTGGCCGTCATCACCGGCAGCCGGTTTCGCTCGGCAAAGGTTTTCAACTGCTCCATATCATCGGCCTGCCGTTCCCAGGTGTTGGCGCCGTGTATTTTGGCCTGCGCCCTGGTCGCCTGCACTTTGTCGAGATAGTCGAATACAACAGCCTGACAGACGCCCTCGCTGACACGGGTTTCTAGTTCCCGGACGATCTCGGTCATGCTCTTGCCGGGTGCGTGGTAGTAGTGCAGCCGATCCGCCCACTGTGCTATGTTTTCATTTGCCTCACGGATGGCGGCCAGTTCAGCGCCAGTATACTGCCCGTCCTCGATACGTTCCATCGGGATGCGAGAGTAGCGAGCCAGGCGCCGGTCGAGTTTATAGTCCCGGTCATCTTCCAGGTGAACATAGACGGTGTGGATGTCCATCATGGCCCAGTGTTCGGCTATCATCTCCAGATAGCTGGTCTTCCCCTGCCCGTCTGGAGCCGCAACGATACCCACCATGCCCGGCAGTAGTGGACGCACAATCTGGCTCCATGAGCGCCACGGCCAGTCAAAGCGAACGGTATCCCGCTGTGGCTGGTTGCGCTCTTTGATGATTTTGTCGTGAATCGCTATCGTATCCCAGCCGTACACAAATGCGCTGTTTTTCTGCACTGGCCGCAGCCCCGTCCAACGCTCCTGCGCCTCGGTGAACAGCCCGTCGGGGTCAGGGTGCGCCTGTAGACTCTGAATCATCCAGTGCGCAAAGTCGGCGGCGCCACGCAGCCAGGCCAGCCGTTTGACGGTTTGAGCGTAGGAGATGGCCCGTTTGGGATCTCCATCGAAGGCCAAATGCGCCTCGGTGACGGTGAATTTCAATTTGCGCTCGGTGCATATCTGGCGACACTCTGACAGGATGGCCGGTTTGTCTACCGGCTCGATGCCCATTAGCAGTGACCGGATAGCCTCGAAAATCACGCCGGCCCGCTCGTTGTGGAAGTCGCCCGGCTCCAAGATCTGCGCCAGCTCTATGGCCATCTCGCTATCGGCCAGCATACCGGCCAGTACGGTAGCCTCTGCTGTCGGGTGCGTCAGTTCCAACATTTCAGCAAATGTGCTCACGGTTTGGCTCCTTTAGCAAAATCGATAACGTTGGCTAGTTGTTTTTCTACCTGCCCAAACAGGCGTACCCAAATGCGCTGCCAGGCTGTAGCCAGTGCCCTGGTGTCTGTCTCAGGCAACGCCCAAATGTCCACGTCGCCCAGCTCTTTAGCCGGCAGCGTCAGGCCGCAATCGTCGCACTGGTGGATGGCGACCGGCGAACCGTCCTCCAGATAGCCCCGTGTGACCGTGCTGTGCTGGTGTTGGCAGTTGCTCATAGCTCACCTACTGAGATGTCTACACGACCGCTGGCTACCGGCGAATCACCATTGACGTAAACGCCGCTGCGAAGTTTGCCGATCTCCGCTCGTAATTGCGACAGCGTTGGATGTTGCCGGTGTTTCTGCCAGCGCCAATCATGCACCCAAATTTCCTTCCCGAACCGGCTCAGCTCATCTAGCGAATATCCGGCCTCACTGAGGACGCCCACCGTCTGCGCAACCTGGCCTTTTTGGTCCTTCGTCAGCGTCTTGTAATCCCAGCCAACGATCTCGCAAACTTTGGCAAAATATTGCTGATGTCCTGTCGGCTCCCTCGCGGAATGTTTCGGCGCCGTGCCTGCGTTAGCAGCAGATACGTTAGTATCTGATCTTTCTTTCTTTCTTTTGTTGTCATGGTAGAGCATGACAGTTTTGTCATGCTCTACCATGACAGATTGGTTTTCGGATGGTTCCAAACTGTCATGCTCTACCATGACAGAACTGTCATGCTGTGGCATTACAGATGGTTCCAATCTGTCATGCCGTGGCATGACAAAACTGTCATGCTCTACCATGACAGTTCCGCCATCGTCGTCAATCTGCCATTGCTCAAAATACTTGTTGAATCCCCACGTTTGCGCACGTTTTGGGCCGTTGTCCACCATGTAGACGATGCGCTTTTCTCGCAGCTCTTGCAGCACGAGCCACACGTTTTGGCGTTTGATGCCGGTGCCTTTCTCCCATTGCGTCAGGCCGATGCGATCCTCCTTTTTGCCATAGCCGTAGGTTTTGCGCAGGAGGTATAACAGACAGCGATACTCAGATCCGCTCAGGCGAGCCAGTGCTAGCCGTTCCAAAATGGTGTTGTGGATGCGGGTAAACTCGCCATGTTCCACCTGAATATCGCTGCCTGTCATTGTCGGCGTCCTTTGTTTCGTGTAGGTATTCCCAGACCCGTCACAGCCCCACCGTGTCCAGTAGGTGCCTCTCCAGTTTCGCCAGCGCCGTTTTCAGCCGGGCGATCTCCTCGCCTTGTGCGTCTAGTTTCCATTGCAACTCGAACACGGCCTGACACGCCGGCGCATCGCACACGGGTTCTTCATCGGAGTGCCATGGTTCGCCGCAGATGGGGCAGGTGGTGGTGTTCATGATTAAACCGGCTCCACCTGTTGTTTGATAGCCATGAGCGCCTGCTCTATAGCTGAAAGATTGCTCATGACTACTGGCTTACTTGCCCTGTGCGTTTTACCATTGAATCCATCAACCGTATGGCAAACAACGCAACCATTGTCCAAGAGGGTTTGTAGTGGAATCCAGACAAAGGCCGTTGCGCCGTCAGTGTTAGGGATTGGACCCTGAAGATATGGCGTGTAAAGCAAGCCTGACTCTCGCACCTTGTTCAAATCGACGATCATATACTCGCCAATCTGCCCCGTTTCATTTTGCCAGGCATAAAGGTAGTAGTCCCCGAACCCCTCACGTAGTTTGTCGATCTCTGTTCGTCCACCGAATAGGGTTTCGGAGCGGATTGTCAAGTCACGATACTTTTTGCCCGTGCTTTGATGTCTGCGCACCCTGGCGGCAACTGTGCCCACTTTAGCCCGAAACGTGAAATCTGTTGCCTGTTTCATGTCCTGCTCTTCCGTGGCTGTTTCAATGCGTAGGACATGAAAAGCATTTCTTCGCAAGATTTCAACCATCTGACCAGCCATGCTCTTCTCGAATTCAAAGTTATTCATTTCACCTGCGCCTTTACCAAGTTGAACAATTGCTCGCCGGCGAACTTGTGCCACTGTTCGGACAGGTCGCAGCCCCAAAAATCACGCTGTAATCTAAAGGCTGTTAGCGGCACGCTTCCGCTACCCATGAACGGGTCAGCCACCACGTCCCCCTCCAACGTCAGCGATTCAATAACCATCGCTATCAGGTCGGTTGGTTTTTCTGTTGGGTGTCCAGACCCCAAGAACTTGCTGCCGTCCAGTACAGAATCGAAACGTTTACCCTCGGTTAGTTTGGGGTTGCCCTTGACGGCGAAAAAGAACTTCTCGTGCTTGGGTGCTGGTGCCCCATAGATGTCGCCGCTGCCGTGATTCGGTTTGTTCCAGATCACCTCGGCCCGAATCTCGAACCCAGCGCCGGTGATGATGTCGGCAAAGCGGCACTGATGACGCCAGTCGCACCAGACCAGGGCGAAGCTATCTTCGGCCATACGAGGGTAGAATCTACCCAGCACATCGGCCAGTAGGTCGAAGGCCGCTTCATTGTCGTTTTCGATCTTATCCGCCTGGCTGGTGACAACACGACGATTGCTTTGATAGTCCTTGCCATAGGGCGGGTCAGTGAAAAGCAGTTTGATATTGAGTGGAATGTGTACCTTGCGGGCGTCGCCATGCACCAACTTTGACAGGTAATAATTGCGCTGTTCGACCAGGTACGACTCTCGCACCTTGCGCTGCTCTTCCTCGGTCGCTTTGCGTGCGGCCAGTTCTGCGGCTTCCGTCTGTCGTCTAGCGTCGTCTGCCTGTAGCTTGGCTATGGTGTTGTAGTGGGCGTCAACCTGCGCCGTGCTGCGTGCCTTTTTCTTAGCTAGCAACTGGATGAACTGCTCGTGCCATTGTTCGTCCAGCTTGCCTAGACAGTCTTGGGCGTGGGCAATGGTGGCGTTAAACTTCTCGACTTCTTCTGCGAAGTGCTTGGCGGTCGGGGCTACGGTGCGCTTGATGACGGTTTCGATCACTTCAAGCATGGCGGCATCACGGGTCAACCAGGGATCGAGATTATTACCTGGTAATAAATCGACAATTTCTCTGGCGTGACGCTCGTTTAGTCCATTTGTGGTAATAAAATAATCAAGAATGGCAGGCGAAAGAGCGGCGAGGCGCAACCGAAAACTGACAAGCGTTTGGCTTACGCCCAGTGCGTCTGCAATTTCGTTTTGTGACCACCCTGCGGCTTTTCGTCGCTGGTAGTCCATCCATATATCAACACAACTAACCTCGTTATGCTTACCAGCCTGGTCATTGTCCAGGTAGGCAAGTTTCCACAGTTCGGCCTCTTCGTATCCCTCGTAGACATAAAGCGGGATGGAAACGCACCCCGCTTTTTGTGCGGCCAGTAAACGATTGCCACCGGCAAACACCTCGTAACATCCGTTGTTTCTATATGCTTTGGGCGCACAAGTTTGGTCAAAACCGTTTTGAACAATCAAGTCTGCAATATCCTTGATGTGTTCATCCGTGCGTGTCTGTCTTGGGTTCAGCGGACTAACAATCACGTGGTCAATGGGAACGTCGGGCGTAAACATCTGCCGTTTGTTGCCATTACTCCAAAGTTCCATCTGTGCCATAATCCCCTCCATCCCGGCGGCAGTCACCCACCGCCGGGCGCTATCTCATGCTGTCCGATCAGGCTCTGCCGATTCTGGTTCAGCGCCAATGTTTTCTATCTCGGACTCAAGAATATCTAGGCCGTCCAGTAGCGTCTCCAGTTCATCCGCCGTTTCAGCGTGCTGGCGCACGAACTGGCGCAGACGCTCGATAAATTGCAGGTGTGCATGGATGTCGGTGATCACGCCGTCACCGGCTCCTTCTTGCCTTCCGCCAGGCACATTTCGATATAGGCGATAATCGCCTCACGGATCTTCGGTGGCGTCAGCGATGCGCCGCCGAAATGATCGTTGATCATCGTCATCCAGGCGTTGCGTGCGCTGTGCTCGTTGGTGCGATAGCCGTGCTGCGCTGACCACGCCTGCGCCTGGCCCGGCGTCTTCAGCCCGGCGGCCTCGATGATTTCCAAGGCGTTGATGCGCAGGGCGTCGTCAGGTGTCGGGGTGCCGTTGCTGGCCGGCTGTGCGTCATGGAACGGGTTCGGGTCTGGTGCGCTGCCGTTGGGGTCGAGTTCGGGGAGTTCATCCAACGTTTCCGGCAGGGCTGGTTTGGCGCTACCGTTCTGGGTGGGCCGGTGGGCCGGCTGTGGGGTGCGTTGTGGGGCTGGCCGGGGCGCCTGTTGCTGCGGCACTGTCATCGTCACCTCGTTATCAGCCTGTGACATTTCGTCCGAGGTATACAGCCCGCTCAACTCCTGCGGGAACGCCTTACGCAACGCTAACGACTCGGCGCATTTAGCGAGCATCAGATCGGGCATCTTGAGCCACATGGTGTTCGGCTTGCCCTCTTTCGTGGTCTGTACGTAGGCGTCGTAACGTGCGACGGCCCACAATACCTCACGAAAGTCGCTGCGAATCACGCCCACCTTTGCGGCTGCGGGCGGCGTGTTCGATAGCCAGACTTCCAGCCACTGCCCGTCTGGTCCGCACCAGAATGGCCCTACCTGGCCGGCGTATTTGCCGGTGCGCTCGGCAATGAGGCGGAACCCGTCGATGCTCACCTGCGTTTGCATGACTTCCCGGCGTTCCCGGCTGTCCCACCGTTTGATGGCGTATATTTGCCGGCTAAACGGATCGAGACCGGTGCGATTCACCTGCGCCATAAACAGCTTCAACTCGTCATCCGTTGCGCCTTTACAGATGGTGGCTTTGACTAGTTCCACCTGCTCCCTATCCATCTCGTGTCGTACAATTGCTGTACTCATGTCTAGTTCTCCTGAATGAAAAATTCCTGGCCTTGAGTCAGGCGATAAGGCGATGAGCGTCCGGTTGGCTGCCGGCTACGGAAACTTATCGCCTGACTCAAAATCAGGAATTCACTCGCTCATTCGCCCGGTTCCGTGTGACGCCACTGCTGACGGGGTGCCAACCCATCGGCGTATTTATGTGTTGACTATCATACACTATGTATGATACCTTTGTCAAGTACAAGTTTCCATCATGCGTTTCGCCTGTTAGTCTATGCGTGGTGACTGACACATAACTTTGGAGAAAACAATCATGCATAGTGTTCGCCTAAATGTGTTCAATCTGATCAAGGACCTCGAAAAACGAACCGGTTCCGATCTGTACTGGACGGACATTGCCCGGCAGTCTGGCATCACACGCCAGACCTGGGACCGGTTGCGGCATGACGGCGTGACTGCTGTCGAGCTGCGTACGCTCGCCAAGCTGCTCGATTTCTTTTCCTCGCAGGGTATGCCCATCGGCATTGCCGATCTATTCATTGTTGACCCCGGCCCACCCTACGGTGACTAACCCCCCCCGGTGGCCCCTGGCCGGCTGCCTCAGTGGGCGCAGCGGCCAGGGGTACAACAGGAGGAAACCAGAGGATGGCGCCGCCAGCTAGCCAGTCCCCGGTGACTCGCTGGCGACCCCCGGCGCATTGCCAGTTTCCTGGCCCGGCTCCGGGGATAGCATCCTTTCGGCTGCCTCCAGTATTTCAACCTCAGCCCGTACCTGGCGCAACCGGTGTTGGACATCCGCCAGCGCTAGCCGTTCGGTGTGTCCGGCCATGTCGGTGAGGTATACGAGCGGCGGAAATGGCGGCTCACGGTCGGTGACGGCCAGAATGTGGCAGTGGTGGACGTAGGTTTCGGTGGTCATTCTCGCCACTCCACCCAGCAGCCGTCACACTTACCCGACGTGTGGCCGTTGGGATACACGTTGTAGGTGATCGTTCCCTTGTGGCATACCGGACACTCCACTTTTGCAAAACCTCGTGAGTTATGTTTGTCCGAGAGTTTGCCTAGTTTGATTTCGGCAGCCAATGGCACAATCAGTTCTAAGAACTGCTCTATGCGTTCGTCTTTCATGCGTCCTCTACCTCCTCATG
>CAADGU010000532.1 GCA_900696625.1 uncultured Chloroflexota bacterium | reverse complement strand
GCCAAATCGTTTGAGCGTGCCGCTGATACTTTGCGCTTTTTGGGCTTCCATGCCCAGCAGTTGAGCTTGACGGTCTATCATAGCGGAGTCTCCAACAATCTCTCAATCTCCCAATCTCTTAATCTCACAATTACCTGAGATTAAGAGATTGGGAGATTAGGAGATTGGTTAAGCCAATGCCACATCCTCCGAGAGTTGCGAATGATAAATCTCGGCGTAGATGGAGCTGTCTTCCATCAATTCTTCGTGGACGCCGCGGGCAACGATACGGCCGTTGTCCAGCACCAGAATCTGGTCGGCGTTCAACACGGTGCTGATGCGTTGGGCAATGACAAAACTGGTACGGCCGTGCATCAGTTTGTCCAGCGCCTTTTGAATCTGGTATTCGGTACTCAGGTCTACACTGCTGGTGCTGTCATCCAGAATCAGGATGTGCGGGTCCATGAGCAGGGCGCGGGCAATGGCTACGCGCTGCTTTTGCCCACCGCTGAGGGTGGAACCACGTTCACCCACCGGCGTGTCATACCCTTCGGGGAACTCCATGATGAAGTCATGGGCGGCGGCAGCCTGGGCAGCGGCGATGATTTCGGCTTCGCTGGCGTCGGGCCGGCCGAAGGCGATGTTATCGCGGATACTGCCGCCGAACAGGTTGGTCTCTTGCAGCACAATGCCGATGCGCTGGCGCAGGCTTTCCAGGGTCACATCGCGCAAATCGTGGCCGTCAATGGTAATTTGCCCATCGCTGACATCATAAAAGCGCGGAATCAGGTTGATAATGGTTGTCTTGCCGCTGCCCGTGCCGCCCAGCAGGGCAATGGTCTGCCCCGGTTCGGCGGTAAAGGTGATGTCCTGCAAGACCGGCTCGCTGCCTTCAAAGTAGCGGAAGGTGACATTTTCAAAGGCGATGCGCCCCGTGACCTCCCCTAATTCCACCGCGCCGGGTTTGTTTTCCACGTCATTCTTTGCATCCAATATCTCAAAGATACGGTCGGCGCTGGCGGCGGCTTGCGCCATCAGGCTGATGATAAACCCCAACTGGCCTAACGGCATGAACAAATACACCAGGTAAAGGCTGAACTTTTGCCATTCACCCAATGTCAGGGTTTCATTCATAATCTGGCGGCCGCCGAAGTACATCACCGCCGCCTGCCCCAGATTGGCTACCAGAAAGATAAAAGGAAAGAGGATGGCAAACATGCGCGTGATTTTGATGCGCTGGTCTAATTCGGAATCAATCGCTTCTTTGAAGTGGGCCTGCTCCCGTTTTTCGGCCACCGATGCCTGCACCACTTTCAGCCCGGCCAGGTTTTCCTGCAAGATGGTGTTGACGCGGGAGAGGCGGCGCTGCGCTTCGCCAAACAATGGCTGCGCCAGACCGCCAAAAATCATAAAAGAAACCAGGGCAATGGGCAGTAACGGCAATACGACGAATGTCAGCCGGACGTTGGTGAGGAAGAGAATGATCAGTGTGCCCACCAATAAAATGATGGATTGTAAAGCCAGCAGTAACCCCTGGCCCAAGAACAGGCGCAGCTTTTCGATGTCGTCGGTGGCCCGGATCATCAGTTGGCCGGTGCGGTTGCGATCGTGGTAGCTGAAGCTGAGGCGCTGGATTTTGGCATACAAATCCTGGCGCAGGTCAAAGGCGATGTTTTGTGACAAGACCTGGGAGAGGTAGGTCTGGGCAAATGAGAAGAAGCCACGGGCGATGGCAAAGGCGATGATGATCAGCCCGGCCATGATAATGGCGCGTTCCGCGCCGTCCAGGTCTGTCTGCGCCGAAGCCAGGTCTACGCCTAACCGTTCGGCGGCAAATGCCTGGAGATTGGCCGGCAGCTCCAATAGCCTTTCATTGATCACGTTGCTGGTGATGGTGTCTATGACTTCTTGTACCAGTTGGGGTACGGCCAGTTGGGCCAGGGTGGCGATGAGCAGCGCGCCGACGGCAGCCCAGGTGACTTTGGGGTACTGCCAGACGTAGCGGACGGCGCGACGCAGCGCCTGATTGCTCATTTTGGGGCGACTGTTGCCGCCGCGGCCACGACGGCCAGAGCGTGGTGGGTTTCCTGCTGCTTGCATAAGTGTCTCCTGTAGGGCAATTTGCCAAATTGCCCCTACTGTTCCAGTTGCGAACGGGTTTCTTCCAGGTTTTGGTTCAGTTTGTTCAGTAAGTCGGTCAATGTTTCCTGATCGGCGGCGCTGAGGCGGTTGAAGCAGCCGCCGACGGCGCGGAACTGTTTGTGGGCGTGTTGGCTGACCAGGGCACGGCCGTTACTCGTCAGACAAATGTTGAATTTACGTCGGTCTACGTCATCTAGTTGCCGCTCAATCAGCCCGTCTGCTTCCAGGCCACGAATGAGGGCGCTGATGGTGTTGCGGCTGGTACCGCGCCATTTGCTGATTTCCGATGGGTTGAGCATGGCCCGTCCTTCAATTTGCTCGTGCATGTACAGGCTCATCAGCACCAGATATTGCGCCTCGGTCAGGCCGCTTTCGGCAAGGCTGGCCTGGCCAATCTGGTGCAGGGCGTGGCTGATGCGCCGCCAATCGCCCATGAGCCGCACCGCCTGCGGCGTCATGTCTGGTTCGATGGACTGCACAAAGGCGACCCAACGTTGTTTTTTTTCTTCGTCGAACATACGGTCGTTCCGGTGTAACGTGATTTGCCAAATCGCGTTACAGAAAGCTAACAGGCGGAATTGTACGGAATGGAACTATTTTGTCAAGAACTAAAAATGGAACCATAGAACCATTCAAAGAGCGATTAGAACGGTGTTTTGAAAACTTTAGCTTGACGTTCTGACCTGACCCTACTACAATCCCGCCCCAGTTGTGTGGAGCCGCCGGTCAGCCAACCGGAGCCACCCCACCAATGACAATTGATAATGGACAATTGGCAATTGACAATTCAGGAGGAGTTTTCATGTTGCACCGTCAATCCATGCTGGTTGCCCTGTTTTTGGGGCTATTTGTTTTGTTTACCCCCCCCCATATATGGGCGTAAACGCCCAAATTGAGCCACCACCCCCCCTATCTGTGCCCACAGACGACCCTCCCCCTTCGACAGGCTCAGAGACGCCGGCCCTCGTTTTTACCCTGACCGGCCCGGCCGCGCCGGTAGCGGTGGGTGATACCTTCACCGTGACCGGCCAGGTGGACAACCTCTCCGCGTATCCCCTGACCAGTAGGCAGCTGGATGTGCCGCCGCACACGGCCGTTCACCAGACCCAAAACTTTGACGTGGAAAACCGGCTGACCTCCGTCGTCAAGAGCGGCGGCGGCACTACCACCTTTGTCTATGACGCCGACGGGCAGCGCATGAAAACGGTGGAGCCGTCCGGCAAGACCATTTATTACCCCTTCCCCGGTTTTGAGGTGGAAGTCAACGGCCCGGTGACGATGAAGCGCGTCACCTACAGCCTGGGTGGTCCTTCGGCAGGCTCAGGATCAGCCATCGCCCAACGGGAATTAGGGCTGGGGTTGGCCGAAAATTATGACGATGGCAACGCCGCCGGCTGGACGGCGCACAGCGGCAGTTGGAGTATGCTGGATACCGGCGCTGGCTACGCCTACCGGCAAACGAACACGGCTAACACGGCTACCAACAGCAGCTATGCCCTGACCCAATCCGGGGGAATGGCTTACGAATGGCAGGCAACATTTAACAGCGGTATTACCGCCGGTGGGTTGCACTTCATGGCCAGCACGGCCGCCGACGCCAATCATGGCAACAGCTATCTGGTGTGGCAGAACAGCAGTTCCATCCTCATTTACGAAAGCGTGAGCAACACGCTGAACCAGCGCGCCAGCGCCGGGCTGGTGGCTGCCAACGGGCAGACGTACCAGTACCGGGTGACATACAATGCCGGGGTCATTACGGTGTGGCGGAACGGGGCGCAGGTGCTCAGCTGGACGGACAGCACCCCCTTGACCAGCGGCAGCTATGTGGCCTGGCGCACCAACCAGAGTAACGTCAGTTTTGACAACCTGCGGGTGACGGGCAGCCCGGCCAGTTACAACACCCTGGTTTACCTGCACGGCGACCATTTAGGCAGTATTGGCGCAGTGACCAACAGCAGCGGCGCGCTGCTGGACATGACCCGATTCCTGCCCCTTCGGCAGGCTCAGGGCAAGCCCTTTGGCGGCTTCCGGGGCAGCGACCCGGCCTTCCTGACGGAACGCGCCTTCACCGGCCACAAAGCCAACAATACCAGCAGCAACGACCTGGGGCTGATTTACATGAATGCCCGGCATTATGTGAGTTCAATCGGCCGTTTCGCCTCGGCTGATACCCTGGTTCCTGACCAAATTGACCCGCAAGCCCTCAACCGCTACGCCTATGCCCGAAATAATCCCCTTCTGATTGTGGATCCGTCGGGCCACTGCTGGGGTTTTGCTGGCTTCTTGCGAAACACGTTTTATTCCACTACCTGTAACAATCTGGATATGGCGGTATCCATTGTGCAACATCCCGATGCCAGTGTGGGGCAAAAGGTGGCGGCGGGGGCTTATATTGTCGGTGAGGCTGCTGCTCATACGGTCGCTGTAACCGGATCTGTAGTTGCGGGTGTGGGGTGCTTGACTGGTGCAGGGACAGCGATTTGTGCGGCAGGGGGGACGGCCGTGACGGCCGTTTCTGCCGATGGAGACCCGACAAACGAAGTTCAGGGGGTAGCAAGATCGCTTTGCGGTGATGGTGATTGTACTAATGAGATCCGGGTTGGTTCCAATGCGTTGCAGGAGGGGGCCAGTCAAGGATACAGGTCGTTTCAAGCATTTAAAAACGCGCAAGGCGCTGCCGGTGAAGGGCAAGCCTGGCATCATATCGTAAATCAAAATGCCAGTAATGTTGCCAGATTCGGTGCGGAACGGATCCACAACACAAATAATCTTATTAAGCTGCCTGACAGAGCAGGAGAAATCCATAGACAAATCACTGGATACTACAATTCGATTAGACCTGATGTTACCGGCTCAAGCACCTTAAGGATTCGCGAGTGGTTAGAGTTGCAGTCTTTCGAGTTACAATACCAATTTGGGATTGATACAATAATACAATTTGGGGGTCAACAATATATCTCATTGACCAATTAGGGCATTAAATACCATGAGTAAGAAGCACGATTACAAGAAACTGGTTGAGCAATTTGCTGAAGCCGCAGAGAAGAGCTTTGAAGCAGCACTAAAAGGCGACTGGCGGGAAAATAACAAATGGGTTAAAAGGCAGGTAAAAGCCTTTCAGCAAATTATAGAAATTGGAGATGTTGCAAGGGATGAATTATTAACTCTTCTAGAATACGAAAATCTCGCAATTGCAAAGTCCGCGGCTGTTTTTTCATTAAAATACGCTACTCAGCAGTCTATTGTTACATTGAAGAAAATCGCCCAGGAGCCAGGAATGTTGGGATTCGAGGCAAAGCAAGCCTTACAGAGGTGGGAAGAAGGTAATTGGCAGTTGGAATAGGGCACCGCTGTAGCCGGTTTCCAACCACGCTACGTTTGCCGTGGCGGTGGCGCTGTTTTTCTGGGGTTGGTCACCGCCGTTCTTTAACAACCAGCCATCCCACTTGAGTGCGTCAGACATCCGATTTCTTTGAGAAATCAGATGTCTGGTAGCAGCGGCTCGCTGCTGGACATGACGCGGTTCCTGCCCCTTCGGCAGGCTCAGGGCAAGCTCTTTGGCGGCTTCCGGGGCAGCGACCCGGCCTTCCTGACGGAACGCGCCTTCACCGGCCACAAAGCCAACAACACCAGCAGCAACGACCTGGTCCTGATATACATGAATGCGCGCTATTATGTGGGTTCAATCGGCCGTTTCGCTAGCGCAGACACCCTCGTCCCTGACCAAAATGACCCGCAAGCCCTCAACCGCTACGCCTACGCCCGGAATAACCCCCTTCGGTATACTGATCCAACAGGCCATTGTTTCTTTGCCCCCCCTATTGACCTAATCTTTTGTATGACTGTTGGAGTCTTGGTAGTAGATCATTTTGCAGGAACTCCTCACGAGAGTGCCCTTGAAGCTAATCCTTATAGTGCGCCTATCGAAGGCCCGCCTAATGTCATCTCAGCGAGTGATAAGATGTTCCCTAATATATCAGCAGGTGATGGTATCGGGGCCGAGGTAGAAGTTAATACGTATTATCACTTGGGAAGTGATACGTATGCTACAGTTGGATGTATGTGTGTCAACATAATGACTCCAAATGCCGGCGCTAATGCTTCTTTTTCTATCGCGTGGACTGAGGCCAATAATGCTAGTCAGGTCGCAGAAGGCATTTACGGTTCGGCAAATGTGGGTCTTGGCCCATTTGGATTGGGTAAATCTATAGCTCTTTCTCCGGTTCAAACCGAGAAGCAGACAAATGATTTTTGGAAACCTCAAGCCTTTTCGCTTGCACCCCCTCCCTCTCAAGGGCCGGGAACAACAGGTTATTCTTTTTCATTTGGTCCCAGCGTTGCTCCTGCTGGTGTTTCAATAAATACTTGCGAATGTAGTGTCATAAGTGCTGGTTCTTTTGCCCACATTAACGTGCCATGGTATGTGAATCTGTCCAACAGGATCTACGACCAATATCGCCCTGATTAACCCATTAACAGCTTGTTTTCGGTAAAGAATTGAGGGTTAGGTAAGGTGTCGGGATAAAAGGTTAATAAGATGAAGAGTTATCGAGAAAAACTTGTGGTTTTGGTTTTAGTTGCTGGTGGCCTTCTTATGCTTTTACAATCCTCACTACTGCAAAGGGCACGGCAAGCTTTGCATCCAAGTTGGCATACACTTAAAGAGAATACATTATCATCTACCACTGACTTGGCTTGGTCATTCTACTCAGATACCGAAATAATAGTGCCGCCGAAAGGTAATGACGAATTAGTGGTCATATTAGATGCGAATGGGCGTTTTGTGGCAGTGAATAACATCTCAGGTGAGGTGATTTGGGAGTACACTGTTTCGTCGGGCATAGGTTTTCCGTGGTCAAGCAACGTTTTTGACCTTGACGATGACTTGCTAATAACATCTCTATCTAACAACACTTTATTGGCTTTAGATACCCTTGATGGGCATGAAGTGTGGCGATCTCCACTTTCTTCCTTTAGGACAACCCCAGATATTTTAATCATGGACAATGTTGTAATTGTTACTATATTTTCTACTACATCAACGGAAGGTTACATTGCCATTTATGAACTTGAGAAAGGTGATTTACTTTGGGAAAAACGCTTGGCAAATCGATCCTATGAACATACATTTAGGTGTCCGTATATTTCAGAATTTATAGGGACACCTGCACAGATGAATAGTAATACTGTATGTCTGACTCTCTTTGATCGCGTTGAAGTAATTGATGCTTCTAGTGTAAGTGAGATCAAAGTTGTCGGTTCCATAAATCAAGCTTTCCCTTCAAACGACTTGCCCTATTATCAAGCAGGAATAATTTACACCAATCCCAATCCAAACCCAAGAGTGCAATATTATAATCTTGCTTCAAACGAACGCGGTGAACTACCGGCAAGTTGCCAAACTCAAAGGGCCGCACAACCTGTAACACCGCATGAAGGAGAACTTTTGATAGCAAATGGATGCAACGAGCTTTTTATATTACAAAGTTTGAATCCGCAAGCACTTCCAGAGTGGATTTTTAGATCGGATGCGGACCTGGCTGCACCATTTGTGACTACAAATGGGAAGAATGGATTCTTGTTGAATAGTCGAGCAGAAATAATAGAGGTCAATTTATCCACCGGAGAGCTACTTGGCATACTATCCACTACTCCAAGCAAATTACAGTTGGGAAAATTGACAAATAGCTTGGTGTCCAATGCACTATACCTGTATGCTATTATGGATGGTCACACCCTTTTTGTATTGCAAACACAATAGAGTCCCTTTGCTGGGGACAAGCTTTGTCAAGTCCCCCAAATTAGGAGAAAGAGTGAGCAGGCAGATCTACCTAGCTGATGCGTGGTCTTCCTCTATCAGTGTGGTCGCTGTCCCCACATGCCACATGTGCGCAATGGATGGCAGTGGCAAGGACAGCAGGTAAGATAAGGAACAGGTGAAGCAGAACGGCCGTACCGCTCCCCTACGGCCGTTCTTTTTTGTGTGGTGGTGGAGGTGGGCACGGCCCCTTACCCCATCACCTTGCTCACCTTCCCTTACTGTTTGAGCAAGGACACAAACTCATCACGGGTCAGGTCAGCGTCACGCAGGATTTTGCGCAGCAACCCCCGGCCAATATCCTGCCCGCGATGATCAGGGACTGTAACGACACGGCCGTCTGGATGTTGCAGGCGTACATGGCTACCCTTTTGTCGCACCACCTCAAACCCGGCTGTTTTTAAGGCGGCAATCACCTGGCGGGCGTTGAGAACAGGCAGTTCAGGCATCAGACAAAGACCCGCTGCACGCCAATAAATTGCGAGGGGACTTCTGGTTCTTCTTCCAGGCAAAGAGCAATCACTTCGCGCATATTGCTCATTAACTCATCAATGGTGCGCCCCTGGCTGTAACAGGCCCGCAGCTGTGGTACTTCACCGATGTATACCCCATCTTCGTCCCGTTCAATAACGACATAGAACTCTTGTTGATTCATGTTTCACCTTGCTCTCTATATAGACAGACAGATTATACCAGCAGATGGGCGGCAGGAGCGAATAAGGTGGGCACGACCGTTCACCCGGCAAAAGCTGGGAAAACAGATAAGTGGAGAGTGGGTAACGGCCGTACCGCTCCCCTACGGCCGTTCTCTTTTTGTGTGGTGGTAGGGGGTGGGTACGGCCGTCGTCCAGGCATACAATTGGCTGTTGAGAGAGAGGGATGGCGTGTGGACGGCCGTGGCGTGGTGAAACAGGTAGATTCCGGCGGGCAAAGGTGGGGCGGCATGGTCGGGACAGCATCCCTCCGCGCTGAGAGGCGGTCCATACGATTCAGGGGATTAGCGTGGGGCGGATTGGGGCGAAGGTGTAGCGGTGATGGGGGCAGGGGCCGTGTTGGGCCAGGGCGTGCAGGTGGACGGCCGTGCCATACCCCTTGTGCCGGGCAAAACCATAGGCGGGATGGGCGGCATCCAGTTCCATCATCAGCCGGTCACGGGTGACTTTGGCCAGGATGGAAGCGGCGGCAATGCTCAGGCTTTGGCCATCGCCGCGAATGATGGCTTGCTGCGGCAGGTTTAGGGCGGGCAGGCGGATGTTGCCGTCAATGAGCAGGTGTTGGGCGGGTAGGGGGAGTTGGGTCACGGCCGTGACCATCGCCCGTTTGGTCGCCGGTACAATGCCGATTTCGTCAATGACTTCGGCCGGTTCCAGGGCGATGGCGTAGGCGGATGCGTGATGGGTGATGCGTGAGAAGAGGGTTTCGCGGATTTTGGGGGTAAGTTGTTTGGAGTCGTTGACTTCGGCCAGTTGCGCCAGGGCGTCGGGATTATCCAGCGGCAGGATGACGGCGGCGGCCACGACGGGGCCGGCCAATGCGCCGCGCCCGGCTTCGTCTATCCCGGCGATGTAGAGGGGGCCATGTTGCTGGCGGACGGCCGTTTCAAGCGTCAAATCAGGCAATGGCGGGATCAGGTTGGCGCCTGGGCTTCAAGAATGGCATTTAAGCTAACGAGAAAATCATCTATGCTGGCAGCCGTCAGAGCGATAACAAACAGGCGTTGCACATCTTCAAACTCACTCACCTGGGGCAATTGTTGTTCAATGGAACGATAGACCTGCACAGGGGGGTTTAATCGGACGGCGACCGCCTCCAAGATGTCTTCCAGCTTGGTTTGTTTGCGTAGACGACGCAGATAGGGTGTGTCCAGATACAAATCATCCGTCTCCAGCAGGTTTTCTATCATTATCAGGTATTCCTTATTGTCCATCAGAGCCAGGAGTGTACTAAACAAAAACTCCCTTTTCGATTCCTCAGGTTCGTGTTGTATCTGCTCTACCATGTGGGGGATGGTTACTTCAGGGATTTGAATATCCATCAAACCCATGAGGGGAATTATACCCGGTTTGTCCAGAGCTAATAAAGGTTCGGCTGGTTGTCGCCATAAATGAACAGGGGTGTAATACCAACTAATGGCGGGCGAACCATCTAACCGTGCAATCAAGTGGACACCGTTGTCTTGATTGCCAGCATATTTTCTACGTACAGGACAAAACTTTCCAGAGCAGACGGCCGTTCCCCTAACAAAGCCAGCCGGGACAGATGATTAAGCTGGCGCATGGGCATAGCCGGTTGGCTGCGCCGTCCCTGAAATTCAAGGTGGAACAGACAGTCACGGCCGTTTGCCAGCGTCAGTTGGAAGACCATATCCAGACGCAGAGTCTGGTTGGGGAATTCGATGTTAAGTTCTTATGCTGCCATTACCGGCTCATTGAGGAGCCAACTGGCAATGTCAGATATACTCTGTTGAACGAGTAGTTTGAGAGGGACATCCGACGAACTCATGCGGCTACTTCAACTCTTTGGTTTTGTAGGTAGGTGTTTGTAGAGGTTGGTTGTGCCGTTTGTATGCGCCTGTCCACAGGTTCCAGCGCACTTTCAGGGCTTCAATGAGGGATTTGATGTAGCCGGAGAAGGTAACGTGGGTGTTGGGTTCATCTACCCAGTTGGCGCCCAGGATGTGAATTTTGTAGCCAAAGTGGCGGGCCAGTGCCAGCACTTCAATATCAAACAGCCAGCCGTTAATTTGGGCCACGCCAAAAATTTCCTGGGCGGCCTGGGCGCGGAACGCTTTGAAACCACACTGGGTATCCCAAATGCCGGGCACGGCGATGACCTGGATGAACAGGTTGCCCGCATCACCCATTAGCCGTTTGTGTTTGGGCTGGGGGGTGGCTTGCTGGGCGTCGGCGGCGTCTTTTTTGTCGCGGGAGCAAATGACCACGTGTTCACCCTGGTCAAAGAGGGGTTTCATGCGGTCAAAGTGGTTCATGTCGGTGGAGTTGTCGGCGTCGGTGAAGAGGCGGATTTCGCCT
>CAADGU010000531.1 GCA_900696625.1 uncultured Chloroflexota bacterium | reverse complement strand
TTCTACCAGATTGTACCCATCGCGGATAAAGCCACGGCCGTCCCGCGCCAACGTGGCAATATCTGAACTGACGTAGACGATGCGTGACGGCCGTAACCTCGCCACCAACCGCGCCGCTTCTCGTGATAACCCTTCCTTCGGCGGGTGCAACATCAGCACATCTGGTTTTATGTCTAGTTCTGGCAAGACTTCTTCCACCGTGCCTTCATACAGGGAAACGTGATCGGCGTCTACGTTCACGGCCGTGTCCGCCACCGCATCCGGGTTCATCTCAATCGCTACTACTGCCGCCGCATTCTCGGCCAGAAAAGCCGTCAACATGCCCACGCCGCTGTACAGTTCCAACACCTGTTCTGCGCCGGTCAGCCGGGCGTGACGCAAAACCGTTTCTACCACCAGTTCCATACCGGCGGCGCTGGGCGGCAGGTAACAGCCCGCCGAGATGCGAAAATCGCGCCCCCGAATTGCTTGCATAGTGAAATTGTCGCCGATCAGGTTCACGGCCGTGTCATCCGGCAGCACAATCACCACCGACAGCGGGAAATCGGCTTCCAACTCTGGCGGCTCCACGCCATCCACCTCCACTGCCGCCAGCAGCGCCTCATCATCCCCCACCCGCAGTGTCAATTTACGCAGCCCCGGCAGTTCCAGGTCAACATCGTGCAACAAATCCACCAGTTCCGGGCGGGAAATGGGGCAGCTTTCAATGGGGATGATCTGCTTCTCGGCCGGCGACCAGAAGCCCAGGCCGCCGCCCGCCACCGGACTGAGGTTCATCTCCATGCCATAGCCCCACGGCTGCGGATGCGGCAGTGTGGGTCTGACCGGGGCATCTTTCATATTGCCAATACGCCACAACTGGTCAACCACTACCGCCTGTTTGGCGCGCAACTGCGCCGCATAGGCCATATGCTGGAAATGGCAGCCGCCGCAGACGCCAAAATGGGGACAACGCGGCGCCGCCCGCTCCGGTGACGCTTTCAACACCTGTTGCAAATGGGCATAGGCCACCTTATTTTTCTCGGTGTGGATGGCCGCTTTCACCTTTTCGCCGGGAATGGCATAGGGCACAAACACCGTGCGCCCCCGGCTGGCCCGCCCCACCGCATAGCCGCCATTGGCAAATTCCGTCAAATCTAGCGTAATTATTTCCATATGGAGTAATTGGGTAATTGGGTAATTGGGTAATTGGGTAATTACGCAATTACCCAATTACCAGATACGCCCCGTCGCCACCAACATCGTAAAAGCGGCGATGAACCAGTGGATAAAAAAGGGGTAGACGAAAGATTGGGTTTGCCAGGCGATGAAACCAAAACCGACGCCGCCAAAGAGGGTGGTGAGCGTTTCCATTTGCGGTTTGCCCAGGTGCATAAAGGCAAAGGGGATGGCTTGCAGCCAGATGGCCGCGCCTGGCCCAAAGGCGCGAGCAAAGGCAAAGAGCATAAAACCGCGCCAGATAAATTCCCAACCAAACAGGTCTACACCAGTGTAATAGATGATGGGCAGCACGCCTTTAGGAGCGCGCAGTTGATAATAGGCAACCATGCTCGGCTGCCGGGCTACGATGATGAGGACGATGGCCATGACCAGGCAGACGCCCACCGTCCAGGCCAGCCCCAACCGCCAGTTACCCCAACGAAAGCCATAGTCACTCATTGGCTCCCGAAACAGCAGGGTAATAGTCAACGCCGGAATGACGAAGTACCAGATCACCCGGTCATAGGCTTTGACGTTGGTAATCTTGTGGCCGTACCAGTCCAGCATGGGGATGATGGTGCAGATAATGATGACCAGCACAAGTTGCCAGTCAAAGGTGATGCCGCCAATGGTCACTGTGTGTTTCCTCATAAAGCCTGGAAGAGATGGGAGATTAGGAGATTGGGAGATTAGGAGATTGGGTGAATCTCTCAATCTCCCAATCTCTCACGGAGCGGGCGCAATACCCACCAGCAAAGTCAGACGGCCGTCACCCACATTCACCACCCCATGCGCCAGCCCGGCCGGGCACCAGACCAGTTCGCCGGTGGTGGCTTCTATGTATGAGTCGCCAAGTTGGAAACGGCCGTGTCCCGCCGCCACGTAATAAAACTTATCCTGGTCATCATGGGTGTGGGTACTCTGTACCTGGCCCGGTTCCAGGCAATTCAGCCCGACCATCAAAGCGTCGCTGCGAAACAGCGTCGTTTTGTAGAACTTCGCCGGGTTCACCCCTTCATGGTCAGCAATCTTCTTCACGTAGGCCATCATTTCCACCTTCAATGATATGGGAATACTGGGATATTGAGATATTCAGTAGCCCGAAATTGAGGAGGTGGGCATCCTCAGATACCCGCCGGTTCGCATCCTTCGGTAAGTTCAGGACGAGTTCTGAGCATGCGAACTCTGCTTCGACCGACCGATTATACAAAAAGCATTCCCTAATTACCCAATTACCCAATCACCCAATTACTCAATGACCTCCACCCACCCCACCTGGTAAACATCATACGGCTGCCGTTCGCCGGCCACAAAAAGCGGCTGGCGCTGCCCGGTGGTGGCGTCATACATCCCAATCCAGACCGGGTAACGGCCGTGCGCCAACTCCGCCGGTATCGTTAGAGTGTACTGGTCAGCAATCACCTCACCCGCCGCCCAGACGCGGGTGGGGTACTGGCCGGCAGCGGGTTGGTTATCACCCGTTGCCAGCGGCGGCTGGCCGGCCTCGGCCAGATGCACCAGTGTGGTCAAATTCACACCCGGCGGAGACAACGCCTTCCAGGTTATGTCAACTCGTATGGTGTCACCGGGGCGCGCCGTTTCCTGGCTGAGGGCAACGGCCGTGACTACCACCCCCTCTCCCACCTGCGCCAGCGGCTCGCCGCTTTCGGGCCAGTCAGTCGGGATCACTTTCACTTCGGCGACGGCCGTACCCTCCGTCCCCTCCGCCAATCGCACAAAGAGACGGGCTAACACGGGGGTCACGGCCGTTTCATCCAGGCGAATGCCAATACGGTCAGCTACCAGCGCGTCCGGCAGCCACAAATTGGCCGGATATTTGCCCTGCCCGTGATAGCTGTGGTAGTTACCCAACAGCGCCAGGTCACGGCCAAACAGTTCCGCCACCAGTTCCGGCGGCTCGGCCGGAACCGGGTCGGCACGCCAGTAGAGAGTAAACCAGACAGGGTCGCCGGGTACGGCCATATCTGTTTCCATTTCTACCCCCACTAAAGTCAAGCCTTCACCCATATCCAGGTTGAGTGGCACGGCCGT
>CAADGU010000530.1 GCA_900696625.1 uncultured Chloroflexota bacterium | reverse complement strand
GTGATATAGATGATGACGATGGCGACAAGGTGCAAGTGTTTATCGGGTTAATAAGCGCCTATGGCTGAGAAGAAATTGCTGATTCTGTTTGGCCCACCGGCGGTGGGCAAGATGACGGTAGGTAAAGAACTGAGCGCCTTGACGGGTATGAAGTTGTTTCACAACCACATGACCATTGAGCTGGTGCTGCCCTTTTTTGAATTTGGCACGCCGCCTTATTTGCGATTGGTGAAAACCTTTCGCCGGATGATTGTGGAAGAGGTGGCGCAGAGTGACCAGCCGGGGTTAATTTTTACCTACGTTTGGGCGTTGAACATGGACAGTGATCGCCAATTTTTGCAGAGTATTGTGGACATTTTCCGGCAGCAAGGGGCGGCGGTTTACTTTGTGGAATTGCAGGCCACGCTGGATGAACGGCTGGCGCGCAACAAAACGGAATATCGCCTATCACAAAAACCAAGCAAACAGGATGTGGTCTGGTCGGAACAGAATTTGCTGGAACTGGAAGCCAATTACCAGATGAATTCAGCCGGCGACCTGGCGGTGGATGGGCATTATTGGAAGCTGGATAATACACACCTGTCGCCGGAAGCAGCGGCGCGGCAGATTACGGCCCATTTTGGCTGGTGATCTGCACTGGGGTGATCCGTGAACAACGTGAAGGTTTTTTAGGGAAGGGAATATGGCTACGATAATGGAAAAAGGGCTGTTTTTGGAAGATTTGCGGGCGAAGATTCAGGAGAATGGGGAAGCGGTGACGCTCTTCCAATCGTTGACACTGGCGCAATTGCAGTGGCAGCCGGAGCCAAAAGAGTGGAACATCCTGCAATGTTTTGACCATTTGAATCTGACGCATGACTATTACACACCAAAGATTGAGGCGGCGCTGGCGTCACCGCAACCGGTATTAACGCAGGATATGTACCAGCCGTCATTTTGGGGGCGCATTTACATGTATTTCTCCTTCAACCCCAAGTACAGTTTTCCGGCGGCGGCGGAGATTGCCCCAGACACGGCCGTACCCCTGGATACCACCACCTTCACCCACTATCTGTCCCGGCAAGAAACGTTTCTCGATTTTCTGGAACGGGTGGCAGAGGTAGACCTGACCCACACCCGCATTCCCATTGCCAGAGGGGTACAGTTTAATCTGGGCGACTGCCTCAAAATCCTGGCCTACCACGACGCCCTGCACATCGGCCAGGCCCGGCGCGTCCTGGCCAGCGCCAGAGAACACAACGTCTGACGTCATGTGGCGCGGTCGAAGACCGGCCACAGCATTTGCCCCTGCTTACCGCTCACTGCCCACCACTCACTGCCCACCGCTCACTGCCCACCACTCACTGCCCACCACTCACTGCCCACCGCTCACTGCTTATCGCTCACCCCAAACCAGACAAGCGCCGGCGCCAGTCGTGCTGCCTGTTCCGGCGTGGCCGCGCCGGACAGCACGGCCGTGACCTGTTCCTCCGTAAAATAACGCTGTTCTGCCAGCCTGACGGGGCGGGCAAAGGGGAAGGCAATGCGCATGGGGTTGCCCAATTCGCGGGGCAAAATTTGCCAGTAGCCGCTGCTTTCGGCCAGCGACGGCCGTGCCGGAATCAGCCGAAACTGGGCGCGCGGCGGCGCAAAGCTGAGGAAACGCAGCCACATCCATACCGCGTGCGGGTTTTCCGCCTGCCGCGTGATGAAATGGCCGGAAACGTGCAGCGGCGTCATGCCATCGAACTGGTTAGAGCCAGGGAATAGCGTGACGCCAATAGGGGCCAGCAGCCGTTGGAACTCATAGCGGCGCGGCGAATCTACCCAAATGACGGCGCGGCGGCGCGCCGACTGCCAGTTGAGCAGGATATTTTCCCGCTCGCGGCCAGGGATTTCCGTCAGGTTGGGCATTTGGCCGCGCTGCCCGGCCATGTTTTGGTACCAGGTGAGGGCGGCGCTGACGGCCGTCTCCGTCAACGGACGCTCACAGCGGACGGCAGCCGGCTCGTGGCAGTCGTTTTCCCAGTTGTAAGCGTAGGAAAAGAGGACATCGTTACCGGGGTCCAGGAAACCCCAGGAAGGGTGGTCGGCGGCGAAGGGTTTGGAGGTGATGATCATGTCCCGGTGCATTTCGTCCCACGTCCAACGCGGTGATGGTTCCGGGTATTGCGCCCGCCGGTAAGCGGCCTTGTCGTAAAACAGCACCGGCATATCGGCGGCATAAGGCAAAAACCAGATACGGCCGTGCCACTCCCCACCCTGCCAGATTTGCTCATAAAAGTCCCCAGGGGCAAAGTCCGGGTCGCTGCGTGTGTAATCAGTCAGATCCAGGATCTGGCCGGACGCCAGCATTTCTTCCGTCAGGGGGAAGGCCGCGCCATCAAAAGCCAGCAGTTCAATCGGTGTGGGATCGGAGAGGGGGACAATCTCCACCCGAATGTGGGGATAGCGCACCGTGAAAGCGGCAGCCGCCGTTTCGTAATCGGCAATCTGGGCGATGTCTGGCGGCACGGCAAAACGAATGGTGGTAGGGGTGATGTGGCGCTGCAAGCGACGGCGCAGTTCCTCCCAGAAGAGGTCAGCGGGCTGCCCGGCAGCGTCCAGCGCCAGCAAGCGGGGCGAGGGGATGTGCAGGCGGTCGGGTACGGCCGTGTCTGACCAATCCGGCGTCAGAGCCAGCGTCAGCGGGCGCGGGTCTGCCATACAGCCAGCAGCACACGTTTCCCCGATTACGGCTTCCACAAAATCGGCAATCTCCTCGGCCCAGGGTGCATCCACTTCCATATAATCCAGATAGCCCCAGCCGGTTTCCAGGCGGAAATTGCGACCCCAGTAGGCAGGGTCAGTGGCGGTGTGCAGCAGACGGCCGTTCACCTGCCTGAAAAAAGCGATGTGCTGGTAGCTTTCGTCCGTTTCGGCGGTTGTCCAGGTAATGTTGGCCCACAGCATCTCGCCCACCGGCACAACCTTTGTCGCCTGCCGCCCGGCGCGAGCGCGGGCTACGTTATCGGGAGATAACTGCGCCGCAAACCAGGCGGGATCATTCGTTTGCAGGGAGAAGAAAAGGTCACCATCGCCATGGTGTACGGCCGTTTGTTCCAAAGCTAACAACGCCTGCACCTGTTGGCGCAGGTTTTCCTGGGCGCGGTGCAGTTGCCAGCGCGCCGCCGCCCAGCCGCCCACCAGCAGCGCCAGGCTAAAGAGGGTCAGCACCCAGAAATAGGGGTTACGGCCGTGACGCCGCCCACCGTCGCCCCACGGGGCTGGACCATCATCTTCATCTACCTGCCAGTGAAAATCATTCATTGCTAGTTGTTGGTGGCTGGTCGCTAGTTGCAGGTTGCAGGTGATCACTCGTCACTCGTCACTCGTCACTCGTCACCTGTCACCCACCACCCGGTTGGGTATAATCCGTTTCATTAAACCATACAACTTCAAGGAAAGTAAACCCATGGCTGGTAAGAAGAAAAAGTTGTCCCGGCGGGAACAAAAGAAGCAAAAGCAGCGGCAAAAGGAACGGGTGCGCCGCCGTACCGGATGGGAAGAGCCAGAAGCGCCGGAGCCAAACTGGCAGTTAATGGAGGATTTACGGCCGTTTCTGAGCCAGCGCGACCTGAATAAGGGACTGACGACAGTCATGGAACTGGCGATGGACAGCGATGAACTGGTAGATGAACCGGAATTCAGCTCTTTATTTTTTATGCCAATTACCGCTTTTATGCTCTTTGTGGCCGCGATGGAAGAAAATGGCCTCACGGCCGATGATTATTTTGCCCTGCCCGAAGAGGCGCGCAGTGAAAAATTCCTTGAGATTGTGGAGCAAATTTTGCCGGAACTGTTGACTGATGAGTTCCAGGAAACCCTGACCGAACGAGCAGAAACAGCCCGCGCCCGTTTCCGGGACAGCGGCAATGAACAGAAATTGTGGCAGACCAGCGCCGTGCAATTTATCCTGGAAATGAAGGCAGACGAGGAAGCTGAGTTTTATCCTGGCTTGATTTATACGATTGCCGCCAAGAGTATTGAGGCCGGCCCACTGCTTATCACGCCAGACGATGAAGATGAAGAACCGTTTGATGAAGAGGCTGCCCAACAACAGATAGATAATGTTCCTGGTTTACGGGATTATCTGGATAACATCATGAAGATGGCTCAGGAGAGATTTATCCATGATATGCTGGATAGCGAGCTTCTGTTCCAGCTTTTTACGGATGCCGAAATTGAAGAGGGCGCAGTGATGCTGGAACAAGATTCAGGTCACTCACTTGATGCGGTAGGTGATTTCCTGAACCGGATTTTGACAGAGCCGCGCCGGGCTGAAATGGTGGCGCGTCTGGATAGAGTGCTGACTGATTTGCCGGAGCATTTACAAGGGATACAGCCGTTTCTGGAAGACATACAGGCGGATTTACCGGAACTGGAACCACAAACCGCCTCCTGGGCGGCGCTGATAGCTGCTTTGATTGGTGAAATCAATTCCTATGACCCGGACTAAGTTAGTCTGGATAGGGTGCTGGCTGACGGCCGTTGCCATCCTGCTCCTTAGCCAGACCCGACCATTGTCGGCCCAGACCACGCCCACCCCTACGCCTGACCGGCTGGCAGCGCCGCCCACCGTTGTCGCCCCGACCATGGCCGACGACGGCGCGCAGCTATACTGGCTGCACTGCCAGCCCTGCCACGGCGACCGGGGCCAGGGCCTCACCGATGCGCCGGATGATGACTGGCGGGCACAGTACCCGCCGGAAGAGCAATTTTGCTGGAATTCAGGCTGCCATGGCGAACGGCCGTATGAAAATGGCTTTATTGTTCCGCGTACTGTGCCCGCCCTTATCGGCGAAGGCAGCCTGGCGAACTACCCCACAATGTATGAGGTCTACGTTTTTATGCGGGCGGCGATGCCCCGGCAGGTCCCCGGCAGCCTGACAGACGCCGAATATCTGGCTATCGCCGCCTTCCTGGCGCGGGCGCATGGCCTCTCTGACGGCGTGGCGCTGGCCGAGGCCGAGTTATCAACAATCATTCTCAACCCGGCGTATATGGAAGTGACGGCAGACGATGCGGGGGGTACGGCCGTGCCCCCTACTCCTGCTGCGTCGTCCCCAGAACCGGCGGCTGTGCCCGTGCGGACGGAATGGCTGGCCGGTGGGTTGGTGATTTTATTGTTGTTATTAGGAGGTGCGTTATGGCTTCGACACGGCCGTTAGGCAAACCCTCCCTCCTGGACACACCGGAGACGTACCAACTGCCCGGTTACGGTCGTGTGGCGTTCCTGAATGGCCTCTTCATCGGGCTGGCGGTGGCGGCGGGCTATTGGGGGCCAAAGCTGCGCCAACTGGCCGACCTGCCCACTCGCTATGTGTACAGCGGCGTGGTGATTGCCGCGCTGCTGACCGTCTTGCTGTGTACGCTGGTGGGCTGGCTGACCGCCCGCCTGAACAAGGGAGGGGTGACGGTGCTGGCCTGGTTGGGCACGGCCGTAAGCATTACCCTCCTCTTCGGTTATCTGCCGGCGCTGACCTTCAACCGGCTGGTGTGGTTCAACGAAACCGCTTTCCGCGGCCTGCCCGTTTACCCCGTACCAGACCGCACCGCCTGGTGGGCTTTTCCCATCGCCGGGATGTTGCTCATCTTTGTCCTTTTTATCCTGGCGCTGCTGCAAGAAGTGCGGCTGGCGCGGGTCTATAACCAGCTTGGCCCGCGCGGGCGGCTGAGTGGGCGGGCGCTGTTGGCCTTGCTGCTGCCGGCGCTGTTGGCCGGTGTGGGCGCGTATGCCATGCCCGACCACACGGGCAACCCGCCACGCCAGGCCATGGGCTTTGTCTACCGGGGCATTGAAACGGTGCGTGATTATGAGGGGGATTTGTTTGCGCTTTCGCAGCAAACGGGTTTCAATTACAACGCCCTCAACGGGGTACGCCACCAGTTGGCCGGGCCATACACAGTGCTGGTGGGTGAAGTGGAACCGGATAGTTCAATTATTACCGTCGTGGCCCTGTTTGACAGCGGCGTCTGGCTGCAATGCCAGGTCTTTGCCGGTGAAGGGCGGGCCATTTATCTGAGTTTTTGTACGGATGCGTCACGGCCGTATGCCGATGGCTTCTACACGCTGCTTACCGGCGCGCCGCTGCCGGCTGATTGCCCGGCGCGCTGCCTGCCCCAGATCAACGAACGGTGGCAGGCCTGGCTGCAAGCCCGCGCCCCCCGCTTTGGCGACGAACGGCCTGTCTTTACCCACCGGGGTCAACAGGGCAGTTATGTGTGGATGCGGGCGGCGGCTGCCAACGGTGATTACGCCATTGACTGCCTCTTTAGCGGGCTGCGGCAGGTGCAATTGCAGGAATGTATAGAAACCGACCAATAGACGTTTGTAGTAGGCGATTTATCGCCGTCAAAAGGCGGTAAATCGCCTACTACAAACAAGGCAACCAGGAGTAGAAGATGCACTCGTTTTGGATTTACGTCCTGCGCCGATTAATGGTGATTCCGGTGACATTGTTTATTATGACGGCCGTGCTGTATGCGCTGATGATGGTAGCCCCACCTCGGGAGCGGGCCACCCTTTACCTGCCGCCCAATCAGCCACGAGTTATGACCGAGCGCCGATATGAGAATGTGATCAATCATATTATTGCCGAACATGGGCTGGATGATCCCTATCCGGTGCAATACGGCCGTTGGGCCATCAACCTGCTGCGCGGCGACTGGGGCTACAGCCCCACCTACGGCGCGCCCGTGCTGCAATTGCTCAATCTCTATGCCCCGGCCACGCTGGAACTGGCGCTGTATTCCCTGCTGCTGCTCATTCCGCTGGGGTTGGCGAGCGGCCTCCTGGCCGGTTGGCGTCCGAGCGGTTTATGGGACCGGCTTTTTCGGGCCGCCGCCTACGTCGGTGGTTCCATTCCCCCCTTCATTTTAGGGCTGTTCTTGCTCACCGTCTTTTATGCCGGACTGCGCTGGTTTCCGCCGGGGCGGCTGACGGCCGTGCAAATTCTCTTGGGCGCCGGTGATTTTCAACGACACACCGGTTTTCTGACCATAGATGGACTGTTGAACGGCCGTGCCGACATCACTCTGGATGCGTTTCGCCACCTGGTGCTGCCGGTTTTCACCCTGTCCCTGACGTATTGGGCTATGTTAGGGCGTATCACCCGCGCCGCGACCATGGATGAAACGGGCAAGGAGTACATTTTAGCGGCCCGTGCGCGTGGCCTGCGGCCGTACCGCATCGTCTGGCGGCACACCCTGCGCAACGTGCTGGCGCCCGGTTACACCGGCATGGCGTTGGCGGCGGCCTCGATTATCACCGGCGCTTTTGTGGTTGAGGTGATATTTAACTTTAAGGGACTGTCCGAATTGATTGTGCGCAGCCTGGCTACCACACCGGACGCGGCGCTGGTGATGGGCTTTGCCGTTTACAGTGTATTGTTGGTTCTGCCCATCATGTTGGCGCTAGACATACTCAAGGGGCTGGCAGACCCCCGTCTACGCGCGGAAAGTGGCGGCGCAGACGACGCTCCGGGAGAGGTGTCCCCATGATTCAATGGCGTTATTTTTGGCGCAAGCGATCTAATTGGCTGGCGCTGTTGTTGATTTTGCTGTTTGTGACCACGGCCGTGGCCGCTCCCTGGCTGGCCCCGCCCAATGACCCGGCCAACCCGCTGCCATTTAAGTCTCTAGGCCAGTCAATTCAGCGGGTGCCCCGCCCACCCTCGCCCGAAAACATATTGGGCACCATTCCCCAAATTACTACCCTGCCCCTCTTTGGTGTGGCCCCCGGTCAGGATGCCTTCTATGAATGGGATGTGTATTACACCCTGATTTGGGGCACACGTTCGGCGCTGCGGTTTGGGCTGGTGGTGACGCTGCTCACGGCCGTGATCGGCATTACCATTGGCGCCTTCAGCGCCTATTGGGGCGGCCGCGCCGAGCGGCTGCTGATGAGCATTACCGACGCTTTTCTGGCTTTCCCCGTCATTGCCGCTTTATGGGTCATCCACCGTACCTTGTTCAGCCAGGTGTTTGCCTTTTTCCCCGACCCGGAAACCTGGCGCTGGTGGGAACACCTGCTGGTAGAGTGGAAAATCAACCCCATTATGCTGACTCTCATCCTCTTTTGCTGGATGCCTTATGCCCGCATGACCAATACCACCGTCGCCCAACTGCGCCAGACGGCATTTGTGGAGGCGGCGGTGGCCCTGGGCGCCTCTGGCACGCGCCTGCTGCGCCACCATCTGCTGCCCAACGCCCTTTCCCCGGTCATCGTTTTGATGGCGCGGGATGTGGGCGGCATGGTTGTATTGGCGGCTACTTTTGTTTTTATAGGTTTTGGCGGGGATATTGCCTGGGCCATTATGCTGGTGGCCGGGCGCGATTTTGTGGTCGGGCGCAGCGGCAATCCGTTTTTTTACTGGTGGGCGTTTGTGCCCATTGCCCTGGCGCTAACGCTGTTTTCCCTGAGTTGGAATTTGCTGGGCGATGGGCTGAATGAGGCCATGAACCCCCGCCGTTCCCGTTAAGGGCCAAACCGGGTTTTAAGAAAAACCCGGTTTGGCGAAGGAATTGTATGACCAAACAATTTATCACCATCGCCGGTAATATCGGCGCGGGCAAATCTACGCTCGTCAGCCTGCTCACGGAACGTAATGGGTGGGAGCCGGTTTTTGAGGCGGTGTCTGAAAACCCCTATCTGGCCGACTTTTACCAGGATATGCCTCGTTGGAGCTTTCAGTCGCAGGTCTTTTTTTTGTCGCGGCGGCTGCGGCAGCACCATGACCTGCTGCAACAAAGCAACTCCATTATTCAAGACCGCAGCGTGTATGAAGACGCGGAAATTTTTGCCCGCAATCTGTACCGGCAGGGGCACATGAGCGCCCGCGACTGGCACTGTTATTACGAGTTATACCAGACGATGGCGACCCTGCTGCGCCCGCCACACCTGGTTATTTATCTGCGCACGGCCGTGCCCACCCTGCGCCAGCGCATCATCCAGCGTGGCCGTGACTATGAGCAAAACATCAGCGACGATTACCTGCACCAGCTTAACGAATTGTACGAAGCCTGGATTGACGGCTTCACCCTCAGCCCCGTCTTGACCATTGAAACGGATAACCTGGATTACGTGCAATACGCCGACCATCTGGACCAAATCTGGCAAAAAATCCTACACCGCCTGCAAGGCCGCGACGTGCTGACGTTGTGAGGTGGTAGCGTCCTGATCTGGCTGGCAGCCAGCCAGATCAGGACGCTACCTTTACGCTGTCGTTCCCAACGGCCTAAGCCTCAGACCCATATGGCCCCAGGAAGCGGGCGCCATCAAAATGGATCAGATGCGTTGGGTCATCAGCTACCCAAACTTCGGTTTCCCACGAGATGTCAGCCAGGTGACGCGCCATCTCACTTCTGGTGTGGAAAGCGGTGACATAGACGATTTTGTCCTTTACCGGGGCAAATAATGCCTCCAATTCAAGGCGACGCTTAGGATTCACCGGACCATGGCTAGTCACTGCCTCAATGAACAACAGCCATTCCCTGACAGGCTCATAGAGGACAACATCCGGCATTTTCCCATGCCGGTCAACTACAACACCTAAAGAAGCCAACAACTCATTGTCGAAGTAACCCCATTTGTCACCTGTGTCGCCGACATAAACCAGTTTGCCACCAGGCACAAATCGTGGGGCAAATTGTTCAATGATTTGTTTGATGAGCAGGCTGTGTTTACCGGCTGACAAATTGATTTCCTGTTGGGGGGATACCTGCACCGGCACCAGATGAAGTTCTCTTTGCCGAGCGTATCGTTCTTTGAGGGTCACGGCCGTAACCCGATATTCTACCAGCTAACCCTCCCAACTATCACTGCCATACTGCTGCAGAAGATTGAGAACCGCCGGTTCAATCTGGTAACACCATTTGGGGCTGTTCACTGGGCGCGTTGCATCATCTGGATTTTCGACGACCAATGCCGCCTGAATGAATTGATGCATTGTCTGGCGGCGAATCGTTTCACGAGTATTGGGCGCATACTCAATGCCGTATTGTTCACGAATGAAGTTCATAATTGGCGTAATGCCCAACAGCGGC
>CAADGU010000529.1 GCA_900696625.1 uncultured Chloroflexota bacterium | reverse complement strand
TCGTCCGGGTCGTGGTAAAAGGGGCGGTAACGTACCAATTCTGGCGCCTGCCGCGCCGTCAGCCAGGGGAAACCGGAATGGTCATCACCGCGCACAAAAGCGGCCCGCCGGTCGCCATCCAGCCCATGCCAATAGACATGCGCCTCTGCCAATGACTCCCCGGCCATAGATTTCACCGGGTAACGCCAGATTTCCCGTACTCGTCCTACTTCCATAAATTCTTTCATGCGTGGTTATGCCTTTTTTGCGGATCATTTTTCCAAAAATTGTTGCCAGCGGGTTTCCAATTCTTCCAAAGTGTAACGGCCGTCTACCACCGTTTGCAGCCAGCCCCCATATGAATCGGCCTGCCCTGCCGCCAGCGGTTGCAAAAGCACCTGTGATGGTACCCGCGCATCTTGCAGCAAAAAGGCGATGAGGGCATAGGCCAGCGGCGCCAACTCATCGGGCAAGCTGGAAAGCTCTGCGCCATCAGCCAATGTGATGTTGTCGGCTGACAGTCTGGCGCGGTCGGTAGCGGTGAGCGGGTACGGCCGTAATCCCAATCGCGCTAACTGCCAATCTAACCATGCCTGGGCAAACACCCCATCTTCACCGGGCACAATCCCGGATAACTGCCGCATGATGGGCAGCACAATTTGAATCGCATAACCCCGCGCCATTGTCTGATACCCGGCCTCATCTTGGGGAATACCCGCTAAGGTGGGCGTGGGCAGCCGGAAAAGCCGCCCCCCTTCCACAAAAACCGCCGAGGCAAAATCAGCCGTTAGTGTGGCTGGGTCGGTGGAAAATTCCACCTGCACGTGCAGCCCATCCGGGCAGGCAAAGACGGGATTGGCGCACAAGGCCGCCAATGCCGAATCCATATCCAGCGCCAGGCGCTGCGCCAGCGCTTCATCCCGTTCCGGGTATCGCAGCGTCAGGTAAAACCCCTGCTTCGTTTTGGTCTCGCCCCAAAAATTGGCGTCAGGGGGGGCCAATAGCCAGCGGTCGGGGCCAGATCGGTACACGGCCGTTTGCCGCAGCCGCACCGTATCCGTCAGCCCATTGCCGATGGCATAGGCATAGACCTGTTCCGTGACGACTTCCGCTTCGTTAAACTGGGGGTTGAGCGTGGCGCTGATCACGGCCGTGGCCGGGTCAGGCGGCAGCCAGGTGAGGCCAAACGATGCGCGGCTCTGGTAATCGCCCGCGCTGACGGCTCTTTCTATGGCTTCGCTCCACGCCCGGTTGCGCCCCGACAAAAATGTGGCTACCAGTTCCGCATCTTCATTGGCGGCAGCGGTGGCAATGAGCTGATGGCTGGCCAACACATCGCCGGTAACATCCGTCGTGGCCGTTTCCACCCGTTCTTGCAGCAGCCAGAAAGCGCCTACTGCGCTCCCCACCAACAGCAGCAGCATGAGCAATAATCCCCAGCGCCACCGGCTGCGTTTAGGCGGCGGTTCTGGTTTTGGTTCGCCTTGTGGTAGCTCGTCCCAATGAACGGTTTCTTCGGTCTGCCAATCAAAAGACATCGTGCCGAAATATACCCCAAGAGCAGGCGGTCACAAATTTTTGGCAGTGGGAGATTAAGGGATTAGGAGATTGGGGGATTGGCAATATCTAAATTTGCCAATCTCCCAATCTCATGCGGCTAACGCCGGGTCGAATCGTACAAGGGGCCGCCGTCAATGGCGTCAATCGTGCCACCCTGGTCATGGGGGACAACGGGCAAGCGCAGCACATGGCTGCAACTACCGCCCATGTTACCGGTAGCTGTGAAGAAGATGTGGTAAACACGGCCGTCGCCACTACCAGCCCGTTCTGCGCGCACCTGTGGCGTGCCATCGGCCAGGATGCGCCCATCCGGCGAGTTCGCGCCGTGCCCTACGGGTTCATCCTGGTAAATGCCGGTAACGGTGATAGCCGCAGGTTGGCCATCCGGGTCATTGACGCCGGTGATGTAAACGGAAACGAAGTTATTGTTGGCCGGCCAGATTGTAACCGGTGTCGCCACAGCCTGCTCGCAAGTCGGCGGTGGCGCCAGTAAGGTCAATGTGCCGCTGGCTGTAGACGCATGGTAACGGGCGTCATTGAGCGTCAATATCTCACCGGTGTGCAAGGGGATGCTGCCGCTGAAGTAGACATTGACGTTATAGGTTCCCACCGGCAGCGGCAGTTGACCGATGCTGGCCCGCCCGGCATAGTCGGTGATGGCCACCTGGCTAAACGCGCCGCCCGCGCCGCTGATGACAAAGATGACGGCCTTTTCGCCCAGACGACGGCCGTCGGCGGCCCTCAGTGTCGCCGTTAACAAAACATCATCATCAGGTGCTCCGGCAGCCGGCTGTGCCAGCGTCAACAGCGTGTTCTGTTTGCTGATGGTAAAGGTGGCTGCTGCTGAGGATGGGGCAAAGGTGTTTGATCCGGCAAAGGAGGCGCGCAGCGGATATTCACCGGGCAGACCCAACAGCATGAGCGTTACGGTTGCCACGCCATTGGCGTCGGTGATACCCTGGCGGGTTTGTGGCCCCAGGCCAAAGGTGAGCCGCTGCCCGCCTAACGGCATTCCGTCGCTGGTTAACTGGGCCGTTACCTGAATTTGGGAATTATAAACGCCGGTGGTGGGTGGATTGATCAGCGTCACGGCCGTTGGCGCGGTGGCGGCAGGTGGCGCGCCAGGTACATACAGATCACCCAGGTTAGCCGCCAGACTCACCAGCCCGACGCCGTTCACCGCCTGTACCAGATAGCGCATATGCGCCGGGTCTGTGCCGTTGAGCGGCAAGACGCCTTGCCAACGGGTGGAGAGGGATGGATTTTGGCTGAGATCGAGCGGCTGCCATTGGCCGGCGTAGGGGCCGGTGACGGCCGTGTACACTACCCACACCGCTTGTATGCCCGCTGCCGGATTACCCAGCACATCCACACTAAAGTAGATGTTGTCACCCTGGGGTTGGGCCACCACCTGCTGGATGGTTGGCGGCGCTGAAAGCGCCGGTGTGCTGTTGCCGCCATACGTGCTGGTGTTGTGGTTATAGAACAGGCGGAAATGAAGCTGGTCATAGCGACGCATGGTGCCTGTCAGCGCGCCGGGCGCATCAGACATGAATTGGGCCGGGGTAACGGCCAGCGATGTCACGCCGCTGCCCGGATTCGCCAGTAAATCGAAGTAATTGGCGCGCCAGAACTGTACCGGGTAGAAGATGTCTGCCTGGAAAGGGGCATGGACGCCACGAATTTCAGTGGTCGGCGCGCCGGTAAAGGGCAGGATACTGCCTAAATCGGTGTAGCTGCCGCCACGGAAACCAACGCCGCGTAAATGGGTATTCGGCGCGGTCACATTTACCATGTGCAGCGGCAATGTGGGTTCGGCGGGGTTGGTCAGAACGCCATCTGGCCCAACCAGGTAAAAGGCATTCACCGTTGTACCATCTTGTACATTTTTCATCGGCACTGTCTCACTGCCGAAAGCGGGCGTCAGGGTCAGGTCGGCTGTGGCCAGGCCCAGTGTGCTGCCGGGATTGCTGCCCACCGGGGTAACGCTGGTAAGGGCCGATGGTTGGTTGGCCGCTGGCAGGCGGCTGCCGGGCATGTCTACGCTCAACTGTGGCAGGCCAAAGATGGTGGCCTGGATGAGCGCCTTTTCATGGATGCCACGCATTTGTGGTGTTTCCGCCAGATAGGTCTGTTTGGCGGCAACCCACGCCTGGCCTACCGAAACCGGCCCGCTGCCGCGCCGCAGTTCCCGGCTAAATTCCAGATAGAGCCGTTCTGAGTATTCGATGAAATCGGTGTCGCCGTATTGGTAGCCGGTACCGGCGATGAGCAGCGCCCCTTTGCTGGCGAACGCCTCGGCCCAATCCGGCTCTTCGGTGACGAAGGGCACGCCATCGGCGTCTACGATGTTGTAGCCAGAATGGCAGCCAGCGCTGAAGATGATGGCGTTTTGCAAATCCACCGGGGCGCTGAGCAGTTCGGCGGCGCGCATCCGGGTGGTGTAGTCGGCGGCCAGGGCGCCGCTGGCGCTGAAGTGGCCG
>CAADGU010000528.1 GCA_900696625.1 uncultured Chloroflexota bacterium | reverse complement strand
CTCTTCCTGGCCCAGGGTTTCACGCCGCAAACGGTCGCCCAACAAAACCTGCGCAGTGAAACCCTCTGGCTGCACCGTTTCCAAAAGAGTTGAGCATGAGTCTACTGAAAGAAGTCACCACAGAGACACGGAGGCACAGAGTTTTCTCTGGCAAAATTCTCTGTGTCTCTGTGCCTCTGTGGTTTTTTCAGCAAGCTCAAGCATGGGCATTTGCTCGCCACGAAAAATAAAAATTAAAGATTACGCAGATGACGCAGATTTTTTAATCTGTGAAATCTTTGATTATTTTCAGGATAGAGGTCTCCCGATGCTGTTGGTGATTGGCCTGGATGGGGCCACGTTTGATTTGCTGGAACCCTGGCTGGCCGCCGGGCAGTTGCCCACATTGGCCCGGCTGGTGGCGCGGGGCGTCTCCGGGTCGCTGCGTTCCACATTGCCGCCGGTAACGGCCCCGGCCTGGGCCAGCTTTATGACCGGCAAAAACCCGGCCGGTCACGGCGTTTTTGACTTTTTCCGCCCCCATTCACCCGACTTAGACCGGCCGCAGTTGGTGAATGCGGCCGATATGCAGGCACGGCCGTTGTGGGATTATCTGTCGGCGGCCGGGCAGCGAGTGGGCGTGTTGAACGTGCCGCTGACCTATCCACCGTCGCCGGTGAACGGCTTCCTGGTACCCGGCCTGCTCAGCCCCGACGAAGGCGAAACGACGTACCCGCCGAATTTTTTACGGCCGTACCACGCCGAATTAGGCCCCTATCGCCTGACACCGCGTATCACCTACCACCCCAGGCGAACCGCCGCGTTCATTGCCGACGTTCAGGCCGTCACGGCCGCGCAAATTCGTTACGCGCTGCGCATCGCCGGGGATCACCCGGTGGACTTTTTGATGGTTCACTTTTTTATGACCGATCTGGCGCAGCACAAGTTGTGGCGGTATCTGGACGAGACGCACCCGTTTTACCGGCCAGCAGCGGGCGCCCGGTTTGGCACGGCCGTGCGCGACGTATTTGCCCAAATTGATACCGCGTTGGCCGCACTGCTGGACAGTTTGCCGGGTGATACGGCCGTCATGGTGATGAGCGATCATGGATTTGGCCCACAGCGCCAGGTGGTGAACCTGAATCTGGGCCTGATGGCCGCCGGGCTGTTGGCCTTAAAGAAAGAGGCGTGGGTGCGGCTGCGGGCGGCGCTCGCCCGGCAGCCACAGGCGGCCCGCTGGGCCTTGCGGCTGCTGCGCCTGGGCGGACGCGAGCGGTTGTTGGCTTATGCGGACGTGGATTGGCGGCAAACAACGGCTTATGCCCAGGGGCACATGGGGCAGGTTTATTTGAATGTGCAGGGGCGAGAACCACAAGGCATCGTGCCCCCGGCAGACTATCTGGCGGCGCGGGCGCGGGTGATGCAGGCGTTGCGGGATTTGCGGGAACCGGCTACCGGGCGGGCGCTGGTGGCCGATGTCATCCCGCGGGAGGCGGCCGGGGAGGGACCCTATCTGGCTGCCGGGCCGGATTTACACGTCATCATGGCCGATCCCGGCCATGTGGCCTATCCCATGTTTGCCACCGATGGGCCGCTGTTGGCGCAGCAGTGGCTGGCCGACTCCGGCAATCACCGGCCAGAAGGGATTTTGGTGGCTTCTGGCCCGGCGTTCCGGCACGGCCGTATCCACGAGGCGCGCCTGATTGACCTGGCCCCCACCATCCTGCACCTGTTGGGTGTAGCCGTACCGGACGATATGGACGGCCGTGTGCTGATGGAAATGTTCACCGACGAATTCCAACAGGCATATCCTGTTTGTACGCAACCGGCGGCGGCGTTCCGGCCGTTTGCCATGCCACAGCCCGACGAGGCAAATGCGCTTATGGCCGAACGGCTACGCGCTTTAGGCTACCTGGGATGATGAAACTGGCCGATTGGCGCGCCTGGCGGCGCAAACCACACTGGGTGAAGTGGCAGCGCCGGGCCAGGGCAGCGGCGGCAAACACGGCCAACAACCTGCTGCCGCTCATCTTTACGCCGGTCATTTCCTTGCTGGTGATTCGCCAAAGTTCGGCGGCGCAGTGGGGGGCTTTTGTGGCTTTGTTGGTGACGGTGCAATTAGGCGCCCACATCGTCGCCTGGGGCAACCAGGAATACCTGCTGCGTGAATTTAGCCGTTCCCCGGCGCGCATCGCCGGCGCCTGGCAAAGCAGCCTGCTCACCCGGTCGGCGCTGCTGGCCTGCCTGGCGCTCATCCCGTTCTGGCTTTATCCCGAACAGGCTGGCTGGATCATCGTCTGGGGGGCGGCGCTGATTTGGCGGCAGTCATTTAACGTGCTGGTGACATACAAACGGGATTTCACGTTTGCCGCTCTGGTAGAAGTGGCCGGATTGGCGGTGATGATCACGGCCGTACTCCTAAACGGCGACAACCTTGCCACCGATTGGCTCATCCGCCTGTTTGCCCTGACGTCGCTGGCCCGGAGTGCGCTCTTGTTGTGGCGTTTCCGGTGGGTGGTGAGAGGGGGGCACGGCCGTTTTCATTTCCCCTACTTTCGCCTGGCTTTCCCCTTTTTTCTATTGGGTTTCGCCGGGATGCTCAACTCCCGCCTTGATCTATATCTGGTTAGCCTTTATTTGCCGGCCGCCGAGGTGGGTTCTTACCAGGTTTTTGCCAATTTTCTGCTGTATCTGCAATCATTGGCCGCTTTTATGCTGCTGCCGTTTGTCAAAAGCATTTACCGCGTCCGCTACCCAACCATCCGCAAGATCAGCCTGACTTTTGGCGGGCTGGGGCTGCTTATTGTGCCGCCGGCCATGATCCTGTTGTATGCTTTGATGACCTATCTCTATGGCATTCATTTGCCGCCGCTGATTTACCTGTTTGGCGCGTTGGCGGTCTGGCCGATTTTCTTTTTCCTGCCGGTCATTTATGCTCTGTACAAAGCGGAAAGGGAAACGGCCGTGTTGCAGGTGAACGCGATCAGCATTGGTCTGGTTTTATGCCTGAACCTGCTCTGGCTGCCACGCTGGGGCATGTTGGGCGTGGTGATGGCAATGGCGACGGTGAAGTGGGTGGTTTTGTTCATTTATCTGGCGCGGGGGCGGCGTCTGCTGGCATGACTCACTCCTATCTGGCGTACCTGGCTGCTTTGGCCGCCACCGATATTCATCCACTGGGGATTGCCGCCAGCCGGCGGCTGCTGGCTGTGTTAGATTTGCAGCCGGGCCAGCGGGTGCTGGAGATTGGCTGTGGTACCGGGGGGACGATGATACGGGCGGCGCAGCACACGGCCGTTACTGTAGACGGCGTTGACCTGATGCCAGACATGCTGCGGGCGGCGCACAAGCGGCAGCGCCAGGCCGGGCAATGGGCCACTATCACGTTGACCCAGGCGGACAGCGCCACGCTGCCCTTTGCCGGGCAAACGTTTGACAGGGTGTATACCGAATCGGTGTTAGGTTTCCAGCCAGAGGCCGCCGCCCAGGCCATGCTGCGCCAGATTTTCCGCGTCTTGAAACCAGACGGCCGTTACGTAGCCAATGAGGCCATCTGGCGGGCCGGCGTTTCGCCGGCGCGGGTGGCGGCCATTTACGCCGCCTGTATGGCCGACTTTGGCATTTGCCAGGCGTCGCCCCAGCCCTGGGGGCTGGATGCGTGGCTTTGTCTGATGCAGCAAACAGGTTTTCAGGTGGCGGCGGCCGATTTGCTGGAAGAAGTTGTAACGGGTGCGGCGGCGGACGCTATCTCCGATGCTAACCGGCTTAACCGCTGGCGGCGGCTGGCCCATCCCCTGCTGGCCTGGCAAAGCCTGGTCTATCGCCGCCGCCTGGCCCGCCACCGGGACGATGGGCAATGGCTGGAAAGCCGCCTCTTTGTGCTGGTGAAAGAATAGGACGCGGATAAGCGTATGAGTAGAGCAGGTTTTTTCAGGTTAGGCAGGGGGTACCGGGCAACGGCCGTCTTGCTTTTGAACACCCTTATTTTGCTCGTTTGCCTGGAAGCGGCCGCCGGACTGGCGCTGCGGGCGCTTGACCGGCAAGCGGAACGTCACTGGCAGCAGCAGCAAACCAGCTTGAGCTATTATGCCGCCCAACCCTGGGCCGAGAGTTACTGGCATGATCATCGCCAGTTGCAGGTGCAATATGCGCCTTACATCATCTGGCGGCAACGGCCGTATACCGGCGAAACAATCACCATTGACAGCCAGGGCTACCGCGCCACGCCGGGCGCTCTCTGTACGCCGGGCGCTTACCGGGTGTTTGTTTTTGGTGGTTCGGCCGTGTGGGGGCATGGCGCGCCGGATTGGGGCACGATACCGGCCTATTTGCAGACAGAGCTGGCAAAAGGGCGAGATGGGCCGGTATGTGTGCAAAATTTTGGTGAGCAGGCGTTTGTCTCTACCCAGGGCGTCATAGAATTGCTGCGGCAGCTTCAGAGCGGCAGCCGGCCTGACCTGGTGCTGTTTTATGATGGGTTTAATGACATCGCCGCTACCTACCAAAACGGCCGTGCCGGCGCCCACCTCAACGAAACCCGCACCGGCGCTCGCTTCAGCCAGGAACAAACCTTCACCGGCTGGCTGCAAACCACGAACATGTATCGGCTGGCCTTGCGTGCGGCCGAAAGATCGGGCTTTGTGGCCGCTGTGGTTGTGCCAGAACCGGCATTGGCAGACACGGCCGTGTTGTCGGGGCAGCTGTTTCAGGCTTACTTCACCAATTACCAACTGGTGGCGGCGCTGGCGGCCGAATACGGTTTTGCCTACCACTTTTTCTGGCAGCCGCTCCTGGATACCGGTAACAAACCGCTAACGGCCGAAGAGGCACAAATGGTTGCGGCCGATTCACCCTGGCGCGCCTTTTACCGGCAAGTGTACGCGGATATGGCGGAACGCGCCGCCGGTTATCCCTGCCTGCACCTGCTGACGCATATTTTTGATGGGCAAACAGCCCTGGTGTGGCTGGATAACGTCCACGTCACCCCTGCCGCCAATGAACAAATCGCCCGCGAGATGGCCCACCTGGTGCAAACGCAGACGGAGGCTTGTGGCCCATGAGTCCGCTGCAAAACCGGTTGTATCATTTTAAGCCAGGTGTGGGATTGGGTACGGCCGTTTGCCTCTTCCTGCTTATCATCTTTTACCTGCTGGTGACGCTGCCGTACCTGGCCGATTTTCCCCTGGTGGAGAGCGCCCAAATGGGTATTGCCGCGCCCGCATACAAGCTGGCGACCCAGGGCGTGTATGGCAATGACCTGTATCGCGGCCTGTATGGTGTGGAAAGCCGCAATTATGAATACATGCCGCTTTATCCGCTGTTTGTGGCCGTGGCTTTCAAACTGTGGGGATTGGGCGTCTGGCAGGGGCGGTTGGTATCGCTGTTTTGTGGGCTGCTGGTGGTGGTGTTGACGTTCCGGCTGGGGAAAACGGCCGTGAATACCCCGGTTGGCCTGTTAGCTGCGGCCGTTTTGTGCCTGCTGCCCCTGACCATCATCGGCCCGGCCAATGACCTTTACCCCGGCGCTATTCCCCTGCTGGATTTTGCCCGTGTGCTGCGTTATGACGTGATGACGCCGGTATGGGTGCTGGCCGCTTGCCTGGCCTTTTTGTGGGCCGGGCGCACGCACCGCGCCGCTGGTTATGTTGCCACCGGCCTGTTTACCGGTCTGGCCACGCTCAGCCACCTGTATGGCGGCTTTATTCTGGCCGTATTTGCCATCTTGCTGCTCTGGCAGAAGGGGTGGCCTGGCAGGCAACCGCTGCTGCTCATTCTTGCTGGTTGGTTCATCTGCCTGCTGCCCTGGCTGGTGTACGTAGGCCAAGACCTGCCCGCCTACCGGGGGCAAATGCTGCGCCACGAAAGCCGTTTTGACCTGCTGAAGCCAGCTTTTTACCTGGACAATTTGCAGCGCGAACCTTCGCGGTATTTGAACATCGCCGGCCCGTTTCAACTGGCCGCCGGGTGGCCGCGCCCCGGCTTCTGGCTGGTGATTGCTGCTGTCTTGGCTGCTTATGTAAAGCTATGGGACAGGATTCGCCAACGGCCGTCGCTGCCAGATCGCTTCCTCTTTATCACCCTACCCACCCTGGCCTTCCTGTTAGCCGCTCTGGTCAGTTTCAAACGATATGCCTATGTGGTGCTGCTGCTGCCTTTTCTGGCCATTGTGGTGGCGTTGGGCATCACCGTCATCTGGCAATGGGGGCAGCGCCGGGGTCGCCTGTGGACAGGCTTGCTGCTGCTCTGGCTGCTGGCTGCCGCCGCCGAGGGGGTGATGAGCATCGCCAGCTACCGGCAAATGGCGCAGGCGACTACACCGTACCGGGAGTTGACGGCCGTTCTACGGCAAAACACCCCCGCCGGTTCCCGCATTTTGATGATACCCGGTTTTTGGCTGGGGCTGGCTGAAAATGACGTGTACTCTCTTGACCTGGCCTACAATTTGTCCAATGCGTCATTTGTGAGGGAGGCGGCACGGCCGTTGCCCCAGGTGATGGCGCAACTGGCACCGGCCTACATCATTGTGCCCCAACATTTGCTGCAATCGTATCTGACGCCGGAAACGCTGCCCGGTGATCATGTTGCTAAGTTCTGGCAAACACTGGAGACGTTCATTCACGAAAAATGCCCAGAAACCATCACACAGATACAGAGCCAGACATATGGCGTCGTGAGCGTCTACCGTTGCCACTGGCCGGTAAACATCGAAACCGAGCCATAGATTTCCCAAGGTTGCGATATGACCGGCTACTCACCTGACCGGTCATGATTCATTTGATGTGGGGTGTACGGCCGTTTGCTGCCCCCTGTGCCGCCGGCCATGAGAGGCAAGTACGTCGCTTGATTTGCCTATACAGGAGTAAAGTACGTTTGGCGTAATTCAAACACCATTTTATACTATGCCGCAAATAAATATCCGGCCCACATGCTGCAACGTATTGAAGATTTTGATCCTTCATCCAAGGGGAAAAAACATGAAACACGATTTTAAATGTAATCCAGAAATGGAAATTTTAGGGCAAACCCTGTACGCCTATCTTGATAATGTGCAGACTGATATTATTGAGCCAATCTTTAGAAAACATGGCATGACCGACCCTGAACCAGAAAAATGGTATCCCTTACAACCCGTTCTAGATTTGTTGAAAGAACTGCAAGAAGGTCAGGGCGCCACCGCAAATCTGGTAGCCATTGGCGTAAAAATAGCAGAATATGGTTTAGAACCCGAAGACATCATAGCGGCCCCGTTATCGGTCGTCCTTGAACATTGGAACGACCATATGCACTTGAGTTTTCGCAACGGGGATCCTGGCGAAATCATCACTGAAAAAGTGCATGACAAGTTTTATAAAGTAACGCAGAAAAATCTGTTTCCTGACAGTTTATGTTATGGATTAGCCTATGGCTTTGCGCGCAGCCGATTACCATTAGGCACGAATTTTAAGGTTTGGTATGAAGACTACAACAACCGCATAGATAATGGCGGCGGTGACAAGACGGTTATCTGTATTGAGTGGGAATAAAGATTCGTCAGCTACGAGTCTGCTCGATCAGATCTGTTGTCGTTTCGGGAGCCTGCTTGTTCTTCGTATGAATATGGACATCTTGCTCTCGCATGGTTATTTCATTGCCGAAGACGCGCATGAACAGGCGATTATGAAGCCCTACCCCACGTTGGGGCTACTCTACATCTCCTCGCACCTGAAAGCCAAAGGGTTTACGGTAGATTTATACGATACCACCTTCCAGACGATGGCTGATTTTGTGGCCCATGTGCGCCAGACACGGCCGTCGCTCGTGGGCCTCTACTGCAATCTGATGACCAAACAAAATATCCTGCGCATGATGCCCGTCTGCCGCGAAGTGGGGGCGACCATCATCCTGGGCGGCCCGGAGCCGGTGAGCTACGCCGCCGAATACCTGGCGCGGGGGGCGGACATCATTGTGGTGGGTGAAGGGGAGTTGACGCTGGAGGAGTTGATCCCGCACCTGGCGCGGCACGGCCGTACCAACCTGCACACCATCCAGGGCATCCTCTTTCAAGACGATGAGGGGCGGGTGGTGCAGACGGGGGCACGGCCGTATCTTAAAGACCTCTCCGCCCAACCCTGGCCCGACCGCGCCGCCATTGATATGCCCCGCTACCTGCACACCTGGAAAACCCATCACGGCCTCAGTTCCGTCTCCCTCATCACCGCCCGCGGCTGCCCCTACACCTGCACCTGGTGCAGCCACACCGTCTTTGGCCACAGCCATCGCCGCCGCTCGGTAGAGGATGTGGTGAATGAGGTCGCCTGGATTCAAGAAACTTACCAACCCGACCAACTGTGGTACGCCGACGACGTGCTGACCATTGCCCGGCGCTGGTTCCTCAGCTACGCCGCCGAACTCAAAAAACGCAGCCTCCGCATCCCCTTTGAATGTATCAGCCGCCCCGACCGGCTGGACGCGGAAATTATCACCGCCCTGGCCGAAATGGGCTGCGCCCGGCTCTGGCTTGGCTCCGAAAGTGGCTCGCAGCGTATGCTCGACGCCATGCAGCGCAAAACGACGGTGGACGACCTGCTGGCGAAAAACAAAATGCTGCAAGATGCAGGCATCGAAGTGGGCATGTTTATCATGCTCGGTTATGAGGGGGAGGAGGTGAGCGATATTGAAGCGACGGCCAATTATTTGAAGCAGGCCAACCCGGATGTGTTCCTGACAACGGTAGCCTATCCCATCAAAGGCACGGTCTTTTATGACGAAGTGGCCGACCGGGTGACAACGCCGCTGGATTGGGACAGCCGTACCGACCGGGATTTGCAGGTGAACGGCCGTTACTCCACCCAATTTTACGACCATGCCACCCGCTGGCTGGTGAACGAAGTGAATTTACATAAAGCCAGACAGTCAGGGGAACGCAACCCCGCCCGCCTGGGCAAATTGTTCCTCAATGCCCAACGCGGCCGTCTGGGAATGCGCCTCACCCAACACCAACGCGAAAACGGCCGTACCCCAGACGCCAGCGGTCGCGGCTGGCCCGCTGATGACCGTGCGGCGGATGCGTGGTAAGAAAGTAAGCAGTGAGCAGTATGCAGTACCGCTCACTGCTCACTGCTCACTGCTCACTGCTCACTGCTTACTGCTATGAACCCCTCCGCCTTCGACGCTTTCGCCCCCACCTACGACGCCGACTTTACCCACACACGCCTGGGCCAACTGCTGCGGCAGCGCGTGTGGCGCGTGTTGGGGCAGCAGTTCCACGCCGGGCAGCATGTCCTGGAACTGGCCTGCGGCACCGGCGAAGATGCCGTCTGGCTGGCGCAGCAGGGCATCCACGTCACGGCAACTGACGGATCGGCGGAAATGGTGCGGGCTACGGCCGTGAAAGCCAAACAAGCCGGTGTAAGTGATCGGGTAACGGCCGTGACCCTTTCCCTGCAAGAGATCGTGGAGAACCGTAATCCGTATGCCGTGAACCGTAAGCCGATTACCGATCACGGATTACGGATTGCCGATTACGACGGCGCCTTCAGCAACTTCGGCGGCCTCAACACCATCAACGAGTGGCGGCCATTGGCCGAGGGCCTGGCCCGGCTGGTGAAACCGGGCGGCAAAGTGGTATTGGTGGTGATGGGGCCGTGGTGTCCCTGGGAGTTTGGCTGGCATTTGCTGCATGGGGAGTGGGGTACGGCCGTGCGCCGTTTCCGTGCCTCTGCCCCCGCTGCCATTGGCAATGATACCATCCCCATCTGGTACCCTCCCGCCCGGCGGCTGCGCCGGGAATTTGCCCCCTGGTTCCACCACCTGCACACCGAGAGCCTCGGTCTATGGCTGCCCCCCAGCTACCTGGGCCATCTAGTGGACCGTTGGCCCTGCCTTTTTACCCGCCTGAACCAGTGGGAACGCCATACCGCCCGCCTCACGGGTGGTTGGGGCGACCACTACATCCTGGTCTTGCAAAAAATGTGAGTAGCCGTGCCCATATAGTTTATCTGACTGGCGTCTGTTACAATAGCTGCAATGCACAAACAATTTACGTGGTGCGAGTATAAACAATGCCATCTGTTTACCACGCAAAAGCAGGGCAAACCATGACCGTTTTAAGTAAAGAAGAAGTCATACACATATTCACCCACCAACTGCCTGAAATACTGGATGAATATCCTGATCTAGAACCGCAGTTGTACCATGTTTTCTTGAAGACCTTTGCCCGCAAGGAAGAAGTCGTAGCCGTACACCAGGAATTGGTCGAGTTTCGTGAAGAAACCCGCGAAGAGTTTGCGTTGGTGCGCACCGAAACTCGAGAAGGTTTTGAGCAGGTTGACCAGCGGTTTGAGCAGGTTGACCAGCGGTTTGAGCAGGTTGACCAGCGGTTTGAGCAATTACATGCCGAAATGCGCCAGGGGTTTGAAGAAGTGTATCGCCGCATAGATCAGTTGGGCGCCCGGTGGGGTATTCGCAGTGAGTCACTTTTCCGGGAGACGATGCTTACCATTCTGGAAAAGAGTTTTGCCGCGAAGGTGGAAACCCGCGACATTGAAGGGGAGCAGTTTGACCTTATTATCACCAACGGTTATCACATCCTGGTGGAGATTGCTGCCAGCGCGCCCCCTCATATCGTCCAGCGTTTGCAGCGTAAACGCGAACTATATGCCCGCACAACCGGTGTAGAACCAACACGTTTTATCTTTGCGGTTGCTTCTATTCACAGCCGCCGCGCACAGGCGTTGCGGGATGCTGGCTTTGAGGTCGTGGAACCTGAGGAATAATTCAGTGGGTACAACCAAAATTGGATGGTCACCCAATTACCCAATTACTTCTTAATAGGCGCGGCCGAAGATGGCCTGGCGCGTAGCCGGTTGGCCGGTGTAAAAACAGACGCCTTCACCGCCGGGTTGGGCCAGAGGGAAGCAGCGAATGGTGGCTTTGGTTTCTTCTTTGACGCGGGTTTCGTCGGCGTCGCTGCCCGCCCACCAGACGCGGGCAAAACCGGTGGACACGGCCGTCTTAAAATCCTCGTAGTTGGTGACATCGTGGGTGTTTTCGTCGCGGAAGCGGGTGGCTTTGGCCAGCATGGCTTGTTGAATGTCTGCCAGCAGTTCCGTTACCGTGTGCGCCAGCCCATTTTGCGACACAAACTGTTTGCCTTCCTTGCCGGGCACATCGCGCCGCGCCAGAGCTACGGAATTATTTTCCACGTCACGCGGGCCAATTTCCAGGCGCAGCGGTACGCCGCGCAGTTCCCAATCGTTGAATTTGTAACCGGGCGTCAGGTTTTCGCGGTCATCCACTTTCACGCGCACACCGGCGTCGCTGAGTTCTTGTTGGATGCGGTGGGTGGCGGTGAGGACGGCCGTTTTGTCTTCATCTTTGCGGTAAATGGGCACCATCACCACCTGGTACGGCGCTAACCGGGGTGGCAGCACCAGGCCATTGTCATCCCCATGCGTCATAATGATGGCGCCTACAAAGCGGGTGCTGAGACCCCAGGATGTGGTCCAGCAATGCTGTAATTCGTTGTTTGTGTCCAGATATTGAATATCAAACGCCCGCGCAAAGTTCTGCCCCAGGTTGTGTGAAGTGCCGGATTGCAGCGCCTTGCCGTCGCCCATCATGGCTTCAATGGTCAGTGTTTGGTCAGCCCCGGCAAACCGTTCCATTGCCGATTTTTCGCCGGGTATGACGGGTACGGCCGCTTCATTCACGGCAAAATCAGTGTACACGTCCAGCATCATGCGGGTACGCTCGTCGGCTTCGGCGGCGGTGGCGTGGGCGGTGTGCCCTTCCTGCCAGAAAAATTCCAGCGTGCGCAGAAATAACTTGGTGCGCAGTTCCCACCGCACCACGCTGTTCCACAGGTTGATGAGAATGGGCAGGTCGCGGTAACTCTGCACCCAATTGGCATAGGCGTGGCCGATCATCGTTTCCGAGGTGGGGCGCACCACAATCGGTTCGGCCAATTCCTGCCCACCGCCATGCGTGACCACTGCCAGTTCGGGGGCAAAGCCTTCCACATGCTGCGCCTCTTTCTGCAAAAAGCTCATGGGGATGAACATGGGAAAACCGGCATTTTGCACGCCGGTAGCTTTGAAGCGCCGGTCAAGGGCCGCCTGGATATTTTCCCACAGCGCCCAGCCATACGGCTTCACAATCATGGTGCCGCGCACCGGGCCATAATCGGCCAGATCAGCCTTCAACACCAGCGAGTTGTACCACTCGTTGTAATCTTCAGAACGAGAAATGAGTTTGTCTTTGTCAGCCATTATCTTCCAAAAAGACCCTTCGGGTTTCCCCAAACCCGAAGGGTCTATATTTCAGGTTTTGCGAAGGAGAAGTATAACAATCCCCCAGAGGGGCGTCAAAACAGGGTAAAGGAGATGGGTATTCTGTGAAATTTTCGTTTGAAGTGGGGGGTAATCTTTAAAAATGCTTGCCATCTCCTTTGGATTGCTTTAACATGCGTATTTATCACCTCTGGTAGCAGAGGCGAGTAATATCTTTGCCAGGCTTCTCTCGCCTGGACATTTCAACAAAGGAAGGAAGATAATCATGGCTTATAGTGTAAAGAATTCCAAAGGCAGCACCTATTTTCTACACAAGCGGGACACGACGTTGAAAAACGGCCGTACCCAAACCATCTACTTTTTTGCCAAAGAAGTGAAAGATGGCGCTTTGGATGCCTTGCCCGCCGGGTATCAGGTATCTGAGAGCAAGAATGGCTTGCCGGTCTTGAAAAAGGCCTAGCCGTTCCTGGTTTTTGTTGATAGCCCCAACCTGGTTGTTGGGGCTTTTTGTTTTCTGGAGGGGAAAATGGGACGCGGATTGGCAGGATAAACGCGGATTTTTGATCTTGAAAATCCCGGAAGCTACGGTTATCCGCGTTCTGTTTGTTGGACAGGTGAGGATGAATGAATCTTTTGTAGAAGTAGACGAGGGGTCGCACTTTCCGTTGCAGAATTTGCCGTGGGGGGTTTTTAGTTTGCGGGCTGACGGCCGTAAACGCATCGGCACACGGCTGGGGGATTGGGTGGTGGATG
>CAADGU010000527.1 GCA_900696625.1 uncultured Chloroflexota bacterium | reverse complement strand
TGGTAACTGTATTGTCATTCATAACAACACAGTTTACCAAAGGGTGGTTTACTTGTCGTAGACCACCCTTATTTTTCTAAACTCGAATAGGGAACAATCGGAATATGGGTCTGGTTGAAATCATTGCGATGGCTCTGGCTCAGACATCAAGATGGTAATGAGGACTGACGTATCCAGCACCATCAGGCAGGCAATCCCAGGTGGTCATAACCAATGATTTCGTCAGGTGTACGGCCGTCTATCAATGGTAACGCTACACACTCCCGACCGATGCCAAGCAGCCGTTCTACCAATGCGTCCAAACGATTTTGCCGCGCTTTTTCACGTTCCAACCGCTCACGCATGGCATTGACCACAGCTTGGGGAATTGTTTCGCCGGTCGTAAAAGCCAATTCCTTTGCCAAAATGTCGGCTTCTGGGTGTTTAATTTCTAGTGTCATCACGCTGTCTCCTTGCGCCTTCATCTTTGCTCATAGTATAAACAATGCAAACACACCTTTCCAGGCTTGAAGAAATATACCCAATAAATCAATCAAAAATGCACTGTCCGAGCGATTCAATAGCCCTGTTCCTCCGTTTCCTGCAATCGCCGCCAGACACGCCGGTAGTGACGGCCGTCCATCAATTCCAGGCTGTTCTCGTCCGGGTCGCGGAAGTAAATGGAGTGGGTGCCCAATGACCAATCCTGTTCATGTTCAATGTCCACGCCGTGTTCGCGCAGCCGGTCGCGCCAGGCGTCCATCTGCTCCGGCGGGATGGCCAGGCTCACATGCCCCCGCCCCCGCGCCCCATGTCCCGGAATGGCGCTGATGCGCTGCTCCAGCTTGTTGATGTCAAACAGAATCAGCGTGGAGTTTTGGCCGGTCTGCAAAAACAGCGCGTCTTCAAACTCATTGGCGACGGGTAAACCCAACACCTGCGTATAAAATTGTTTGGCGCGGGGAATGTCGCGCACGTACAGCACCGCTTCGGCGATGCGCAGGATTTGGGTTTCGCCCCGTTTGGCTAACTGCGCTTCCTGGGCGATGCGCACGCCGTTGCTGGTGCCCAGCCGGTTGGCCCCGGCGGCAATCATACGCCGGGCGTCATCATAGGAGCGCACACCGCCTGATGCCTTGACGCCCATTTGTTGGCCCACGGTGTGGCGCATCAGGGCCACGTCTTCCACGGTCGCCCCGCCGCCGCTGAAGCCGGTGGAGGTTTTGACAAAATCGGCCCCCACCTCGCGGGCAACCTGGCAGACGCGCACTTTTTCGGCGTTTGTCAGGTAACTGGTTTCGATGATGACTTTGCAGAGGGCGTGGTGACGATGGGCGGTTTCGGTCACGGCCGTGATCTGCGCCCGTGTAAAACCATCATCCCCACTCTTTACTGCGCCAATGTTGATGACCATGTCAATTTCCGTGGCCCCGGCGGCAATGGCCTGCTCCGTTTCCGTCACTTTGGCGGCGGTGGTGGATGCACCCAGGGGAAAGCCGACAACGGCGCACACCTGCACGTCTGACCCGGCCAACTGCCCGGCGGCAAAACGGACGTGGGTGGGGTTGACGCACACAGTGGCAAAGTGATACTGTCGCGCTTCTTTACATAACTGCTCAATCATCGCTTCGGTGGCGTCTGGTTTGAGCAAGGTATGGTCAATCAGCCCGGCCACGCGCGGCGGGTCGGCATCAATCAATGGCAAGAGTTCAACAAGAGGGGTAGAGGCCAGTTCGTTCATGGCCTGAGTGTAACAATTTCAGAGGTTGGGGGCTACATCCACCATCAAACCAAAAATACCAATAGCGATGAGTAACACGCCCGAAATGCGGGTGAGCAACTGGTAATTCTGGCCCGTCCAGCGGGTGAAGCGGCGCTGCACGGGTAGGGCGACAAAAGGCAGCACCACCAGCGGCCAACCAAAGCCAATGCCAAAGGCGATGAAGTAGGCCAGGCTGTTGGCCAGATTGGTAAAACTGCCCGCACCCAACAGAAAGGCGCTGACGACCAGCGGCCCGGCGCAGGGCAGGGTCATCGGCCCCAGCAGCAAGCCGTAGACATAGGCGGCGGCGAAGGGGTTACGCAGGACGGGGGTTTGCACGGCCGTGAACCGGGCAAATGGGTTACGGCCGCTCAACATCAACAGCCCCATCACAATCACCAGCCCATAAATCACGGGCAGCAGCCAGGGCAAAATCGCCCCAAACGACTGCCGGAAGAGATACATCACCAGCCCCACCAGCAGCATCAGGCTGAGTACCCCCGCCAGCACAAAAAAACCAAGCCATTTGGCGGCGTAGGCGGTGCGCTCGTTGGCCGCGTTCCCGGCCAAAAAAGCGATCAGGCCAGGGTAGAGCGGCAGCACACAGACGTTGGTGAGGATGGCGGCGTTGCCGAGGAGGAAGGCTTCGAGTAACTGATTCATAAGTGATGCGTGATGCGTGACCGCTATTCACGGGTCACGCATCACGTTCTTAACCACCCGCCTCTTGCAGTTGGCTGATGATGGCGTCGGGGGATTTGATGCCGGTAGCCAGGTCGGTATAGCTGCCGTCCGGGCGGATGACAAAGTGGGGGGTGGAGGGTGGATTGGTGATAGATTGGCCAAAGGCAGCCGCCAGCTCTTGCAGCATTTCCGGCGAAGCCACGGCAAACGTCCAATCAAAGCCGGTTTGCTCGGTGTAGTCGGCCAGGGCGGCATCGCTGATGTTGGTTTCCACGCTCAGGGCGATAAAAACGACATCTTCTCCGGCCATCTGGCTGCGGGCGGTGGCTACGTTGCCTAACAGGCGGCGGCAGTTGGAACACCAGGTGGCCATTGTTTCCACGAACACGGTTTTCCCGGCAAAATCGGCCAGGGTGAAGGTCTGGCCTGTACGCACGTCGGTGAGGGCGATGGTTTGCCAGGCAGGTTTGGGCATCATGGCGTCATCGGCCATATCCTCCTCCATCATCGTCTCGTCTTCTGTTTCTTCCATCATGG
>CAADGU010000526.1 GCA_900696625.1 uncultured Chloroflexota bacterium | reverse complement strand
TGGCGCTCCCAGCAAATTTACTGGGGGATGCGGTAGAGACAGTTGCCTTCCCGGCGCTGTCCCAGGTGCAGAGCGATCTGCCCCGCTTACGCAATGCATTTTGCCGCAGCTTTACCCTGATGGCACTCCTTGCCTTGCCTTTCACTATCTTCGTCGTGAAGACAGCGCCGGAAATTATTCAGGTTTTTCTGGGGGCACAGTGGGGTAAAGCCGTGATCCCATTTCAAATACTGGCTCTGGGGCTATATTTCCGGCTGGACTATAAAATGGGGGGATCACTGGCGCGGGCAATGGGTTCCGTTTACAAATTAGCTCGTTTGAAGGTGATCTATGCCTTATCCATTCTGGTTGGCGCCTGGTTAGGACATTTCTGGGGATTGCCGGGAGTGGCGACGGCCGTTACTCTGGCTCTGGCAGCCCATTTTGTGCTGTCGCTGAGGCTAAGTTTGCACAGCCTGAAAATGACCTGGTTCGCCTTTTTGAATCTCTATAGACCAGCACTATTCACAACTTTTGTTGTTGGACTTCTAACCGAACTAAGTATCGTATTTTTACGACAGTGGCAGTTTGCACCCTTCCTTACCTTAATCATCGCCACTGCCATCTTCATACTCTCCTATTTTCTCTCACTAAGATTCATGCCCAGACGCCTGTTCACACCCCAGTTAAGCTGGTGGTTAGGCATGTTAAACAAAAAGATACCGGCTAAGATGAGGCTGCATTTATTGCCACAAACCGCCAAAATCGAATAGCAATGCTCAAGACACCTGGACAATTTGTTGGCAAATATCTGACGCCTAAACAAAAGAAAAAACTATCCCTGTTTTATAAACAGTTTTCTCTTAAACGGAAAAGTCAAGAGAAATTGGCAAACGTATTCGTGATTTCTTTTCCTAAAAGCGGACGAACCTGGCTCAACTTGCTCATAGGCGTGGCCATAAGAACCCATTACCAATTGCCACAGGAAGACTGGCTAAACGTGTATGAACTGAAGGCGTTTAACAACAGAATCCCGCGCATCCTATTCACCCATGATGATGAACCGCACCGCAAAAAGCCACACCAATTGCAGGAGTCAAAAGAAAAATATCACCATAAGCAAGTCGTTTTTCTGGTCAGGGATCCGCGCGCCATTATCGTTTCCTGGTATTTTCATCGGGTCAAACGCGAGAAAACGTTTACAGGTTCACTCCAGGAGTTTCTCCTTGACGAAGACAGGGGAGGAATTCATTCTCTATTGAAGTTTTATCAAATATGGGAGACAAACAAACAGGTGCCTGGGGGATTTTTATTGGTGCGTTATGAAGATTTGCATGTCAACCCCCAACGTGAATTGCGCCGGGTTTTGGATTTCATGGGACTGGGCAATATCCCTGACGCGGTACTGGAAGAAACCATTACTTATTGTTCTTTTGACAATATGCAAAAGGTGGAGGCGGAAGGTCTTTTCAAGTCGAAAAAGTTAGCCCCAAAAGATAGACATGACAAACAATCTTTCAAAGTGCGTCAAGGGAAAGTTGACGGATTTCTTGAGTACCTGGACGAAAGTCAAAGAGTTTATCTTGATGCTCAATTGAGTCAATACCTACCGGCCATTTATGGCTATGAACCGTCAGTTTCCAGCAATATGATGCGTTCTGTCTCCGCCCGCACTTCACAGTGACAAGATGATCTAATAATTCCCCCATGAGGATTTCCATATGAAAGTAGGTGAAGCTTTAACAGAACAGGCTTTTTGGGATAAAGGCTGGCAGGTTCGCCACCAGGCAAGGCATGTAGACCTCGGTCAATATAATCATTATCGCATTGCCCGTTTTTTTGATGCGTATTTACCACACGGCCGTTTACAAGCCCTGGAAGTTGGTGCCGGTCACTCCATTTGGCTACCTTATATGATTCAAAAGTACGGCTATTCGGTTATCGGTCTTGATTATTCACGGGTGGGTTGTGAGATGCTAAAGGCTAATCTGGAAGATTGCCCGCAAAATGCCTATCTGGTTATCGAAGCCGATATGTTTCATTGCTGTTTTAAGCAGGAATCATTTGACGTGATTTTTTCAAATGGCCTGATTGAACATTTCACTGACTATCCGGCGCTGGTTGCGCTTTTCAAAAGCTGGTTAAAGCCTGGCGGTTTATTGGTAACATTTGTACCTAATAAAAAGCACATTTTTCGTCATGTGGAAAAAAGGTTAGCCTCCGATGTTTATAATGCCCATGTACGCTTAACACCTGGCGATCTATTAGCCGCCTATCAAATGCACGATCTGAAAGATATTAAAGTGGGCTACCTGGGTTCTTTTTTTACCTGGAAATATAACAGCTATGCACAGGGTTTAAAGCGACCGGTTTTGTCAGGAATTTCCAAAATGCTGAATCTAACCGCTCATACCCTATTAAGAACTTTTGGCCATGAACCTGAAAGCAAGGCTTTTTCGCCCATAATTTACGCCTTGGGGAAAATTTAAGGCCGTTGAATTTCTGACATGATTAATAAACTACCATTACTTTGGTGGTATCTCCGCCACCCGGCACTTTTACCAGACCTGTTTCACCGTGTTTGGTCTCGTTTAAAATTTACCCGTACCGATCGTGAGGCTCTCAAACGAGAAGCCGTACAGTGGTGTGCGGTAAGAGCCGTTCTCACTGTGGCCGCAATTAAACAAATTACTGGCCAAAACCATGTATCATCTTTAGATGAGATTTTCTCAGAGCATTTTGCGTGGGCGCATAGACGGATAACTGATTCAGGTCAGAAGATGCCCGGCGGTGGTAACCTGGAGTTAATTTATTATCTGGCTGAATATGTGCAGGCGCACAAGGCAATAGAAACAGGTGTGGGCGCTGGCTGGTCTTCGCTGGCGTTTTTATTATCGTTAAGCAAACGAGAAGGTTCTTTGTTAATCAGCACCAGTATGCCGTATCCAGGTTCCTCAAAGATAGCAGAAAGTTCCATTGGGTGTGCTGTCCCTTCGTCCCTGAAAAAGTTCTGGCAGCTTATTGAAAAACCGGACCGCCGGGCTTTGCCAGTTGCCTTGAAACTTCTACCCAGTATTGATATTTGTCATTATGACAGCGATAAATCAGTCGAGGGCAGGATGTGGGCCTACCCCAGGTTGTGGCAGGCTTTACGACCTGGGGGTATCTTTATTTCAGATGATATAGATGATAATCTGGCCTTTCGTGACTTTAGTGTTTCTGTAAAACAACAGCCGGTTATCATTAAATCGGAGGGGGCGATGGGGATGCGTTACACAGGGGTGTTGGTAAAACCATAACCATGACAGGCCAAAACACAGGCAAAGTTTTTTTTTTGCGTCCCACTTTAGGGCAGGGGGGCGCTGACCGGGTGACGTTAACGTTATTGCAACACCTTAACCGGCAGAAGTTTGATTTATCTCTGGTTTTGACAAAAAAAGACGGTGTGCTTATAGACGACTTGCCGGCGGATGTGCCGGTGTTTGCCCTCAATTCTAAAAACGTGTTAACGGCTTGTTGGCCTTTGTCGCGCCTGTTAAGGCAGCACCAACCTGATGTTCTTTTTTCTACATCGAGCGGCACCAATGTTACGGCCGTCTGGTCAAGTCAGTTGGCGCGCTATGCGGGCCGGATATTGTTGTCGGAAAGAAATGTGCTGTTTCATGGCCAGAAAACGCGGAGACGGCAGTTGATGACCACTTTTAAGCGCTTCACCTACGAACGGGCCGATCTGGTCACGGCCGTGTCGCAAGGCGTCAAAGATGACCTGATAGCCCGACTCCATTTGCCGCCAGACAAAATTCAGGTTGTTTACAACCCCATTTTGACCTCTGATTTGCCAGCATTAGCCGATGAATCGGTTGATCATCCCTGGTTTGCCGAAAGCACCCCCATCATTTTAGGTGTAGGGCGACTGGTACCGGAGAAAGATTTTGCCACGCTCCTACACACCTTTGCCCTGGTGCGGGCGCAACGGCCGTGCCGCCTGCTCATCCTGGGTGAAGGAAACGGCCGTGCAGAACTGATACAACTGGCGCAAACATTGGGCATTGCACCTGACGTAGATTTGCCCGGTTTTGATAAAAACCCGTTCAAATACATGGCTCGCTGCACCGTGTTTGTACTTTCTTCCCGCTTTGAAGGGTTGCCCGGCGTCCTCATCCAGGCTATGGCCTGTGGTGCGCCGGTTATTGCGACCGATTGCCCGTCAGGCCCAGCGGAAATCATTACGGCCGATGGTCAGGACGGCTTTCTGACGCCGGTGGGCAACGCCCAGACTATAGCCGAGAAAATCCTCTTTCTATTGGATAACCCGGAAAAACGAGAGGCAATGGGGCGGCACGGCCGTGAATCAGCCGAACGCTTCCGCGCCGAAACGGTGCTGGCCCGTTACGTGGCCGCTATTGAAGGAACCATTTGAAACATGATGAATTACAAAGTAGGCCTGGTGGGTACAGGTGTCATCGCCCCAGCCCATCTCAAAGGGTGGCAGCGCACAACCAGCGGTACAGTCGCGGGTGTTTTTGACCTGAATCGTGATATGGCGCAGCAGCGCGCCAGCCAGTTTCATATCCCCACGGTGTATGACAGCCTGGAACAACTGATTGCTGATTGTGATGTGGTGGATGTGTGTACCCCACCACAAAGCCACGCGGCCATCGCCCAACAGGTCCTGGCCGCCGGGCGTCATTTAGTCATTGAAAAACCGCTGGTAACAGATGTGGCCGACTGGGAAGAGATGGCGGCGTTAGCCCAGGAAAAACAAGTTTCCATTACCGTTGTGCATAACTTGAAAGTGGCCCGTTGTGTGGAGCAGGCCAAAAAATGGGTAGATGAAGGGCGCATCGGCCGCATTATTCGCATCCGGCGTGAATTTCTCACCAGCCCGGAGAGGGACCGGATGCTGGTGGGCAACAATCACTGGTCACACACGTTACCCGGTGGCCGCTGGTTTGAGACGCTGCCCCACGAGTTATACCTGACGCACTATTTTGCCGGGCCGTTACAAGTAGCTGATGTGCAGGCATTACACACGGCCAACGCGCCGGAAGGGGCACCGGCTGATGAGGTACTCATTACGCTGAAAGGCGACACCTGCCTGGCAACTGTTCACTTTTCGGCCAACTGCCGCCAAAACCGGCGGGCATTTACTTTACAGGGAACAGAAGGCATCATTCAGGTAGATTTATTGAGTGATTTTGCCACTTTGTCCCGTTACCAGGATCGACGTGGGCGATGGGCGTTGGGTGGTTATAAAGCCGCTGAAACAGCGCGGGACGGGCTGTCCTGGCTGCCCAACCGGTTGGGTTATGCCTGGGGGCAGTTGCGAGGCGAGACACCCCATACGCGCATCATGGCGGCCGTAGACCGTTATCTGCGTGGCGAAGGTCAGCCCTTGACTCCTCTGGCCGAAGTAGATTATGTGGTGCGCCTCTGTGAGCAAATTGGCCGGGAAATAGACCAACGATTAGTAGAAATGATAAAAGATTGACGAGCCAATCGGCCTTTGATAACGAAACGGATGAAGGGTTTATAATGAGGCAAAAATGACCGACTTCAATTTTGAGAATGCCAGAAGCATCTCTCCAGGTGAACATCTCAAACAGCATATTATTGAAACAGGTTGTTATTCTGAAGAAGTAAATCTTCAAATATATAATAAATACTTTACTCATTCTCGCCCTCGGGATTACCTGTTTAGTGCGTTAGATGCGAAGTATGGGTTTTCTAGCGATGTTGTCTGTGATGCAGGTTGCGAATACGGCATGCATTTAGCTCGTTGTGGTCCGGGGTCTTATGGTCTAGAAATAGAAGAGTATAGTTTTAATTTTGCCAAAAGCATTGGTCTAAATGTTTACAATCGCAATATTGTGGATGATGATCTGACCGATTTGCCCAGAGTTGATGCGGTTTGGAGCGTGGCCACAATGGAGCACACTGACTCTCCTCATATTTTTTTGCGCAAACTTCACCATATGCTAAAACCTAACGGATTGTTGATCATCGAGGTGCCGATTCGCCGCGGGCCACCGTTCCGCTGGCTTGGTCTTCTTCCCATACGTTTATTTAGGAAGCTTTATATCGAAGACCACCCAGATCACGTCAATGCGTTTACTACGTTAACCCTTCAACATTACTGCGAGTTAGCCGGATTCAAGACACTCGAGGTGTTCATGTGGTCTGTACCGTTGGTTAACAACATTTCCTCAATGTCCCCCCTTCTCACAAAATATTGGCCTCTTAACATGCTGGCAAATGATGCAGTTTACATTGGGCTAAAAATTCCTGATTGGGATTACCAACCAAGAGCTGCCCGCCGTAGTGCTAATAATGATAAAGGTTTTACATACGTGCAGCGTATTCCTTGAACCGGGTTCTAAAAGTGCAATTGCTTGACTTTTTCATTTCCAATCCCGGCCACCATGTGGCGATGATGCAGCCGGTCATCGCCCGGTTGAAGCAGCAGGGGCATTACCAGTGTCGAGTAATATCCCTTTGTTCTTTTCGCGGTTTTCCTTCGCCGTCCGACCGTTTCCCGTTGGCAGATGACTTTATCTCTATCCCCGACCGGCAAATTCGCCCTTCGCCAACCGCCGGTAAACAGGGTGGACGGGCCAGTCACCGACTGCGTGGTGTAGCGCGAGAGGTGAGTTGGCAGCTAATGCTGCAACGACCGTTGCGCCACACACTTCAAACTCGTCCCGATCTGGTCGTATTGCCTAATGATGCTGCTTTTCCGTATGATCATATTATGAAAATGCTGCACGGCCGTGACATCCCCTTTCTGCTCATGCAAGAAGGCATCCGTTTTCCCCTGCCCACAGACAAAGAGCACGATGCCTACGGCAGGGGCGGCGCGGCGGCCATTGCCGCCTGGGGCGAAAACAGCGCCGCCTATTTTCGCCAGGTAGGTGTACCGGCAGAACGGATTTATGTTACCGGCAATCCGCGCTTTGATTTTGTCCGTCAAACGGAGTGGCAGACAATGGCCGCGCAGTTAACGTCCCAACTGCCGCTGGGCCAGACAAACTTATTGTTTCTCTCCAACCCCATTGATGACCAGGGCTTTTGCACAACAGCCGAGAAAATGGCACTGGTTCACTGCTTCATTACCGAGATCACCCCTCTCTTTGAGAACCCAGAGTTTCGGTTGCTGATTAAACTGCACGGCCGTGAATCCCTGGCAGATTTCACGGGCGTTTGCGCTCCCTTCCCCTTTGCCGCCCAGATTCTCATTCTACAAAACGAACCCTTATACCCCTTATTTAAGCTGGCTGACGCCGCGATTGTACTCGCCTCCACGGTAGGTTTGGAGGCCTTACTCTTTGGTTTACCGTTGGGCGTACTGGAAATACCGGGGACAGGCTTCGTATTTGACTACGTCAGCAGCGATGTGGCCCAGGGGTTAACGTGGACACAGCCGATGGCCGCGCAAATACACTCCCTTTTAACGCCACAACCCGAAAGAGTCATCGCCACCGAAAAATACGTGTACTGCAATCTGGCGTCAGTTGGGAATGCTACCCAACAGGTTGTGTCATTGATAAAACAACTTGTATAACCAAGATGAACAACATGTCACCGCCAAATCCTGAACATCCCCTTGAAACACTCCCGAAAGCGTCCCGTCTACTGTTGGGAGTTTTAGTAGTTTCTGCCTTTTTAAGTGACGCCAAATTTATTCCCGGCATTCGCAATAATGTCGGCCCTTTTGAGTTGTTTGGCCTGTTGTTTATCCTGGTCATCCTGACTCACTATTACCGCGACAACATCAAACTATATTTTCACCCGCTAATCTTAATCATTGGTTGGTGGTTTATCCTGGCTTTTACCTCCCTGTTGTGGTTAGTTCAGCCAGACAATATACAGCTGAGCCTGGTGCAGGCTGTTATCTTCCTCTTTCAATTTTTCTTCCTGCTGGTCATGTATAACGTGCTGCTGAGAGAACCGGACTTACTGCTGTTTCTATTTCGTTGCTTTGCTATTGGCGTTCTTTTTGTTGGCCTTTGGGTGCTGATTGATCAGATCATCAGCGGCGGTAGCCTGACTGCTGTGGGGCCATTTCGTAACCGTTCCCATATGGGCATCTACATGTTTGGCGCCTTCTGGATTTTGTTGATCTACGCATTCTGGCCCGGTTTACGCCGCCGGGAACGCTGGTTGACCTACCCAATCTTAGCCCTGACAGCCTATACCATTGCCATCTCCTTACGCCAATCCATTTATACCGCCTTTATTCTAGGGTTGGCCGGCCTGGCAGCCAGTTTTCTCATCCTGCGCGGGCACGAACGGCTAAAAATCACGCTGCCAGTACTGTTTGTGGTTACCATTTTGGCCGCGCTTTTTTTGTATGGAGGGGAATCTTCATTCTCGGTCAATTTATTCCGTCGTGAATTGACAAATCTGGATGCGCGCTTAGTACAGGCTACCATTTCAACAAATGATCCGGAAAGTGTCCATAGCTTTGATGCTATACAACGCCGTGGGGCCATACAGTCATTTATAGACCATCCAGTGCGAGGCATCGGCTGGCAAGGGTTTTACCGTTCTATTTATTCTGGCACCGGCAATGAACTACACAGCACACCGTGGCGGCTTCTGGCTGAATTAGGATTGTTGGGTTTCATTCCCTATCTGGCCTATCTGGCTATTTTACTGGGTGGTTCTATCAGGCTTTTCTGGCTGGCCCGGCCTACCCCTTACCAGTTGTCGACCATGGTGATGATGGTAGCCTTATTTAGTATGACGATTAGCCACTACTACAACCGCATGTTTACCGATCGGCCGTACTGGTTTTTACTCGTTGTTTTCCTGACACTTGAGGTCATTATTAACCGTGAACGGCAAAAACAACAAATACCTGCAAAAAACGTGAAGGAACCTTTGCCGCGTTATGGAACCCCCGTCTCGGCCCCCAACCGTCGCTAAAGTGGCCCACGTCTCGACTGTGGATATTTCGCTTCGCTACCTGCTGTTGAATCAGATGAAAACGATTCAGACAGAAGGGTATCAGGTAATTGGCGTTTCCGCACCGGGCGAAGAAACGCCGGTGCTGCAAAACGCCGGTATTCCCTACCTGGCTGTTCCCTTTGCTCGCTCTTCCAGCCTGACGCCAGCCGCCGATCTGCGCGCCTTTTGGCATCTGGTACGCCTGTTTCGCCGGGAGCAGTTTACCATTGTCCATACCCATACCGCCAAACCCGATCTATATGCCACCCTGGCAGCCAGATTGACTGGTGTCCCTGTTGTGATAACGACTTTACACGGTTTCTACTTTCACGATCGAATGCCCCGACACTGGCGGCGGTTTTTCGTCTGGATGGCGCGTATTGGCGGCCTTTTTACCGATGTGGTGCTCTCGCAAAACCCGGAGGATATGGAGACAAATCGTCTGGAAAAGGTCTACCCGGAATCGAAAATGAAGTTCCTGGGAAATGGCATTGACGTGGCCTGGTTTGATCGCAACCGGTTAACCACTCCCTGCTTGCAAGCAACACGGCAGGAAGTGGGGCTGCCGGCGGATGTACCGGTGGTGGGATTTGTGGGACGGTTGGTGAAAGATAAGGGGATTTTGGAACTCCTGGCAGCCGCCCGGATCGTCCGGCAGCAGATCCCAGATGTTCACTTTTTGCTGGTTGGCCCGGCGGATACGGCAAAGGCAGATGCCATCGGACCGGATATTGCCCGCCATTATGATCTAGAAGACGCCTGCATTTTCACCGGGATGCGCCAGGATATGCCGGAAGTGTATGGGATGATGGATCTGTTTGTACTACCATCCCATCGTGAGGCGTTTCCTCGCTCGTTGATGGAAGCGTCGGCGATGGGTGTGCCCTGTGTGGCCACAGATGTGCGCGGCTGCCGCACGGCCGTCACCCACGGCCGTAATGGGTTGCTTGTCCCCCTCGGTGATGTGCCCGCTCTGGCTGAGGCCATTATCCACCTGTTGCAAAATCGGGAAGAGCGGCACCACATGGCGGCGGCCGGCCGCCAGATGGCCCTGGAACGTTTTGATGAGCAGCAGGTTTTTGCTACCGTGCTTGCCGAATATGCTCGCCTGCTCACCGAAAAGGGATGGACAGTACCCCAACCCATTCTGGCCTGAGAAGATGATGACTGACCAGGCCGACCCACGCATCAACCAGGCTTTACACGGCCGTACCGCTGCCATCCCCTGGCGGCAAAAACGTGGGCAGCGGTGGCTGAAACGACTGTTAGACCTGGCAGCGGCGTTTATATTACTCTTGCTCTTGTGGCCGGTGATGTTGTTGGTGGCGTTGCTGGTACGGCTAACCAGCCCCGGCCCTATTCTGTTCAAACAGGCGCGTATTGGGCTGGACGGCCGTGCCTTTCACATGGTCAAGTTTCGCAGCATGGAGTCACTCCTGGCCGATGGTTCGGCCGGTGTTGGTGGTGAAGTAACGGCCCGTGATGCCCGCCTGACGCCTATCGGCGGCCGGTTACGCGCCTGGCGTTTAGACGAATTGCCCCAACTCCTGCAAGTCCTCTCCGGCCAGATGAGCCTGGTAGGGCCACGCCCGGACATCTGGCACAATCTTGATCAATACACCCCAGAGCAAATGCTTCGTTTTGCCATGCCGCCCGGCTGCACCGCCTGGACGTTCACCCGCGGCGCGTTTGCCAATGACTGGGCCACCCGCCAAAACATCAATGTAGAGTATGTGCAGCAATGGTCACTGTGGCTGGATATAAAAATCCTGGTTGGTTCCTTGTTTGTTCTGCTGTCCCAAAAGGATGCCAATCCAGAAACGGCCGTTGGCCCCGCCAAATAACTTGTTGACAACGCAAATATGGCTGCGAAGGTTCTTCCCCCACCCATCACCCTGCGTTCTCTGACACGGGCCGATTTGCCTTTACTGCGCCGATTTGTCAATGACCCGGAGGCGATGCGCACTTCCAGCGTGTATTGGCCCATAGATGATCTGCGCCAGGAAAACTGGTTTCAAAGCGTTAGTAAAGCGCACGACGCTGTCTGGTTTGGCATTGAAATGGTTGAATCAGCCGCATTGGTAGGCACGTGCTGTCTGGTTGGCATTGATTGGGTCAGCCGGCTGGCCGAACTGCGTATCCGTTTGGGAGACCGGACAGTTTGGGGGCAAGGCATAGGCACAGAAGCCACCCGCCTCCTGGTACAATATGGTTTTGTGGATTTAAATCTGGAACGTATCTGGCTGCGCGTGTACGCCTCTAACCAGCGTGCTATTCATCTGTATGAAAAAGTAGGATTTCAGCATGAAGGACGCTTGCGACGGGCGGCTTACATTCACGGCGTGGCCGAAGATGTTTTGTTGATGGGTTTATTGCGTGAGGAATGGAGTACGGCCGTATGACCACTGTCTCTATCCACCAGCCCCAGTACCTGCCCTACCTGGGTTTCTTTCATAAAATTGCCCACAGTGACATTTTTGTGGTTCTAGATGACGTTCAATATCAACGTCGCGGTGTTCAGAATCGCAACAAGATCAAGACCGGCTCTGGGTGGCAGTGGCTAACCGTTCCCATTTTTTATCATTCAGGGCAACAAATGATCCAAGATGTGCTGATTAACAACATGAGCAACTGGAAACGAGACCATTGGAAAGCACTCGTTTTTAATTACTCTCCAACCCCTTTTTTTAGAAAATACAGTGACAAGTTGCAAGCCGTCCTCGAGCAAGATTATAAAACACTAAGCCAGCTTAACATGGCTTTGACAGAGACAATACTGGATTTTCTGGAAATAAGCATCCCCATTTTTTACTCTTCCCAACTGGAAACAGTTGGAAACAAAACGCAAAGATTGGTAAGCATTTGCCAGGCAGTTGGCGCAGACTGCTATCTCTCCGGGCCGGGTGGCCGTAAGTACATGGATTTGGATTTGTTTGCCCGTACCGACATCACCGTCCAGTGGCAGCAATTTGCTCCACCTGTTTATGAACAACACTTTCCTGAAGTTGGTTTTATTCCCAACCTTTCTATTGTGGACGTGTTATTTAATTGTGGGCCGGCCACAAATCAATTTCTACAGTCCTATTGAATCATGACCAGAATTCTTGTAATCGCTGCTCATCCCGATGACGAGGTGCTGGGCTGCGGCGGCGTCATCGCCCGACACGTTGCCCAGGGCGACCAGGTTTCAGTAGCCGTCGTCACCCGCGGCGATCCCGCCCTGTTTGCTGCTGAATTTGTGAACCAGGTACGCCATGAATGTCGGGAAGCACTGGCTGTGTTAGGCATCGCCGATTTGCACTTTCTGGACTTTCCGGCGCCGAAACTGGACATGGTACCTGGCCATGAACTGGCCGATGCCCTGCGCCGCCTGATTCACACCCTGTCCGCCGAAGTGGTATACCTGCCCCACCGGGGCGACATTCACGCCGACCATCAAGCCGTTTTCCAGGCCACCCTGGTGGCGGCGCGCCCTATCCAAAACTGCCCGGTACGGCGGTTGCTCTGTTACGAAACATTGTCAGAAACAGAATGGGCTGCCCCTTTTGGGGATGACGCCTTTATCCCAACCGTGTTTGTAGATATTACGGCCACGTTGTCACGTAAGCTGGAAGCCATGCGTTGTTACACTACCCAGCTAACTGAGTTCCCCCATCCGCGTTCACTGGCCGGGATTGAAACGTTGGCTCGTTTTCGTGGCGTTACCGTCGGCGTTCCCGCCGCCGAAGCGTTTATGCTCATACGGGAGATTGATTAAGGGTCAGATGAGGCGATTGCCATTCAAACGATTCCGGGAGTTACGGCCGTCAGACCTCAACTGTGACCTGCACTGCCACACCAACCAGACCGATGGGCAGGCGAGTATTGCCGATGTGCTGGCGCAGGCGGTCACAGTGGGCCTGGATCGTATCGCCTTTACCGAACACGTGCGCCGTGAAACAGATTGGTTTCCCCGTTTTGCCGCCGATATTCGCCGTCTCCGACAGGATTACCCACAACTGGAAGTATTGGTGGGATGTGAAGCCAAAGCATTGAACACACGCGGTGGCTTTGACGCCACCGATGCCTTACTGGCCGAGTGTGACATCGTCCTCGGCAGCGTCCACCGCTTCCCTGATGGAAAAGGTAGTTACCTGGATTTTGACGATCTATCACCGGCGGCATTTGCCCAGATTGAATTTGAATTGGCAATAGGTTTATTGGAAGCCGCGCCGATTGACGTATTGGCCCACCCTGGCGGTATGTATGCCCGGCGGCACGGCCAATTCCCACCCCATCTGATGCAAAAGCTGATGGAAAAAAGCCTGGAACGTGGTATTGCGATGGAGATCAGTTCTTCTTACCTGCCAGATTTACCCGCTTTTCTGGTATTATGCGCGGAAATCAATCCCTACGTTTCGATTGGTTCCGATATGCACCGGCTGGCCGACCTGGGGCGCTGCCGTGATTTGATGCGCGCACAAGGAGTGGGTGAATGGTAAAGGTTCTTGTAACCGGGGCCGGGGCGCTGTTGGGGCAGGGCATTATCAAGAGCCTACGCCTGGCGGCTCACCCGTACCACATCATTGCCGCCGACCCTGACCCACGCGCAGTGGGGTTGTATTGGGCCGATACTGCTTACCTGATTCCCCTGGCAACGGCCGTAGAGTACCTGGATCGCATCACAGATTTACTGGCCCAGGAAAAGCCGGAGGTGCTGCTGGTCGGTACGGATGTGGAACTGCTGGTATTTGCCGAAAACAAAGCATCGCTGGAGTCAGAATATGGTGTCAAAGTGGTGGTCAGCCCGCCGGAGGTCATCAAAATTGCCGATGACAAGTGGCTGACCAGCCAGTTTTTGGCGAAAAATGGCTTTCCCCACCCACAATCCGCCTTACCGGAAAGCAGGGAGCAACTGCTGGCGCTGTGCGATTTTCCATTGGTGGTCAAGCCGCGGGTGGGTGCGCGTTCGGTGGGAGTAAATCTAGTACACAACGAACAGGAATTGGCGGTAGCTTTGCGCCAGGTGGAAAATCCGATCATCCAGGAAAATGTGGCCTCGGCTGCCGCGGAGTATACGAGTGGGGTGGTGATGGCCAACGGCCGTGTCCAGGCCATTGTCACCATGCGCCGCGATTTGCGCGACGGCAACACCTATCGCGCCTACGTAGAACCAGATTCGGCCTATGATTCCCTGCTGTGCGTGATTGCCGAAAAATTAGGCGGTGATGGCCCGCTTAACTTTCAATTCCGGGTGGCCGATGGCCTCCCCAAAATCTTTGAAATCAACGCCCGTTTTTCGGGCACCACCCCCTTTCGGGCTTATGCCGGAATTAATGAGGTAGACGCGGTCGTGCGCCAGGTATTGTGGGGTGAACCGGTGGCGGCAACGGCCGTCAACCCTGTCATCATTCTCCGCTATTGGAATGAAATCGTAATAGATACCGCCGAAATGTCTACGTTGACCACACAAGGCCGGTTGACATCGCCCCACTGGCAAAAGCCCAATCTGTTATGAGCCATGTGTTATTAACCGGCGCAACCGGATTGCTGGGGTCTTATATTTTGCCCGCGCTGCGGGCAGCCGGGCACAATGTGACCATTACCACCCGGTCAGGCCAGATACGATACCCGGATCCAGGGGTGACGGCCGTGACACTGGACCTGGAGAATGGTCAGGGATGGCAACAGTTACCATCAACTGTAGATGTGGTTATTCACAGTGCCGCCCTCATTCCCGCTTCTTTCACCGATTTAGCCCAGGCAGACAGGTTATGGCAGGTGAATGGCCTGGGGACACTGCGGCTGCTGCAATGGGCTAAAGAACATGGCGCGTGCCGCTTCATCTATATCTCCTCCCATTCCGTGTATGCCCGACCCTATCCTTACCCCATCCCGGAAACCCATGCCACGTACCCGGCGGGTCATGCCACGCCCTACGCCCTCTCCAAACTTGCCGGCGAATTATTTGCCACATCTTTCCACCGCGATGACTTTCAAGTTTGCAGTTTGCGCCTGCCCACCCTGTTTGGCCCCGGCATGGCACAGGGCGGCATTCTGTCCCGGTTCATTCATCTGGCAACCACAGGCCAGCCCATTCACATCACAGCCCATCCAGATAGCCTGTTTGATTTTTTGTACGTGGCGAATGCGGTGCAGGCGGTCTTGGCGGCGGTAACGGCCGTTTGCCAACATACCGTCTACAACATCGGTTCTGGACAGGGAGTGATGCTGCCGGAATTGGCTACGGCCGTGTGGTCAATCTATGCACCGAAAACTTCTCCTCAAATCTCGGTGGCAACCGGTGACTTGCCGGTTGCCCATGCAGTATTGGATATTACTCACGCCAAACAAGACCTTCAATACCAGCCAGTTTATAGCCTGTCAATGGCTCTTCACGAGATGAAATCCACCACGATATGATGAGCAGACCACGTGTCTACCTATCCCCACCCCATATGTCCGGGCACGAGCAGGCCTACGTCCAGGAGGCGTTTGCCAGCAACTGGGTGGCCCCCCTCGGCCCCAACGTGGACGCCTTCGAGCAGGAATTTTGTGAGGTTGTCGGCGCATCACACGCCGTCGCCCTCAGTTCGGGCACGGCCGCGCTGCACCTGGCGCTGCTCCATCTGGGCATTGGCCCCGGCGACGAAGTGCTGGTCTCCACCCTCACCTTCAGCGCCAGCGCCAACCCCATCCTTTACCAGCACGGCCGTGCCACCTTCATTGACAGCGAAACCGACTCCTGGAATATGAACCCGGCGCTGCTGGCCGAGACCCTGCACCAGCGGGCACAGCAGGGCACACTGCCCAAAGCCGTCATCCTCGTCCACCTCTACGGCCAGAGCGCGGACATTGACCCCATCCTGGCGGCCTGCCAGGAGTATGATGTGCCCCTGATTGAGGATGCGGCCGAAGCCCTCGGCGCTACCTACAAAGGCAAAACGCCGGGCACATACGGCCGTGCCGGTATCTTCTCCTTCAACGGCAACAAAATCATCACCACCTCCGGCGGCGGCATGTTAGTGTCTGACGACGAGGCGCTCATCAGCCACGCCCGCAAACTGGCGACGCAGGCGCGGGAGCCTGCCCCCCACTACCAGCACGCCGAAATCGGCTACAATTACCGGATGAGCAACATCCTGGCCGGGATTGGGCGCGGGCAGTTGCAAGTTTTAGAGGATAGGGTACAGGCGCGGCGGGCCAATTTTGCCTTTTACCGTGAGGAACTCAGCGATTTGCCGGGCATCACCTTTATGCCGGAAGCCCCCTGGGGGCGGCACTCACGCTGGCTCACCGTCATCACCATAGACCCGGCACAGTATGGCGCCGACCGGGAAACAGTACGGCTGGCGCTGGAAGCGGAAAACATCGAAGCCCGCCCCGTCTGGAAACCGATGCACCTGCAGCCCATTTTTGCCGGATATGATTCGGTCGGCGGCGCGGTAGCCGAGAGCTTTTTTGCCAACGGCCTTTGCCTGCCCTCCGGCTCCAATCTCCATCCCACTGACCAGGCACGGGTAGTGGAGATTGTGCGGCGCTGTAACGCGAATATTCACCATGAAGTTTGGAGGTGATTGTTGATTAACCGAATCCGTAATCGCCACTTTTTCCTTTTGGACGTGGCGCTGTTGTGGCTGGCAGTATATGCCAGTTTTGTGCTGCGTCTGGAGAGAGTACATCTGGGTGCGTTCTGGCCCGCTTTTAGTTTATTTGGTTGTGCGGCTGTGTTTGCCACCACCTTTGCCTTTTACCGCCTGGGTGTGTATGCCCGCTACTGGCGCTACGCTTCTGTGGATGAACTGGTGCTGCTGACGGTATCCGTCGGTATTGCCACCGCAGCCGCCTCTCTTTTCTGTTTTGTAGCCCTTTACCTGCTGCCACCGGACTGGATATTGCCCCGTTCCATTCCGGCCATCTTTTTTATGCTGGCGCTGGGCGCTACGGCCGTGCCCCGCTTCGCCGTGCGTTCTTATGTTCGTTACCAATATCGCCTGCACCGGTTTCCCCCCGGCAAAAACGTTCTCATCGCCGGCGCCGGTGACGCCGGCGCCATGATTGCCCGCGAAATGCAGCGCAACCCACACCTGGGCATGATCCCCGTTGGTTTTGTGGATGATGACCCGGCCAAGCAGGGTATTCGCATTCAGGGCGTCAAAGTCATGGGGCAGCGCGAGGCCCTTCCCGAACTCGTCTCCCGGTTGGATATTCGCCAGGTGATTATTGCCATGCCCACCGCCCCTGGCAAAACCATTCGCCAGTTTGTGGATATTTGCGAAGAAGCGCGTGTGCAGACGAAAACGATGCCCGGCATTTATGAACTGCTGGACGGGGCCGTGCGCGTCAACCAACTGCGCGACGTGGACATTGAAGATTTGCTGCGGCGCGAACCGGTACAAACGGATATTACGGCCGTCGCCACCCTCCTGCGTAGCAAACGAGTCCTGGTCACCGGCGGCGGCGGCTCCATTGGCAGCGAACTATGCCGCCAGATTTGCCGCGCCGAACCAGCCCAACTCATCCTGATGGGGCATGGTGAAAACTCCATCTTTGACATCCACAACGAACTTTGCCGGCGCCACCAGGCGATTTCCATTGTGCCGATTATTGCCGACACACGCGCGCCGGAACGGCTGCGGGCTGTTTTTCAGCAATACCGGCCCCAGATTGTTTTCCATGCGGCCGCACACAAACACGTGCCCCTCATGGAACAAAACCCGGTCGAGGCTATCACCAACAACGTCGTCGGCACACGCAACTTGTTGCAGGCAGCACTGGCAGCCGGCGTCGGCCACTTTGTCATGATCTCCACCGACAAAGCGGTAAACCCTACCAGTATCATGGGCGCCAGCAAACGAACCGCCGAACTATTGGTGCATCAGGCAGCAGAACGAAGTGGACGGCCGTATGTGGCCGTCCGCTTTGGCAATGTGTTGGGCAGCCGTGGCAGCGTCATCCACACCTTCAAGAGCCAGATTGCCGCCGGTGGCCCGCTCACCATAACCCACCCCGACATGACCCGCTTCTTTATGACCATCCCAGAAGCGGTGCAGTTAGTCTTGCAGGCCACCGTCCTGGGCAGTGGCGGCGAGGTTTTTGTTCTGGACATGGGCGATCCGGTCAAGATAAAAGACCTGGCACATGATCTCATCGAACTGTCGGGTCTCAGAGCCGGTCAGGATATTGATATTCAGGTGACGGGCATACGGCCTGGCGAAAAGCTATACGAAGAACTATTTGTTGAAGGTGAAAGTTATACCCGCACCCGGCATGAGAAGATTTTTGTAGCCGAAAATGCCAGCCGCTTTGTGCCCGCCGATCTGGATGAAATGATACATGTCCTGGAAACGGCCGCACATCAAAATGACGACACGGCTATCACACGCAGCCTGCAATCGCTCATTCCCGAATACACAGCCATAAGCGGGGAAACGGCCGTGTCCCTACCCCCCTCCTTCTCCCCCAATCGGCAAGAACAAGCCCGCCCCGCCCCTGTTATCCCGTGAGCCGTTATCCGTAATCCGTGAGCCGTTGTCCGTAAGAGAAGGTGGTTCACACTATATGCCAGACGCCATACGAATTACCGATTACGGATTACCGCTTACTGATTACCACATCACATGGCTGCAAACAGGCGCCCAAATTGGCGGCACGGAGATGATGAATTTCCGTACCTGGTGTGGCCTGAACCAGCGCGGGGTACGGGTACACATCACTTTTCTGGATGAACCAGGCCCGGTGAGCGACCTCTACCGGGCCGCGGGCTGTGAACCGGTGCATCTGTGTTATCATCAACGGCCGTTGCCCCACATCTGGCGCGATCTCCATCACCTGTTTGCCTCCCAATCCCCAGACATCATCCACATCTTTGGCACCCGCGCCAATTTGTTAGGGCGCATCGCTGCCCGGCGATATACCCAGGCCGCCGTCATTTGTGGGCAGCGCAGCGTGGGCAGCGGCAGTTGGTGGCCCCGTTACGTGGAGCGGGCCGCCAGCCGCTGGGCAGACCTCTACATCGCCAACAGCCACGCCGGCGCCCGTTGGCTGGCCGAACAGGCGCATGTGCCCCCCCAAAAAATCCGCGCCATTCACAGCGGCCTGGACGCCGACCCATTTATGCAGGCGGCGCGGGGGCAGATACGGCCGTCCCTGCCCATCCCCCCTGGCACCCCCCTCATCGTCTCTGTGGGCAACCTGCGCAAAGTCAAAGACCAGCAAACCCTCATTCACGCCGCTCACCAGCTTCAGCAGCAAGGGCACACGTTTCACCTGCTATTGGTGGGCGATGGCCAACGCCGCGCCGCCCTGGAACAACGTACCCACGACCTGAACCTGCACAGCCACATCACCTTCATGGGCCGCCGCGCCGATGTGTCCGCCATCCTGGCTGACGCCGACATCAAGGTGTTGTCCTCCCGTTCTGAGGGGCTGCCTGCCGCCATCATGGAAGCGATGGCGGCGGGATTGCCCGTTGTGGCCACGGCCGTCGGCGGCGTGCCCGAGCTGGTGCAAGATGGTGTCACCGGTTTGCTTGTCTCCCCCGATGACGCGCCTGCCCTGGCCGACGCTTTAGCCGTGTTGCTCGATGACCCCTTGCTGCGCCAGCAGTACGGCCGTGCCGGTCAACAGCGCCTCCTCAGCCACTTCGCCCTGCCCGACAAAGTCGCCGAACTGGAGCAAGCCTACGGGCAGTTAGTGAACAGGGGATAGTGAGCAGTAGGCAGTAGGCAGTAGGCAGTGAGCAGTAAGCAGTAGACTGCCCACTGCTCACTGCTCACTGTTTACTGCTTACTCTTCCAACTTAATGCCACATTCCTCTCAATTCCCCACCCTCTGCCCCGCCCTGGCCTCTGGCGAATGGTCGGATGGTCAGATTGCTATTTTGCATGCCAGCCCACCGGATGTGCTGGCCGATTGGCTGACCCAACAAGAAATGGGCGCGTTGGCTTATGTGCGGCTCAAAGAGGCCAACCTGGCCCCGCTGCTGCAAACCACCCTGGCCCCTGTTTACTGGCAGGCCGCTGCCGCTGCCGCCATCAAGCTAGATTTACTGGCCCGTTTGCAGGCTGCCTTTACCGCCGCCGGAGTAGAAACGGTATGGTTAAAGGGCATCGCCTTATGTCTGACGCTATACCCAGACCCGGCCATGCGCCCCATGAATGACCTGGACCTCTGGCTGCAACCGGCCCACTTACCCGCCGCCTGGCAGGTCATGGCCGACCTGGGCTTTCACGACAAAGGTTTATGGCCGGACGTGACCGCCATTCCTGCCCACATCACGCAGTTAGATTTTTACCCCGGCGATCTCAAGACCTCGCCGCTCAGCGTGGAGCTACATTGGGACTTATCGCAGCGAGAGGGAGTGCGCGGGCGGCTGCCGCTGGCGCGGTGGTGGGCAGAGGCCGTCTGCATACCCTGGCGCGGCCAATCGTTGCGTGTATTATCACCGGGGGCGGCATTGGTGCATACGGCCGTACACCAATTCCTGGAACACCGCGCCGAAATACGCTGGCGCTGGCTGCTGGATATGGACCAACTGATACGCGGCCAGCCAAATTACCACCTGACGCCCGCTGATTGGCCGCAAGTGGCTGCCGACGCCGACGCAGCCGGCGTCTTACCGGCGGTACAGGCCGCCCCGCGCCTGGTTGCCCGCGAACTGGCGACGCCGCTGCCGGAACCGGCTTTGGCATTGTTAGCGCGGGAAACCGACCCGGCGCAGCGCCAGATGGCGCGGCAAATTGCCAACCCAGGCCGGTCAACGGCGGGTAAAGCGCTGCTCAATGCCCAAAACACACCCGGCTGGCGGCAGAAAACGGCCGTCATCCGCCCCATCCTATTTCCGCACCCCGCCTACATGATGCAACGTTACCACATTCGCCACCGCGCCCTGCTCCCCTTTTATTACCTGGCCCGCCTGCTCAAAGGCGCAGTTATGGCAGTAATCGGTAATCGGTAATCAGTACCGTTCACTGCTAACCGCTCACTGCTAACCGCTCACTGCTAACCCATGCTCCCTCGCCTCTGCCGTCAACTACTAACCGCCGAGTGGCTGCTCCTGCTGCTCATCTTGCCCTTTGCCGTGTTTCCGACGCCAGAGCGATTGTGGGTATTGCTGCTGATCCCGCTGCTGTGGCTGGCGCGGTGGGTGGGCTACGGCCGTCCCTTCACCCGCACGCCGCTCGATTGGCCGGTGTGGGG
>CAADGU010000525.1 GCA_900696625.1 uncultured Chloroflexota bacterium | reverse complement strand
GTGACGTGTGAGGAAGATATTCACGTATCACTCGTCACGCATCATAATTGGTAATTCAAACCAAAATACAGACCCACCATCCGGCCGATCAGCCACACCCACACGGCCGTGATGCGCTTCTACCACCGTCTTCACCACATACAATCCCAGGCCAATGCCGTATTGCTCCCGGTCGGCCGAGTCCAGGCGCACAAAACGATGGAACACATTGGCCCGTTCGGCCGGGGGAATGCCCGGCCCTTCATCAGACACTGCCAGCCGCACACGGCCGTCCCATTGCGCCAGTTCCACCGTAATTGTGGCCCCCGGCGGGCTGTATTTGCTGGCGTTGGTGAGCAAGTTTACCACCACCTGGGTCAAACGCGCCGGATCGGCCTGCAACTCCGGCAAGTGGGCTGGTTCGTCAAAGGCAATCACCTGCTGCCGCCGCTCCAACAACGGCCGGACGATGTGCAGCGCGTCAGTGATACAGTCGTGGAGGGCACACGGCCGTAGCTTAATGGCAAACTCGCCTGCTTCAATACTGCTGCTTTCCAGCAAATTATCAATCAACGTTTGCAGGCTGGACAGGCTGAGGTAAGAGGGTTTGAGCAGTTCCCGCATTTCAGCGGCAGAAAGTGACTCTTCTTCATCTAGCAGTAGTTCCATCGAAGCCTGGAGTGTGCTGAGTGGGGTGCGGAATTCGTGGGAGATATTGGCCAGGAAATAGGAACGCAGACGGCGCAGCGCCTCTTCTTGGGTCACGTCGCGCAGCACCAGCGCCACCCGCGCCGCAGGCTGCGCCGGGTCCTGCTTGAGGGGGTGCAGCCGCGCCCCGGTCACGGCCAACACGCTGTTTTTACCTTGCCGGGTGCGAATAACAATCTGGCGTTTGCTGCCGGCGGGCGGCGCTACTTCCAAAAAGCGGCGGCTTTCCGGCTCGGCCAACCGGAAGACCTCATTGGCCATCACGCCAATCGCTTCCGTTGCCGTCCATCCGGTGAGCGCCTCCGCGCCCTGGCTAAAAAAGGTGATACGGCCGTAACCATCCAACGTCACCACCCCCTCCGCAATAGATTGGATGAGCGTGTTCAGCCATTCCCGCGCCTGCGACTGCTCTTCTAGCGAATGGAGCATCATCTCCTGGCTTTGTTGCAGCGCCGCCGCCAGGGTATTGATTTCCGCCGGGGCCGCGATGAGGGGAATGGGCGCCAGCAAATCCCCCTGGCTGATTTGTTCGGCCGCCTCCGTCAGCTTTTGCAGAGGGGACACCAACTGGCGCACATACCAGCTTCCCAATAACCCGGCCAATAACACGATGACGGCCGTGCTGACGGTTAGCGCCAGCAGCCCCCGCCTTTCGGTGGCAATCAGATCATTGACCGGCAAGGCTACTTCGGCGAATAGCACGGTTTCCGCCGCCGCGCCAGGCAGCGGCAGATAGGTCACAAAGTACCGGTTCCCGTCCAGCGTCATTTGCGTTTGTGGCGTGCTGAGGGCGGCCAGGGGGCTGATGTCCGGTTCACCGGCGGCGGCAAAGGCCGCTTCCCCCGTACCGGGTAGGCTGCTGCTGAAGCGGCGGCCGATAGGCGAGAGTATAGTATGGCCGACGCCGGTATTGGCCGCCAATTGGTTCAACGCTTCTGCATCCAGCCAGCGCCCGGTGATGGTCACGCCCAATGGCTGCCGGCTGAGCGTGTCTGTCACCGGCTGGTGGGCCAGCATGGCCGGCTGCCCGTTGACCAGGCTGAAATTGCCCGGTGGTGGGGTGGTACACACGGCCGTGAACGCCGCATCACCTGCCAGCAAACGGCCGTCCTGGCAAAACACCAGAATATCCAGGTCACTCTGCGTCTGAAAATCGCGTAAATAGGGGGCCAGTTCGGTCAGGGCAGTGGTACGCACCAACAGTTGTAATGTCGGCCGTTCGGCAAAAAGCTGCGCCAGACCGGCCAGCCGCATCCGCTCCGCTTGCAACAAAGAGTGGGTGGCCTGCTGCGCGTTGGCCACGTTACGCCACGCCTGCTCCTGCAACTGGCGGCGCGCCAGCCAGTAGGCGGGCAGGCTGGTACTCAGCGTGGTCAGCACAATTAGCAACAAAAAAGCGGCCAGCAGCCGCGTGGAAAAGCTGTGCATGGTCAACCAATTGGAAGAAGGGGATTAGGAGATTGGGAGATTAACGTGACGCCAATCTCTCAATCTCCCAATCTCCCAATCTCAAAACAAAAGATGCCTCTTTAATCATCCCACACCCCACCCGCCACCGCCCGGCGTCTCCATACGCAGCACGTCATCGGCGGCCAACTGCCGGGTGAATTTGCCGGGCAGGGGGATTTCCTGCCCTTCGTGGATGAGGCTGTTCTGGCCGGGCTGCCCCGGTTCGCCGCCCTGCAAACCATACGGGGCTAACGTCCGCCGCTCGCTGGTGACGGTGACGGTGACGGGAACGAGGAAACGAAAACTGCGGATCAGCCCATCGCCGCCCCGGTAACGGCCGTGTCCGCCCGACCCCTTGCGCAGCGCATACTCCTCCACCCGCAGCGGAAACTGGTACTCCAACGCTTCCACCGGCGTATTCAGCGTATTGCTCATATGCACGTGCAGCCCACTGCCGCCGTCACTTTGTGGCCCAGCGCCCGCTCCACCGCCAATCGTTTCATAATAAGCAAACGCTACCGGCCGCCCCTCGGCCTCTTCTTCTTTGCCCCCTTCCCCCCTTTGCGCCTTTGCGTCAAAGGCGCTCAGAAGCGCGCCCCCAAACGTCACATTATTCATGGTGCCCTGGCTGGCGGCGGGCATGAGACCCGGCAATGCCTGCGCCAGCGCGCCGAGCACCACATCCGTTATGCGCTGTGAGGTTTCCACGTTGCCTGCCGCTACCGCGTGGGGTGGGTGGGGGTCGAGCAGCGAGCCGGGCGGGATGATGATCTGCACCGGGGCAAACGCACCCTGGTTCATGGGCAGGTCGGTTTGCAGCAGGGCCAGCGCCGCGCAGCGCACACAGTAGGCCACGGCCGACACGGCAATAGCAGGTACGGCGTTCAGGTTGCCACGCACGGCCGTGGCCGTCCCCGTAAAATCCACCACCAGTTGGCTGCCCTGCACGGTGATGGTCGCCGTGATGGGAATAGGCGGGGTATCGGGTTGGCCGTCGTCGTCCAGGTAATCGGTGCAGGTGGTACGGCCGTCGGGAATCCGGGCAATGGCCGCTTCGGTCAATTTCTGCGCGTAGTCAATGAGGGCGGCAGCGTGGGATTGCGCTTCATCCAGCCCGTAGCGGGCCACAATTTCTTGCAGCCGCTTTTCGCCGGTGGCGTGGGCGGCCAACTGCGCCGCCAGGTCACCATCCCGTTCGGCGGGGGTGCGCACGTTGCGCAAGATAAGCTGCCACACGGCCGTGTTCCGCTTTCCACCTTCCACCAGCTTAATCGGTGAAATGATAATCCCCTCCTGGTAAATCTCGGTGGAAAGGGGCATGGAGCCGGGCGACATGCCGCCCACGTCGGCGTGGTGGGCGCGGCTGGCGACGAAGAAATCGGGAGTAAGCAGTGAGCGGTCAGCAGTAAGCAGTAACGAAGCATCGGCTAACTGCTCACTGCTCACTGCTAACTGCTCACTTACAAAAACAGGAGACACGAGCGTAATATCCGGCAAATGATTCCCCCCCTGGTACGGGTCGTTGACGATGACGACGTCGCCGGGGGCGAAGGGGGCGCAGTGGGTGATGGCGGCCTGGACGGAGGCGGGCATGGCCCCCAGGTGGACGGGGATATGGGCGGCCTG
>CAADGU010000524.1 GCA_900696625.1 uncultured Chloroflexota bacterium | reverse complement strand
TACCAGAGTACCTGGCCCATCGTGCGACTGACTTGGGCATTGTCAAACAAAAGCGAAAAAACCGGATGAGTGTGTTTGAATCATGGCCCTTGACAATTGCCTCAAACCCTTAACTTGTAGCCTATGGTCTTAAAAGTGGGTCTTTTTTACACGTATCCCGAAAGTAGACCTACTTGACAATCTAGGCCACCTTAATCAACCAACTTTCTCTGATACTAAATTGGCATTCGGTTCAGCCATATTGCCATTACTGGCTGTTTGCTGTTCTTCTGCCAATAACTCTTCCAGTACCTGAATCGCACCGCTGATACGCAGCAATGTTTGCTGCAATTCCATTTGACGGCGTTCCAGATCCACCAGCATTTTCTGCCCGGCTTCATATTCCTGTTTCAATGATTGTACGCGACCCTCAAGCTGTTCTTTCATCATGCTGATTCCTTTACCGGTTCACTTCTGCGCATTCTGTGACTTTAGTGCCGACAAGTCCATCTCTAGTAGTATGATTCGCTGCTGCTGTTCCTGGATGGACGCAATCGCTAAGACGGCGAAATCGTCGTAATTCAGACTTTTGAACCCATGCTTCTCTTTTACAAAATCGGGGAAAAGCTCCTCTACTTCTTGGGCAATAAAACCGAACAATTTGGTTGAACTATTGGGGGCTTCTTTCCAGCGGTATGTCACCGGTCGCAGTTTCAAAACCCGATCCAAAACCCCCTCAATTGGTTTAATATCCTCTTTAAGCTGCCGGTCACTGTTATTTCGCCACCCACTGCCATAGGGTTCTAACCAACCACTTACCCAGCCAGACCAATTGCCGCTGAATTGAAAAAACAAATCTTTATCGGGAATATCCCACTTTTCGGGAAATATTTCCCAATATTGCCCATCACCGGCATCAATGCGTAACCTATCACGCGCATAAACTGTACCTTGCACATCCAGATTGCCATTAACTTCTAAATAATCCCATAATTTGACACGCCGACCGTTGCCTGTAGAGCGTCCCAATATCATCAAGGCGTCATAATTCACAGCATTTTCAATGGCTGCGTAACCTGCCGTGTTCCCAATCCCGGTATGGCTATGATCGGTTTTTGTGAAATACATATCCGAATTCCCTGCATACAATCCACCATTCACCGTTACATTAGCGCTGTCTGCGTTAATCAGCATAAGATATTTTCGGAAAGTACCACCTGCAATATCTGCGAAATAAAAGTTGCGGTCACTGTGTAAACCAAAAAGCAACCCCCCACCAGGATGCGTGATGGCTGAATGTTCAGACCGGCTAAAACGTATCGCTTCCAACCAGCCGCCCGCGGTTGTGCTGCTGGCGGAGATGTCTAATTTGGCGGCAGGTGCGGTTGTACCAAGTCCCAGTCTGCCAGCGATGGACGAATTTCCGGTTCCACTGACGGTTAAACCGCCATCCACGCCAGTGGTCAGGGCCATACGCTCGGTGGCGCCATGGTTATCGCGCCAGGAGTGACGGCCGTTGGCCGCATAGAACAACGTACCGCCATTGATGCCCAGACCGTAACCCGTCCATAACTGTACCTTGAGGTTGTTCGTGTCATCAAAGTCGGAAAAAACCAGTTTTTGTGCCCCATCAAGCTGGATATTTCCGCCGCTGACTGTCAGTTTCTGAGGGGGACTGTCGGTGCCAATACCAACATTGCCGTTTTCTACCAGCAAGCCATATTCGCGGACGCCATTCATGTTGTTTTGGTTAAAGTTAGGAGCTACTCGTAGCCCCACCAGCGTCCGGTTCTGGATGGTAGCCTTCAGTTCCGTGCGGATTTCTAAAGCGGCAGCGGGTGCGTTAACCCCCAACCCAACGCACCCCTTTTCGGTCACGGTCAGAGGTTCGGTGAGGTCGCCGTCTTTCAGCAGCCACAAACCGACACGGCCGTCACTTTCCGCCCGCAATCCCGCCGCCTGGTTGCCCTCTCGTAATCCTGGCAAACGCAGTCCAGAATATCGGCGCACGGTGTTGTCTAATGTCACCGCACCGTTGGCATCCACCGTCAGCCGCGCCAGCAAAATGGGCGGCGGTGGCCCACCTGCCAGAAAGTCATGCCAGGCAGGGCCACCATAGGTGTCATCATCGCCCAAACGAGTGACGGCCGTAAACAGATAAGGCGCTTCATGCCAGCGCGTTTCCCCTTCCACCCCATCACCCGATGCCTGTAAATCATCTGCCATCTGGTGGTAAGCGATGTATAACCAGCGTTCGCTGTCCGCCGCAGCGGCTGGCAGCGCTACCGGCTCTGAAGCATTAACCAGCAACGCCCGCCCATCGCCATCCAGCGTGGTTTTCATCGTTTCCAGCACCAGCAAACGGCCGTCCTGATCGACGGCCGTGCCCGTCGTCACCCGTACCTGAAAAGGTTGCGCCGTTGTCCGCACCTCCAACCCATTGGCAATACCCGCCACATGCAAGAGCTGCGTCATCCGCTGACGCCGATCCTGGTGATATTTCTGCTCGTCTACAAAATCCTGGTCCTGTAAAAACTGACCGTCAAAAAAACGGACCCGTTTATTCATTACCCCCGGTTGTTCGTAATTTGCTGTCATTCTGCCTCTCCATTCATTACTCGTAAAATAACCTGCCTTTCGGCCAGCAAAAAAGCATCTTGCTTTACAAAAGTGTGTTACGTGTGCCCAATAGCGTATTCACGCCTAATATCAACCGCTCGCCACCCAACTGCGCTGCCAACTCTTCCGAAAGCAGCCGCATCGTAGGCACCACGATTTGTAACGCATAAAACGTGTGCGCCGGTTTTTCCTGATCGATGATCGCCTGGGCCATTTGTTGTTTGCGCCGCAAAGCCGATGGATCACGGTCATTCACCGTAATTTCCACCTGGAAAAAATGGGCCGGTGGGTCAAAGCCAAAATCTGCCTCATCATCATAAATCGTGATGGGTACATGGTCGCCCAGATAAATATGCAGCAACCGCTTCAGCCCGGCTTTGGTACCGCGCTGCCTATACAACGTCACCACCTCGCGGATAAATTTGCGCTGCACCTCTTCTTCCCAATCCTCCCGCAGGGTTAACGCCACCCAGCCAGCCAGCCAGGGCAAAAATGGTTGCGGTGCGCGGGCAACATCGTCGCCAGAAGCAAGCGGTTTGAGGTAGGTGTGGCTTTGGGCGATCAAAGCCTCCAGTGCAGGCGGCTGATCAGGCGATGACTGGCTCAGAATTGTTTCAAAAGCCAGTAAAAACCGCCCTAAAAACGGGTCGTCATGAAAAACAGCCGGTAAATGATTCAGGTAGGTGCTGGTTTTTGTTTCGTTTGACATGATTTAGAGTGTCGTGCGTAAGTGGTGTCGCCTGTTATCTGGACACATAACGATTCCCATAAACATCCACGGCCGTCAACCCACCACCATCAATTGTGACCAATTCGTGCGCGTGCAGTTTCGCTTCCACCGCACTTGGCAGATTGTCTGGCCCGGTCAACTGCACTGCTTCCACGTGATCAATCAGGGCAATGGCATTGAGCAAGGCATAAATTTCGGAGCTGTAGACACCCCGGCCAAACGGCCAGCCCTCGCGCGTTGGCCCGCCAGTCAGCGGATCGAAATAAGCTGCCAGCACCGCCGTTGCTGCCTGCAATGCAGCGGCGGGGGCGGCATCTTCGCGGATGTGAATGTCGGCACTCACCCGCACGGGCACAAAAGTGGGCGTTACCACATGATGGCGCACCGTCAGCAGCCGCCGCTCATTCAAAAAATGCCACAAGCTGGTCAACAGGTCGGCCGTCTGCTCATCAGTTAATGGGGGTGTGAAAATCACAATCAGGCTGACATGCCCTGGCGCTGCCGCTGTCGGGTCAGCCGCAGCCAGGTTGTGGTGGGGCAGGCAATGAATCCGCTGCACCTGCGCTGCCTCCGGCCACTTTTGCCGTGCCAGATATTCAAAATCGGCAGCCGTAGCCGCCCGATATTGGTCGCGCAGGGCGAGAATGGTGGTATGCACGGCCGTACTCAAATCTTGGCTTCCCAGCGTCCACTCTGGCCCATTCAGCAGTTCCAAAAACGCTTCGGTATGCTGGTCTGTGACCACATTCACCTGGTAAAGAGCCATCTCTGTCAGCCAGGCCAGCAGTTCAATCAGCGCCATGCCGGGATCACTGGGGTTATGATTTGTCCATTCCGGCTGTAGATGCGGAATCAGCTCCCGTGCTTCAGCCACCAGGTCGTTGTAAGTTCGGTCATCCAGATTTGGTAAAGGAATTGGCATAATTTTGTTTCCATGTAGGGGCGACCTGCCGGGTCATCCCTACACGCTCACCACAATGTCATGTTGCCCAGAAAAAATCAGGCGGCGCTCCAGGCGGCTGATGGTAGCGCTGTCTGGCGTTTCGGACACCGCTAGAGAGCGCACATGGTCAACCCCAGCCACCCCTTCAATGAGCGCGTACAGGTCAGAACGGTACGGTTTTCGGCCAAACGCCCACCCTTTTCCTTCCGGCCCGCCGGTCAACGGATGCAAAAAGCGAGCCAACGCCGCCGCCACCACTTCACCTACAAAGTCAGCCGCCTCTAGCGAATCAGGCACAATCACGGCCGTCACCGACACCTCAATCCACTCTGGCCCCGCCACCCACACATCCGCCGTCGGGGCACAACGCGCCGCCAGATACTTTTTCACCTGCTCTAACAGTTCCAGGCTGGGAACCGGGCGTGGGTTATCGCTCTGCGGCACAATGATCAGCCCCATGGCCCCCGCCTCGGCCACATCCTGGTGCTGGGACAGGTCAGTGGGGGTTTCGCCTGGTGTCAGCCACAAGTTCAAGGGATTAAAACGAGGTGGGATTGCTTTGGCGCGGGCTACCTGGGCTGAAGCGGCAAACGCCAGGTCTTCCAGATCGGCCGTTGTTACCGCCCGATGACGGTGGCGCAGTTGGCGCGGCCCATAACGGCGCACGCTGTCCAATGATTGGCGCTCCGCACCGCCCGCCGCCGCTTCCACATTTACCACACTATCCACATAAGGAATCGTAGATTTGAGATGGATAATTGAGCCAGCCGGCCGGTTGCCCCGTTCACCGCCGCCGCTGCGGTAGCTGGCGCGGATGTTATTCTGGCCGGTTGGCGGCATCATGCCATATTGCCCGTCGCCAAACTGCACCGAGCCTGCGAGGCGGTCTATGACATAATGACGGTCACGCGGGCCGGAACCGTGGAAATCGGGCACTGCTTGCCAGCCTACCCAGATTTCGGCCACATTACCAGCCGCATCAAACAGCGTGGTAATGGCCTCCGCTGAAGCTTCGCTCGCCAATGGGAAATTGGGTTCACGGATAGCGATTTCTTCACCGATGAGGATGTTTTGCTGGGCTAACTGCCACTGTTGGTTGGGGCTGCCATCGCTGGAACCCGCTATTTCATCATGAAAAGAGGCGGCCTGCCGGCCCCAGGTGGTGTTGGTGAGCAAGCGGCGCAGGTGGGGCGTCACCGGGAAATGCCCATCTCGCCAGCGCACCCGCAGCCAGTACAAATCGTGCCCAAATAGGGAGCGAGAGGTAAACCCTCTGGGGCCAACAAAACGGATGAGGCCACGGCCGTCGAACGCATTCGTCTCGTCAATTACCCCCAAACGCCGCCAACCCTGGGCGCTGTTGTATTCCCAATTCACCTGTGGCGGATGATCGCCAATGGCCGCTGCAAAGATAGCCGGGATGACGGCTTCTGGTGGCGGTGGTTCCACCTGCGCATACAAGGTGACAGAACGATTATCGAAGGGCTGGTCAAAACCGAGGTAGAGCGCCGGGTGGCGGTCGGTCGTGGGCACAAAGGGCGCAAAAAGCGCGTCCGGTGTGGCATTAAGCTGTGTGTGGTCGGCGTAGGTAAAATCGTTGTCGCTCAGGCAGGCGGCCAGGTCAAATTGTCTTGTGTTGGATACATCAAAGCGCAGTGTGGTGATCAGCGGGGGCCGGTAGCTGGCTGCCACCAGCCGATAAGCGGTGATGGCCTGGCCGCTGATGGTGATGTCATACGCCTGATAGCTGGCGGCCACGCCATAATCACCAGCCACGAGACGGGCACGCAGCCAATAGTTTTCTACGCCGTTGACGATATTGGGCACGGCCGTAGCCGGTAACGCGAACTGTACACCACCGTTGGCTGGCTGCACGGTCAGGGCACGGGTATAGTCGTGGAAGTCAGGGTGCGTTTGCCCCACCTTGTCACTGGCATTACTGCTGCGGCCAAGCTGTTCCCAGCTACGGCCGTTCCAAAATTCCCAGGCCAATATTACCCCGACACTGCCCGCTACCCCGGCTGCTCCCAGAGCTATATTGAGAACTACCAGATCGCCCGGTTTCACCCCGCCCGTTTCAATCACTGTGCCGTAGGCCAGGTAAAAGGCATCGTTAAAGCGAGGTTCTTCGCCCAACGGATAAAAATCCTTGCTCATGTCTAGCGCCAGGCTGTTGATGAAGCCGGTTTTTGCTAACAGAGGCGGACGCGTGCCAGGGAGGCTGAGATGGATATGGCTGAGTTCTGGCAGCTGCCACTGCTCTGTGGCGTTTATGGACTCGATTTGTGGTGGCTGAGTATATGTTCCTTCAGCGACCGTCAGCCGCAGCCAACGCCCACTGGCATTGCGGTACAGCCCCACACCCCAGCTGCCATCAGCAGGCACAAGCAGAGTGAGACGGCCGTTCTGCCTGAGCGCCATCGTCTCGTCCTGCACCCCTGCCAACGCTGCCCAACTGGTACCACCGCCCGCTTCTACCCGCAGGTAATCCCATTGCAGACGCACATTCTGGCCTATGCCCGCTGTTGCCAGATTGATATCTAATTGTATGGTGGCCCCGCGCCGGGCAAAGACATCTTCGCCATTGAGGTAGAAATAGGGCGCACGGCCGTCTTCACCAAAGGGGTAGAATAGCGGCGCATAGCTGACCGGGTTGGCCGCGCCAATGGCGGTAGCATCTGGAGACAGGTTGCCGCATGAGGGGGGCAGCGGCAGCGCCAGTTGCAGACGCAGCCAGCCCCCTTTGAGACCATTAACCACGCCGGCGGTCAATGGCGGCAGTTGTCTTAGTGTCACCGACCAGGTATTTCCACTCACAGCCCCAGGCTGCGCGTTTTGGGAAGCTACATCGGTCCAGCTCTCTGCCTGCAAATAGGCCCATGTCAGCGGTAGCCGGTTCAGCCGACCAATGTCTGGGCCGGTGAAGTGGATGGTGACATCAGCCGCTTCGGTCAAGTTGAGCAGGGCATCGGCGGCCAGGTATAGGGCATGAACGATTGGCTCATTGCCAGCAAAAACGGGAAAGGGAACATCAAGCTTACCGAGGGCATTCAGGGTGTAACGGCCGTAACGATCCTGATCCTCATGCACGGCAAAATCGCGGGCCACCACCTGCATCAATTGTGCCCGACTGACCAGCAACTCTTGCTCAGTCTCAAAAATGACTTCCTCTTCTTCATCTTCGGCGGCTGGTGCAGCCACTTGCGTTCGTGCGGGTACCAGTGCATCTACCGGGCTGCCCGTCGCCAACTGAAAGGTCAGCGGCACACGGGCTGGCTGTGGCGGTGTTATTTCCGTCCCAATCAGATCCAGGAAAGCCAAAAATGCTTTGTCCGGAACCTGATTCAGCCGGTCAATAACCAGTTCGGCATAACGGCCAAAGATGCGAATGAGTGCGCCGCCTGCGTCCAGATTAGCTTCAGGTTGGGGCTGCCAGCCAGATGCAGCCTGGGCCAGCGCTTCTGTTTGGGCGACGATTTCGTCGTAGGTTCGCGGATCAATCTTGGGTGGTTGCATAATAGGCAATCAGGAAATGGCGTAATTGCGTCATGACGAAATTACCGCGATTCATCCAAATAAAACGGGTAGACGAGGTTGAATCGGCTGTTGGTGGAGCGCACTTCGTAGCTGATTTCAATGAGCAAAACGTTGGGCTGGCTGGGGTCTGGGTATGCGGTGACATTCAGTACGTCTATACGTGGCTCCCAAATGGTGAGGGCTTCGGTCACGGCCGTGGTCACCTCCCCCGCTGCCCGGGCATTGTTCACCGCAAAAACCAGGTCATGCAGCCCACAGCCAAACGCTGGCGACATCATCCGTTCGCCAGGGCTGGTGCCCAGGATCATCCAGATGGATTGCTGAATGTTGTCTTCGTGGCGGGCAAGCTGGATACGGCCGTTGCTATCCAACTGCACCGGGAAATGCCAGCCGGTTCCCAGAAAATTGTCACTCATATCTTCACCTACCCAATCAGCACCGTCCCCACCGCTATTACCGTCCCGATCGGCAAATCAGCCGGGTCATTGCAGGTGAGGGCTTTGTCGCCGTTGCGAGCGGCGGGCTTGCCGTTAATCATCACCGACGTACTGCCCATCTGGACAGTGGCCTTGTTCGTCGGCGGTTTTTGGAAGCTAACACCAGGCGCCAAAGGCACATGCAGTGGATTATTATCAGCCGTGCTGCCGACCGTTGCCGCTGGTTTGCCCATAATCTGCACATCATTGCTCAGTCCGCCGTTAATCTGGCCTGTGAACGGATGTGGCAGCGGGGTGGGTATAGCCCCGGATGGTGAAGGAACCATCACAATATGCGTGTCCACCGCCATAATTTGATCACCTTGTTTCGCTGCTGGTTGTCCCATGAGTATTCACAAGAGCTGACAGGTTTCCCGAAACCTGTCAGCTCTATTTCCATCAGTTGATTTGCACCATTTGCCCTTTGATGGTCATTTGTGGGCCAGCTTGAATGTCCATGTTCTGGCTGGCCTCCAGTTTGAGTGCCGCCCTGGAGACGATCTCCACACCATTTCCACGCAAAACCAGCTTGCCATTACTGGATTGAATAGTGATGTCTGTGTCAGCAGCAATAGTGATACTGTTGGCTTTGGTGTCTACAACCACACTGTTTTTTCCGCTCTTGTCGATGATTTCAATTTTTTCCGCGCCATCGGTGTCATCCAGGCGGATGATATGGCCGCTGCGCGATTTAAGCGTGCGCAAGTTGTTTTTACCGTCGCTGTTGTTTTCCGGCGGTTTATCTTTGCCATTCCACAATGCGCCTAAAATGTATGGAAATTCGGCCATGCCATGCTCAAATGCGACCAGGACTTCATCATCCACTTCAGGCAAAAAGTAGAGGCCGCGTTCTTTGCCAGCCATCGGCGAAAGCATTCTGGCCCAATGGCTCTCATCCTGATCAGAGAGCCAGGGGAAACGTACCTTCACCCGTCCCAATCCATCCGGGTCTTGATTATTGGTGACAATGCCAATGGTGACGCCGTAAAAGTGATTGGCGGCGTTAGTGGCGGCCATGAATAAGTCTGAAAAGAGTTCCATAAGTTGTTTTCTTCACGAGGTAAAGAATCATCACCTCATAACTGCGGAGCTAACTTGCGTTGCGTTGAACAGTAAACCGGGTCTGGTAGCCGTGCGTTGGTGTGATGCTGTGTTCAGTGGTAGTGACGTAATAGAGGCCGCTAAATCTCGTCCCTGCCCCTTCTATTTTGACCACCGTTCCGGCTCTCAGATCATTGCGACCCAGACATAAGCCATCGCCGACGATATAGGCCAGGGCGGCTTCATTGAACTGACCTACCGCCATCTGGTCGGCTTCGGCCTTGCTGGAGACGGGGTAGGCCACTATAGCAGCGCGGCTTTTACCAAAAGCATGGCTGACAGCTTTTGGACCACTGGTATGGCCGCCCATGCTGCTGCCTTCCTGGCCAACTGTCGCTTTGCCAAGGATCGCCTTTTTTTGTTGGGGGTCCCAGCCCTGCACGACCAGTTCGCCAATCTGGGAGACGGTGGCAAGGCGGGGGTAGAACTCGATCACATCCTGTTCCAGGGAGAGGGTGATGGTGTCACGGCCGTCGTGCTGATGCGGCTGAAAATAGAGCGTCTTGTCCTTCACAAATACCTCGTAACCAATTCGCGCGGCTCGCTCCTGCAAAAACAGCATGTCTGTCTGGTTGTGCTGCAAAATGTATTCCTGAGTGACTTTGCTGTCTATCGTTTTGGCCCGCAGCCCGGCTTGTTGGGCAATTTGCTGGGCGATGGCGCTATCTTTGATTTTGGTGAATGAGCGGGTCTTATGGCCGCGAAAGAGCCGGTGGCGGTGATCCAGGCCGCGCACAATGACGGAAGGAGCCTCATCGGCCTGGAACTGAGGTTCCAGGCTGGTAATTTCGCCGACCATTATTTTTTTCAATTGATCTACATAACCCATCCAGATTTCTACTTCGTTACCGGGTGCAAAGAGCGCATCGTCTGACCAGGTAAATTGCCGTTTCGCCATGTCCCAGTTATAGAGGTGGATGGTGAACATGCTGGCGGCATTGAGGTCTTCATGTACGGCCGTAGACATGATCTCTTGTTGAGCAGCTTGTGGAATTTCACGGCTGTTCACCCGAATACTAATGTCGGGGACGGTGGTTTCTTGGGGCATATTTTGCGTATTCCGTGTTCTGTATTCCGTTACCCGTATGCCGTCGGAATCCTCGATTACCGCTTACGGGTTACGGGTTACCGATCTCAAGCTGGTCGTAGAGCCGGGATGATAAGCATCGTACCTGGCGACAGGGCACGGGGGTTCACAATCTCATTCGCCTGGGCGATATGCCGCCACAAGGTCGGATCATCGTACTCTTCCGCAGCAATACTTTGCAGCGTGTCGTGGCGACGCACCAGTCGCGTTTTGGGCACATCGGCCGAATGGAGTTCGCCCCGTTTAGCAGCAAAAGAGTTTGTGACAAACTGCACAAACGAGCAATCCAGTGTGGCCCGCACTGGACGGCCGTCGGGCATGAACATCGTGTACTTTTCGGTCAGCGAGGTCAGCACACCAGTGAACAGTTCTACCTTGCCCCACTCTAGTCTACACCAGGGCGGTCGGTGCAGTTCGGTGTTTATATCTGCCAACGCCACAATTTTATCCGTGTATGCCCTTACATCTGTTGCTCCCGGCGAAGCGGTGAAAGGATTGGTGGGTATCAGAGAATCTCTTGCCGCCTGCCCCAACGCCAAACCGCTATCCCGCGCTTCATATGTATCAAAAAAGAGGGTGATGGACAGCGTCTTGGGTGCGCTTCTGAGGAATTCCTGCCGGGCGTAGACCGAACGAGAACCAACAGAAGCCACCGGTTTGCTCTTCCAATTCACGGCCCGGCTAATGGTGAACTCATTGGGGTTAAACAACGCTTTGATTTTTCCATCACATACACCAGTGTGCCGAGTTTCGTAGCGAATAACCAGCTTTTCCAGACCGCCGTTCAGATTGCCAGCGCCCAAGATTTCCGCAGATAGGTTAGTTTTGTTTAGGGCCATGATGTTTTCCCCCGGCGTTCGCCTTCCACAACCAGCCTTCGTAAAAAGCGGCGGTGGACTTTGTCTACCAGTTCATCCATATCGATGGGTTCATCTGTGGCTGGTACTGCATCTGTTTCATCCTGGCGTTGAATTACGGCCGTACCTGCCTGTGCCGTTCGCTGCACCACCCCGGCTGTTGACACCACGCGGTTAGGCGTTGGTGATGGCCGGTTGACGGCCGTCTCCTGGGCTGTTCGTTGAATCACCCCTGCCATTGGCTGCGCCAGAGGGAGGGGGTGTGGCTGGCTCATACTTGGCGGTACGGGGGCAAAGGCCGCGTTGAAATGCTCGCGGGCAATGGGTAAGGCGGTATGACCGGCGGTACGGCCGTTAGCCACCGGGCTGGCCTTTGAGGCGGGCACAAAAGGTGGTCTGGTTGTCTGTACCACCGGCAATGGCGAAGTTGGGGGGGCAGTTGGCCCGGCTGATGCACCTTCCTGGACACGCGGTGGGGAGGGGGAGACGGCCGTTGGCCTAACCGCCTTTTTAGCTTGATAGCCACGGTTTGCTGGCTGAATGGCAGTACGATTGGTTGAGCGATTTGCCAGGGGAAGGGTGGGTAGTTGTGCTCTGACTATGGGCGGCGGCAAAAATGTGACGGCCGTACCGCCAGGGGCAGATTCGGCTGGTGAAGGATAGTCTGGGGCATGATCGTCAGTTTGCGCTGAAGACGGCCGTTGGCTGACCTTTAATGGAGAGACAACCAATGGCCTGGCAACTAATGGATTGACGGTCGATCCATGGGCGACAACCGCAGCCGGTTGGGCAAACACAATGGGCGGCAGTTGTTGCTGTTGGGCCAATACGGCCGCATAGCGACGAGCCACTTCATCGGCCAACGGGAGATGACTGTGCTGTGTGTGGCGCACGGCCGTAGCCTGGGCCTGCGCCAGCCGAACCACACCGGGTTGTTCACCACGCCGCCAGAGCCGCTGCGCCCACTCATCATCCAAAGCATCTGATAAATTCGGCAAATCACTCATTTAGATCACCACGTTGCTTCTAGAAAAATGTCTGGGCCACGGCCAAAGCCTGCCCTAAAATCGGTTTGGTAATGCCTTCGTGTACCAATTCAATAGATTCAAAAACGACCTCCCCACTGGTTGCTTTGAACTGTGGCCCCGTCCACTTCACGGGATACGCATTGAAAAAATTCCACCACATCACTGGATAAGAGCGAGCATCCATCAGCATAATGGTGCCACTTTTGCGCTGGATAATGCCTTGTGTGACGTTGTAATACCAATTCCACAAGGTAGACACGGCCGTGACTCCATGTGTCAGCACCAGGTTCGGCGAGAATGATTGCTTAGGTAGTTTATGCACATAATGGTTCACACCGCCTTCGCGGTACTCCTCTGTTTCCACCTGGCTCTCCAGGCCAGACAGTTCCGTAAAGCCACCCACCAGCAGGGACTCAATTTCAATAGAAAAATTGAATCCCTGGTAAGGGTCCAGCCGGAAGCCAGAAGCAGATAGCCCCATGCCCAACGGCGTACTGAGGCCAATAGGAATACCCGATGATCGCATACTGTTCTCCTGTTATTCGTAAGCCGTAAACAATTTATCAATTACCGATTACCGGAAAGTCGCTCGTTAATATGGGCCACCTCTGTGACCCAGCGCTGCCGTTCGCGGTGGCTCATGCCCATGATCTGGTTGTGGGGCCAATGCAGATGAAAGGCGATATACGCTACCTCCTCATAGAGCCGATCAGAGGGGTAGCAAATTACCCCCCCAGGCTGCTTACCTCCACCTCGAACGCGCCTTCACAATGGGGACAGGCAACTTGCAAACGGCCGTGACCCTGATAATTGATGCGCTGGTAAAAATCTTGCAAATAGGCCAGGTCACCGGCGAACAAATTTTCCATCATCTTTGGATTGATAAATTCCAGGCTGCCCAAACGAGTGACCACCCGTGACAGCAAAATGATGATCAGATAACCAGTGTTGCTGCGCACACGCGGGTCGCTCAGGGGGGCGATTTCGTCATAGGCTGTTGCCAGACGCATCACCCCCTGGCGATGGACAACCCCGTCGGCATCCACCAGGCCATGCGGCAGCATGAAAGGAAACTCTGTTGGGGGGGCAGCATCATGCGTGTCCATTACCAGGTGTCTACCTCGATACCTTCATGGGCCAATTCCAATGATTCAATGGCGACTTCATTGACGGTGGCGTCAAAGCTGGGGCCGCTCCACTTAGTAGGCCAACAATTGCGTAAATTCCAGCGAATAGCATCCTGCCCGGTGTCGTCCATCAGCACAATTGAGAGATTGCGCCGATCCGCATTGCCGCTCATCAGCCGCCGCCGCCAATCCCACAACTCATGGTCGGTGGTAATGCCCCGGCTGAGGGTGATATTGCTATAGCTGATGAGGCCTGGCAGCTTGCGCATGGCCAGCCCCAGGTCTGTGCCCTCGCGGTAATCCCCGGCCTCCTGGGTCGAATCCAGCCCGGCGCAATCCTTGAATCCGGCACGGGTTATCCCATCAATCTCAATGCGAAAGTTATATTTACCAAATGGGTCTAAACGATCTGGCATGTTGTATCTCCTTGTTCGTAGTAGGCGGTTTACCGCCGTTAGATGGCACTGAAGTGCCTATTACAAACGATTACCGATAACCGGTCACTATTCACTGCTCACGCTAACACCACTGGCTCCGTGCACAATACGGACGACGATAAATTCACTGGGAGCAGCAGGAGCAATACCCACTTCTGTCATGATCATACCAGCGTCGCGCACGGCCGTGTTGTTAATCTCGCCATCACATTTCACGTAATATGCTTGTTCTGGGGTCACACCTTTGAATGCCCCCTGCTGGTAGAGGCTGTCTAGATACACGGCCACCTCACGCCCAATCCGCACCCAAAGGCGCACATTGTGTGGTTCAAAGGGCAATTTCTGCATAAACCGCTCCAGCCAGCGGCGCACGGTAATGAATAGTCGGCGGGTACTGATGGGCTGCCACTCTTGCGCCGGACTGAGCGTGCGTGCGCCCCACACCCTCATGCCCCGCCCTGGCAATGCGCGCAAGCAGTTGATGTTGGCATCATACAGTTCACCCACTTCACCATAGGTCGGGTTGGCTGCCAGGTCCAGTACGCCACCTAATTCCTCGTTGGCAGGCGCTTTATATGGTCCAATGGCGGCGTCGCTGCGGGCATAAATACCGGCGATATGGCCGCAAGGTGGCACATAAAGCGGGTCGTGACTGATGCCGGGAACCCAGAGCCAGGCATGATACACAGCGCCAAAGTCGCCATTAAGCTGCTGCCGATGGGCGAGCAAAACGTCGGTGTTGGTCGTAAAAGGCGCATCCAATATGGCAAAACAATCGCCCCGTTGGTCGCACGTATCCAGCAAAAGCTGTTGGCGGGCGGCAATAGCAGCCAGATGTTGGGCCGGTGGTAAAGTAGACGGCCGTACCACATCCGGCGCACAGAGCAAATCCACATCTTCCAGAGCGGCTACGGCCGTCAGCCCGGCTCGCAGCGCGGCATCATCGGCCAGGGCATCATCCAGGCGCAACACGTAACAGAGTAGACCGCCATTCTCAAAAAAGCCGCGCACCGCATAAGCCAGGAAACCGCCGCTAAATGGCGCCCCAAACGTAGCGGTAAACTGTGGCCATAGCCGCAGCGGCACTGGCTCATTCACCGGGCCTGTCGTTGCGAAGCCCAGAAAGAGAGGCACGGCCGTGAGAAAAACGGACGGCGGTGGCGGATAGACATCCTGCCGGTAAACGCCGGGAACCTGGTAGGTCAGCATGATTATCGGTTATCGGTTATCGGTTATCGGCTTTTTTACTGGTTACCGATTACTGATCACCGATTACCTCTCCCTATCCCCCCGGCCCAGCCCATTGGCTGATGCGGAAGACGACAAATTCGGCTGGTTTTACCACCGCTACACCGATTTCCGTCACCACCTGGCCCAGTTCACGGGCTTCAGGTGGATTGGTTGTTTCATCACAGCGCACATAGAACGCTTCGGCAGCCGTATTGCCAAAGAGCGCGCCACTGCTCCAGACGGTGGTCAAAAAAGCAGCGATGTTGCGTCGAATTTTGGCCCACAGTTCTGGCGAATTTGGCTCGAATACCACCCACTGCGTACCCTGGTCAATAGATTCGCGCAAGAAGTTGAACAGGCGGCGCACATTTACATACTGCCATTCTGGGTCTCCAGCTGCATCTGAGGCCAGTGAACGAGCACCCCATACTTTGATCGTACCGTTAAAGGGGCGAATACAGTTGACACCGTGCGGATTGAGCGAACCCTGCAAAATTTTGCTGACGCGGTATTGCACACCTAATGCACCCATGATGACTTCGTTGGCTGGCGCTTTGTGGATGCCGCGCTGGGCATCGCTGCGGGCATAGATACCGGCTAGATGACCACTGGGGGGCACGGCAATTCGTGTGCCGGCTGGCTGCAAAGGATCGGCCACTTCCACCCAGGGGAAATAAAACGCGCCGTACCCTTTGGGGTTGGCAGCCGGACGCCAGATGCCGCTGTTATCGGTGCTAATAACCAGATTGTCGTTGGTGATGTCGCGGGCACTGTCTAGAATGGCCACGCGGTCTTCCATGATCTGACAGTGACTCACCAGCTTATTTTGAATAGCATTCAGAGCGTCTGATGAAGTGTCGGGCGGCAATGGTGCGGCGACGATGGCGATTTCGTCAATGCCTTCAAACTGGTCAATAGCGTTGTCTATATCATCCAGGGAGGTAACACGGTTCACCCAACAGCGTGTGCCGCCATTGTTGAAGAAGCCATAGACGGCATGAGCCAGGTATTGATTGGCCGCTTGAAAATCGCCGTATTTTTGCTTGAACTGCTCCCAACTGTTCAATGGTTCCGGGTCCAGGGCGGCTGCCTGGCTGTAATGGCCGCCGCCTGGTTTGGTGGGCATATTTTCGGAAATGATGTCAGCGGATAAACCCACAAATCCGGCAGTGCTGGCGCCTACGCCAGCAATGGGTCTGCTGGCCGACGGCACTTCATCTACATAGACACCCGGGGCAAGATAGACGGTCATAGATTTCACTCCTTCCGTTGAGAACGGCTAATCAGGCGGCAAGTTGCTGGTGGCAAGTTGCAAGTCACTCTTCACTTCAATTGGCGTAACGGCCGTGCAGATATTCTTCTACTGCCTGCCGTTCATCACCAAACAAGGGACGGTTGTAATAAATGATTTCCGCAATGGCCCCGGCAAAAAAGCTGCTGCGGCTCTGGTAGCTGGCGCCAATTGTTACGCGGCCACCGAGAGGGCGGGGGATGTAGACGGCCGTGCCCATTGGCTGCCCATTGCGGAAAAGCTCGGCCGTTTCGCCCGCAAAGCGCCAGGTTAAGTGCTGTGGCCCGACAATGGCGGGGGCCAACGTGCGCCAGGTCCCATCGCTAAAACGGACGCTGGCGGGGGAGGCTGTATCGGCCAGGTTCAGCGCCAACCGCCCGCTTTGGGCATCTAATAAATAGTGGCTGTGGCCGCCGCCGGGTGCATTATCTACCACAAAAAAGAAGGTATGCTCAGTGGCTGTTTCGGCCAGGGGCAAGATGAGGAACTGGTTTTCGCCATTGAATTGCAGAGCAGGACGGCCGTTTAGCCCTTGCGGATGATAGCGTGGTTGGTTAGTAACGGCCGTTTGCGCCGCATGATGGTTGTGGCCACTGTTATCTGTCCAGGAGGCTACGGAATCATCTTGAGCTAAGACGGACAGAGTAGCCGCATGTAACCAAAGCTGGCAGCCAGCAATGGCTGTCGGCGAAAATACCGATTGTGGAGCGGTCAGGTTTTCTCGTGGTAAGATGACTTTGCCGGTGTAAGGTGGCAATGTAATGTGCAGGCGGCTCTGCTGGATACGGCCGTTGGTGTCGCGGCTGACGGCACTTTCTCGCTGGACAGGATCGTACTGGTGTCGTCGTTCCGGCATCCAGGTGGTGAGGGTGTAGTCCCCGTCGGGTAAATCCAGGAAAAAGAAGGCGCCGTCACTTTTGGTCATAGTGCGGTCTGGCAAGGTTGTGTTTGGCTGTTTAGCCAGACGGCGAACCTGAGTCGCAAACGGTTCTGGCGCGGCCGTAATCTGGACACAGGCATCGGGTACGGCCGTGCCTGTTTTCGCATCCAGCACCCGGCCGGAAATGGCAATCTGGCGGCGTAATGTTTCCCAGTCTGACATGGTTCGGTGATCAGTAATCCGTTACTCTGTCACTCCTTGTTTGACCTTGATGATCTTTTCTGTGACGGCGAGGCCGAGATCTTCGGGCGGGAAGACGTTAACGGCCAGAGTTAGCGTGTAATGCAGTGACGCTTTTGGTTTGCCACCCATGGCCTGCCAGAATTCGCCCAGGCTGTGCAAAAAGCCTTCCCGAATAACCAGGGCGCGTACTGGCGGCTCGTGGCCGACGAGGGAGCCTTGCAGTATATCGGTGGGCAGCTTGCGGTAGCGCAACAAGACGCGCATGACTTCACCCAGCAGACGGTGTTCATCGCGCACGGCATTGGCGGCGTTAGACCAGGCAGTAATGAGGTAAGAACAATCTATGCGGGTGGACGGCCGTTGCCGGGACACACTCCCATTCGGCTGGCGCACATCCGTCCATTCATTGCTGCGCAGCTCCAGGTTTTCACGAATGTCGTAGAGGAATAAATCAACCGCTGGGGGTGTCACTTCAATGGGTGGAAAGGTGTTGTCTGGCGCGGCAAAGCTGATAGCCACATTATTTAGCGGCAGCTCCCGCCGCAGCAGCGCCGCCAACGTATCATCCAGATCTTGAAACATCTACCCCTCAGTTCATCAGCATAATTTATGAATGTCGAAGGCAGTATATGTTTCGGCTGTCTGTCTCAACGTCTTTTGGAACGTCTGCCATCACGTCTTTTTAGAAGTTCAACTTCTTGGTGATAAGCTGCCAACCTCTTTTTCAAATTGAGAATCCCTGGTCCCACGCTTGCAGTTCCTCTGAAACTGCCCGAGGATAAAATATGGTGGGCGTCCACACGACTATCTGTTTCTCTCCTTCAAACTCAGAAGACCTTTTCCAACCCGTCCAGTGTCCGTATTCATTTTCAACAACCCCTGGTTTAACCGCGTGATCTGCCTCCTGCCTGATGATGGGTGATTTGTCTACAAGTGTCTGTTTGTTTGAATCAAAGGTAGTCTGTTCCTGTTCAATTTCCCCTCTGAGTCTGTTCTGAAACCCCGGGGTAACTAGCTGGCGAATCTTATGGAATAGGTTTCGCAGACGAGGCCGGTAATAGGTGGCTATATAGTTCTGGAGTTTTTCAGGTTGGGTGAAATCGTACCTGCGGTTGGAATTGGTTGAATCTACAATCAAATCCCACATCGTTTTGTTCAAATTATTTTGCCAGATCGGGTCAATAGAATTTATGCGTAGTTCGTTTGCTTCTTGATTGAATTCTTCATTAATCATGTGCCACTGAAGACGGTGCGTTTGTACCCCATGTGATTTACCGACCCAATCTTCAAACAGTGTTCCGCTTCTAACCATATCTGAAAAATCTTCTGGCGAAACAGCAACTGGCAATTTAGGCAGTTCTTTTGGTTCTTGAGGATTTTTCATTGTGAGTAAAGTTGATAAACCAAGTGCGGGATTATTTAATAATTCGCTGTTTAGGGCATCAAGATACGGTTTTGTCCGGCTGATGTCGCTTAAAAAATGTTGAATCTGGGAATATTTCTCCAAATACATTTCCTTCATCAATTCAAAATCGGACTCGCCGTCATGATTGAAAGTGACCTCATGTACATCAGTGTATCGCTGCACAATGGCCGGCGAAGGTGCAGGTGCGGGTTGATTTATGTCGTGATTTGATTGGTTGGTTTCCCAATTCTGCCTGTTATGAGCAGCTACGGCCCCCGTTTCGCTGTTCTGTTGGGCCGAATCGGTGATTGCCCGGTCGCCAGGTATCGGTTGTAAAGCTTTCGTGCCCATCATGTCTGCTTCACGTTCCAGACGTGAATCATCATTGATTGTCGTTCCGTTCAATTGTAAGGTTGGCTGGACTCGCCCAAGTTTTTGCTGGGCCACATGCCAGGCCTCATGAGGGAGATGCGCTTCTTGATCAGGCGCGACGTGTATTTCTGTGCCCTGGGCGTAAGCCAGGGCTTCTAATTGGGCTGGTTTGGGCGAGTTATAGTGAACCTGAACATCATCAAGCGAGACACCCGAAAGGTTTTCAACGCCTGCTTTTAGCCCATCTGGCAGCCTCGTTCGGTTTTGGGTCTGGGAGACCACACGCTGGACGTGGTGGTTGCCGTGGCTGCGTTGTAGTTGCAGAAGTGCGTTTCCGGCGCGGGAGAGACGGCCGTTGGTCATTCGCTGCAACACGGCCGTATCG
>CAADGU010000523.1 GCA_900696625.1 uncultured Chloroflexota bacterium | reverse complement strand
CGGCGCGCCCTGTGTTTATTATGGCGACGAGATTGCCATTCGCGGCTCGGCCAACACCGAAGAACCGTTCCATGACCGGGAGGCGCGCTGGACGTTTCCCTGGCAGGATGAAGGCCAGTGGGACAGGGAGATGCTGGCCTATTTCCAACAGGCCATTGCCCTGCGCCATGCCCAGCCGGCGCTGCGGCGCGGCAGCTACCATGAACTGGTTGCAAAAGGTGAGGTGTATGCGTTTGCCCGGCAACTGGCAGATGAGGTGGTGGTCACGGCCGTGAACATCTCCACCCAACCGCAAACCGCCACCGTACCGGTGAAAGGACTGTTGGCAAACGGCGCCAGTTTACGGCCGTTGTTCGGGCAGAGCGAACAGGTGGTGGTGGCGGACGGCCGTGTTCAACTGACATTGCCCCCGCGTTCTGGCCTGGTGGTGAAGTAATGGGGTAATTACGTAATTACCCCATTACTCAATTACTCAATTCCCTACCGCCACCCGCCCCCGCGCTTTCTATGGCAATCAGGTAATCGCCGGCGGGCAGGGTGGGGTCAGCGGTCGCCATCTTTGATTTTTATGGCATGCCAGCCTGCAACGTGTCGGAGTCTGTCGCCACAATTTTGAGCAGGGGCACACCACCGCGTTCCAGAGTATAAACGGCCGTCAACCGTTCTTCGGCAAACTCCGCCACCCAGTCATATTTATCGCGGCGGGTCATGTAGAGCAGGATGATGGGCACGTCTGGTGGCAAGGTGGGGATAACTTCATCTGGGATAATCTGGCGGTCAGGCGCAATATAAAACTGGGCCAGATGCCCACCTACACGCGCCAATACCAATGCCTTTGGGTCGCCATGCCGGTTGACCCAGGCCGAACCGAGGCGGAATGAACTTCCCCAATACTCCTGCGGGAATCGGTTGGCGACTGCTGCCGTACCGCCCGCCAGAGCATTATAAAATATCCCCTGGAAGGGATGCAGGCGCACATTCACCTGGATCACAGGGGTAAAGAACAGCAGGCATAATACCACGGGGATAAGCTGCCGGTGACGCTGAATCCATCCGCGATCAGGCAGCTTCAGGCTGATCACACCGGTGATGGATTGAAACCCCAGGCCAAACAGACCGGTAAAAGCGACGATGCCATCCAGCATATGGCGTGTGCCATCATAATGGGGCATGTCCGGCCAACTGGTGCGCAGGAGCGCCACCACGAACAGGGACAGCAGCATCAGAGCTGCCGCGTCTGGCTGGCGCAGATTGCGTTTCACGGCCGTGCCGCACCCCACCAGCCCCCCGACCAACACAATCAACGGCGTGGTCAACGTGAAGATGACGGCCGTATAGCGCCAGGGCAGCGTCTCACCCGCCGCGTAAATCTGGCCGTTATACAACACCCGCAGCCCCCGTGATACATCTCGGCCAAACGCCAGATGTTCGGCCAGACGCGCGACGGGATCAGGCCAGAGCCAGGGCCAGCTTGCCAGGAAAATAAGCAGCGACAGGGGGATGCAGACAAGGAGGGGCAGATAGGGCCGTACCATAACCCGCCAACCGTGACGCCGATTTAGCCAGACGCCGGGCAGGTAAGCCAGGCCAATGACCAGCCAGATTTCCACTGCCAGCACACGAACGCCCATGCCCAATCCGGCTGCTACGGTCGCCAGCGCAAACCAGAGCCAACGGCCGTGCCGCTCCCCTTGCCAGCGATCCCCCTGCCAATACGCCCACAATGCCAGCAGCGTCAGCGCCGCAAACGGTATATCCTTCAAATTGAGGTGGGCATGTTCAAAAAAGAGCGGGTATGAGGCCAGCGCCAGCGTTGCCGCAAAACTGGCCGTTGGCCCAAATGCCTGCCAGGTAAAACAGGCCAGGACGAAGATGGTCAGGGTGGCGTAGAGCAAAACGGCCAGATGGTAGCCATCGGTATCGGCCAGCCAGCCCAAGCGGGTGGTGAACAGGGCATGGGTGGCCACGGCCGTCATGTTGGCAACGGGTGGATACCGGAACGGGGCGTTGAACTCCTGGTTGTAGAGCAGGGGTTTGGTGCTGCCGGCTGCCCCATATATCGCATCATAAGCGGCAAAATCCAGCCATGCTTCATTGCCGCTGGTAAAATAATGCGCATAGTGAGTACCGGTCAGCAAATTTTCTGGTTCATCCCAGGTAAAACCATACTGGTTCAACGAGGTCAGTCCGATGACAAAAAAGCAAAGGGCCGTAGCCAGGGCAAACAGATATGCCGAACGATTCATCTGGCCCTGATTGTACCAATTTATCTGGGATGGGCGTTAAAAAGGAAGCGACGGCAGCTACCGCCACTACTACCACATTCAAACATCATTTGTGTAATGATGGCTAAGGAGGAAAGGAGGAACTGAAAGAACCGGTCTATTTACCTGAATTCCTTCAGTTCCTCCTCAATTTCAGACTCCATCCTCCCCAGGCGGGCCTGCCCGCTTCAACAGCACGCGGATAGGGTCAGGTTATGGCACTGGTACCGTGTCCGCCACGTGGACAATGCCGTTGGCGGCTATCACATTGAATTCGGTAAGGGGCTGACCGTTGATTTGCACCTGCGACTTATCATTTATGCTCACCAGCAACGGCCGTCCCTCTACTGTGGGGATGTATTGGGCCGTGGCAATCTGGTTAATTCCTAACAGGTCATTCACCAGCATGTAAGAGATAAAGGTTTCCGGGTCTGCCTCCATATCGGCCATCAACTCTGCCGGCAGTTTTTCAAAGGCAGCATCGGTTGGCGCAAACACGGTGTGTGTTTGTCCCAGGTCTGCCAGCGCCGCATCCAGGCCGGCCATTTCAGCCAGTTCCAGGAAGGTGGTGAAACGGCCGTCAGTCGCCAACACCTCATCCAGCGTTTTACCCCGTGAGCCTTTGTCGGCGGTGATTAACGAGTTCACAGGCGGCAGTAATACTGTATCCACAATGTGGACAATCCCGTTTTTCGCTTCCACATCCGTTGTTATGATCATCACCACGTCGTTCAGCATAATTTCCCCACCTTCTACACTAATGGCGACATGTTCACCCAGCAGTGTGGGTATTGTGCTGAAATTCACCAGGTCCGGGCTGTAGTATTGGCCGTTGATGACGTGGTAGAGCAGAATTTCCGTCAGAGTGGCATTGGTATTGGCGGCTAACGTATCAAACGCAGCCATGGCCGCATTGGTGGGGGCAAAGACCGTAAATGGCCCATCTTTTGCCAGATTGTCTGCCAGCCCGGCAGCTTCAATGAGCGTTTCAAAATCGCTCAATTGGTCACGAGACTGAATCACACCCATTAAAGTTTGAGCCGATTCTGGTTGTGTCTCATCTGATAGCGGCTCGCCCGGTTCCCCATCACCTGTTTGAAAGGCGGGCGCTGCGGCCACCAGGTTTGCACCTTTGCTCACGGCCGTGCCCAAAAAGAACACAGCTACTAACAGAACTAAAAGTATCTTTTTCGCTTGCATGTTACACACTCCTTGTAGATTGGTTCAATCTGCATGATTGAACTAATCTAAACTCACTTTTGTTTAGGATGGTTCAACTGTCAGATCGTTGATGACCTTGATTACGCCTGGCTGGCGGCTGGCAATTGTTTCTGCCGCCTGGCGCACTGCCCAATCAGGCGCGTTGCCCGTCAGCGTAATGACCCCGCGCTCATTGATCACATCAATCACGGCCGTGTCCGTTCGCAGATCAGACATCAGGGCGGTTTCGACGGCCGTGGCCAACTGTGCATCCTCCTGCACAGGAACCATTTCCTGGCTGGCTTTCCATTCCACCTCACCGGTTTCCCACCATCCAGCGCTGCCCCGGCTTTCTATATCTTCGAGCAGCGCAGGCCCAAATTGGGGGAAATCGTCCATCTCCGCAGTGGAGGCCAGGATGTGAATGCCTTGCTCGCTCAGGGTTTGCACGTAGTGAATGGGTACGATGGATTGTTTGGGGAACAGGGCGCCCTCGGCAACTACCAGGTATTGAATCTGGTGGGGCATGACATCGTTCACGGTGATGAGATGGCTTAGCTGGCCAATATGGCCGTCCGACCCATACACAGCCACTTTGCCGTTCAGCACAATTCTGGAATCGGCTACGCCCTGGCGCACTTTTTCTTGCACGACTGTCATTTCATCTGTGGTTGGCGCCCATGCTGTTGCCGTTGTGCCAACGATGGCCTCTCCCTGGACGGGCGTTATCCAGCCGGGGCTTTGCTCACTGCGTTCCACCACTAGCTCGCTGAATGTGGGGTATCCGGCCAATTCCTGGCAACCAACGGCCACACGAATGTCTACGGCCGTTGCTTCTTCTACTTCGGCCAGCGGTATCACGGTATGCTGCTTGAACACCAGGCCGCTTTCCATAATGACGTCGGTAATGCACCAACTTTCTGGTTCTACTGCCAGCCGGTCCAGATGCCCACATGGGGATTGCTTATCACGGCCGTAAACCACAGCGCCAAACTTAAAGTCAAAACTCTTCACAGGTCACCTCCAGTCCAGGGCAGGTTCACTGATGTGCGCCTGAACCTGGTCTAATCGAGTTGTCTTTGTCTACTCCAATAGCTTAGCTTTTCGTGTACACGCCTGACCTCACGGATGAGTTCAGGACGCCAGCGCAGCCATCAGCATAACAAGAACCACACGCCGCTGTCTTGTATCTGGATATAGAATAGGGATATGGATTTGGGTAGGGGTATCAGGCAGGTGGAGGAGGGGCAACGGCCGTGCCGTTTAACAGCGCGGCATACGCGGTGGCTTCCCAACGGTTATTGACGCCCAGTTTTTGCAGCACACTATGGACGTGGTTTTTAACTGTTCCCAATTCAATCGTCAGTTGTTCGGAAATTTCCTGATTGCTGGCCCCCTCGCCAATTAACGCCAACACCTCGCGTTCACGCGGCGTCAGGTCAGCCAGTTTGGCCGCATCTGGATTTAACCCCATGTGCGCGTGTAGTTCTGCCAGATGGGCCACACGGCCCATCAGGGCGGCAACAACGTTTGGTGAAGCCAGCGCCTCGCCCCGGTAAGCGGCGCGGATGTTCTTCAACAGCTCTTCCATCGAATCGTCTTGCAGCACATATCCGTCTACCCCGGCTTCTACACATTGCAATATCACGTCTTCCGATTGGGGCAGCCCCATTACCAGCACTTTCGCCCGCACCTCTGCCTTACGCAGCGCCTTAGTCAGGGCTATTACGTCGCCATCAGGTCGAGAAGAACACAGCAGTACCACATCACAGGCGTCGGCTTTTTCCAGCATGGCGGCCTCGGCAGCGGCGGTGCCCACCACCTGAATGTCTGGCTCCTGCCCCAAAGCGGCAGCAATCACCTTACCAAAGACACGCACCTCATGTACCACAAGCAAACGAATCATCATACTTCCTCAAACTTCTTCAGGGCCAGCCTGGCGGTTGATTAAATGGCCAACGGCTTACAGCAGCTTAAACGCCGGATGAATTCAAGATAAGCCGGCGGTAAATACAGGCTGAAAAGCAAATGAGACAGCATCCCAATTCCGCCGGGATCATTATAGGCGGATTCATATCGTTTTTCTACTTTTGGGTGGGTATAAGATATAACAGATGAGAAAAGAAAGTGTATCTGCGGTCTATATCTGAGAAATGAAAAGGGCATCTCAATGAGCAAAAAGAGAATGTTGGTTTTTGGGGGGCTAACGGCCGTGACCCTCTTCTTCATCTGGGCCATTGCCACCAACCTCCACCCGGCGCTGCGGGGGCCGGACGAGTGGCGCTGGGTGTATGCCATTCCCGGCGAACCTGCGCGCCACTTACTCAGTGCGTTGGTGGTGATGCTTTATGTAGGGGTGGCGCTGTGGTGGGGGGGCAAACTGGTTAGCGGTGCGCCTACACGCCGCCAGGTTGTGGGCTTTTTGCTATTTTGTTTCCTATCTGTGCCCGTTATCCAGGTTGGTTTATTGGTGGGCGAGTCACCAGACGTGGTGGAGCAGTTGTACTTCCGCACGGTGTCATCAGGCAGCAGCGGTTTCTTTTCCGTAGGCAGTATTATTGATGATCCCCTGGATTTTCTGGCGCGTTACCCGGAACTGATGCCCACCTTTCCGGTGCATCCACAGCGGTATCCACCGGGTATCCCGCTGCTTTTTTATGCCAGCCGGGCGCCACTGGCGGTGGGTGGGGTGGGGGAAACAATAGGGGGGTATCTACGGCCGTACCAATGCACCGACCTGACGTTGATGCGGATTGCTAACCCGGTGATGGGCACGG
>CAADGU010000522.1 GCA_900696625.1 uncultured Chloroflexota bacterium | reverse complement strand
GAGATTGGGAGATTGGAGATTGGGAGATTGATTAGGGAGAAGCATAAGGAGGGTGACATTCGTGGGGGGCACGGTATACTTGACGGCCGTACCCGGGTCGGTAATCCGTAATCGGTAATCCGTGGCCGGTAATCGGTCAATCAAAACAACAAGGAAGCTTCTATGTTACTTTTTTTGCGCGGTGCTGAGTATCCTATTCCCACGATGATTACCTTTGCCATTGTGCTGGTTTTTGCGTTTGCTTACCATGAACTGGCGCACGCGGTGGTGGCTGACCGGTTGGGTGACCCAACGCCACGTTCTTACGGCCGTATTACCCTCAATCCTGCCCCCAATTTAGACCGCACCGGCCTGATTCTGGCCCTGCTCATTGGCTTTGGTTGGGCATTTACCCCCATCAACCCGCTTTACTTTCGGGGCAATCCGCGCCGCGCTTTTGCCATTGTGTCCATCGCCGGGCCGCTGGCAAACCTGGCGATGGCCGGGTTGTTGGGGCTGCCGGTGCGTTTGGGTCTGGTGACATACACGCCGCCGATGGAAGTGCTGCCATCGCTGTACTCCTTTTTGACGTTTGGCGTTTATTACAATTTGCTGCTCTTTGCCTTTAACTTGATACCGATTCCGCCGTTGGACGGCTTTCGCATCTTGTTGGGCATTTTGCCGCCCGATATTGCCGTGCAAATGGAGCAACTGTACCGCTACAGTATGTTCATCTTTTTAGGCGTCTTTTTCTTATTGCCGGCGGCGGGTGTGAACATTGCCGGGGAAATTTTGTGGCCGGTCATTGGTTTTTTCTATCCGATTTTCACCGGTGGTTCGCCGCCGATTATTTAGGGTATGCGCTACCGCTTGTGGCAGTTTTGGCAGATAGTACGGGCCAAACCTTTAACAACAGCAGCGTGGGCAGAGGTTACGGCCGTACTCACCCCCGCCGAATTGCAATTATTCCGCCGGTTCCCGGTAAATGACCAATGGCACAGTGTCCGGGTGCTGCGGTTGGTGCAGGCGTCCGGCGGTACGGAACCGGCGTTGTGGAAAGCGGCGCTGTTGCACGATGTGGGCAAGACACAGGTACGGCTGACTGCGTGGGATCGGGTGGTGATTGTGGTGGGCGGTGCGTTTTGGCCGGGGAAAACGGCCGTGTGGGGTAATGGTGAAGCGCGGGGTTGGCAACGGCCGTTTGTGGCCAAAGCACAGCATCCGGCCTGGGGTGCGGCCATGGCGGAAACCGCTGGTTGTGACCCCCTCACCGTCATCCTGATCCGGCGGCACCAGGACAATCTGGCCGACATAACTGAGCCGGAATTAAAAGAGTTACTGCGCATTTTGCAATGGGCGGATGATCAGAGTTAGACATGGATTGGCAGGATTGGCGGATTTTCTTTATCCGCCAATCCTGCCAATCCGCTGTCAAGCGGAGTATTTATGCAAGCACAAACAGTCTCAATTATTGGCCTGGGGCGGGCGGGAGTTTCCGTGGCGTTGGCAGTGAAGGCCAAACTGCCGGTCACGGTGGTGGGTTATGATCCCAATCCAGAAACAGCGCGGGCGGCGCAGGATAAAATGAAGGCGGTGGATGCCGTCGAAATAAACCTGTATAAAGCTGCCGCCAGGGCGGACATTCTGGTTATTATGCTGCCTGTAGCGGAACTGGAAGAGACGTTTCGGGCCATTGGTGGTGTTCTGCAATCGCATACCCTGATTTTGGATTTTTCCGGTTTGAAGGGACCAGGGTTGAAATGGGCCAGAAAAGAATTGCAGCAGGGCCATTATGTGGGCGCGACGCCGGTGCTGGCGGCGAATTGGCTGGCCGACGGCCGTACCGAAACCACTGCCGCCACCGCCGATCTCTTCCAAAACAGCCTCTTTTGCCTGATGCCCGCCCCTGACGCAGACCCGCAGGCAGTGGAAACGGCCGTGAACTTTGGCCTGGTCTTGGGGGCACGGCCGTACTTCATTGACCCTATGGAGTATGATGCCCTGGTGCAGGGGACAGAGGCGCTGCCCGGTTTTGTGGCCGCCGCCATGTTTAAGGCGTTGAAACAGTCCACAAGCTGGCAGGATATGCTGCGCTTTGCCGGCAGTTCTTTTAATCTGGCGACGCTGCCGCTGGCGCAGCCCAAGGATATTGCCTATATGGCCCTCAACCAAAAAGAAGCCTCCCTGCGTTGGTTAGAGGCGCTAATTACCGAGCTGACCACTCTGCGCCGCCTGGTATATGAGAGTGAGCCGCAGTTGTTGACGGCCGTGTTTGAAGAACTGGCCGATGAGCGCGACAAATGGCTGCTCAAACGGCAGGATAATGAGTGGGACGAACGCACCATGCCGCCCATTGAACGGCAATCCATGATGGGCCATATGCTCGGCGGGCTGGCGCCGGAGGCAAGGAAGAAGGGAGAGAAAAGGTAATGGGGTAAATGGGTAATTTGAGCCCCCAATTACCCCATTACCCCATTACCCAATTACAGCTATGAGCCAGCCAGAGATTGTTATTGCGCCCAAGAAAAAGGCGATAGAGGCGGTGGCGGTACGGCCGTTGCGCATTTTGATGATTGCGCCGACTTCCTTTTTTAGCGACTATGGCGGGCATATTCGCATTTTGGAAGAGATGCGGGTGTTGCAGGCTATGGGGCATGAGGTAGCGGTTGTTACCTATTATAAAGGAAGCAATATGCCGGGACTGGACATTCGCCGCACACGGCCGTTGCCCTGGCGCACCGATTACGAAGTGGGGTCTTCCCGCCATAAGCTGGTCTTCGATGTGTACCTGGCGGCGCAATCATTAGTCGAAGCCCTGCGCTACCGCCCGGATGTGGTGCATGGGCATATGCATGAAGGGGCGATCATTGGCAGCCTGGTGGCGAAGCTGCTGCGCGTCCCGTTGGTGTTTGATTTTCAAGGCAGCCTGTCGGCGGAGATGGTAGACCACAACTTTCTGGATAAGAACGGCCGTGTCTACTCCTGGGTTTTTCGCCTGGAAAAATTTATTAACCGGCTGCCCTCGGCCATTCTCACCAGTTCCCGGCAGGCTACCGACCTGCTGCAAGATGATTTTGGCATCCCCACGCAGCGCCTGCAACCCTTACCCGACTGTGCCGATACCACCCGTTTCGACCCAGAAAATTTTTCGGCTGACGCAAAACAAAAACTCAAACAAAAGCTAAAATTGCCGCTGGATCGCCCTATCGTAGCCTATCTTGGCCTGCTCACCGACTATCAGGGCATTCCCCATCTGCTGCAAGCAGCGGCCAAATTGAAACAGAGGGGTGAACTGGCCCACTTTCTCATCATGGGCTATCCCAATGTAGACCATTACCGGCAATTGGCGCAGCGTCTTGGGGTAATGGATATGGTCGCCTTCACCGGCAAGGTGGAATATCGAGATGCGCCGTTTTACCTTTCGTTGGGTGACATCGCTGTCGCCCCCAAAATGTCCAGCACGGAAGGCAGCGGTAAATTGCTCAATTACATGGCGCTGGCGCAGCCGGTAGTGGCCTATGATTCACCCGTTCACCGGGAATATCTGGCCGACCTGGGCATCTATGCGCCTTTGGGTGATGTCAATGCCCTGGCGGAAGCGATTGCCGGCCTGATCCATGCACCGGATGACGGCCGTGCCCTCGGCCAGCAGCTTCGCCAACGCGCCATCACCGAATACAGTTGGCAGCGCGCCGGTGAAGAGATTGTGGCCTTGTATCGCCGTTTGACAAAATAGAAGGCCGCCATTATAATCTTCGTTCGCAGTTTAGCAGGGTTTGATGAACGAAAGCCTTCCAAACAAGACACCAAAGGGGTGCGACAACCAAATAACGTTGCACCCCTTCTTTTTGGTTATAGGTATTGTATAAAAACCGCTGCATGTTGTGTTGAGAAAAGTCTAATTTTCCAGGGAACAGGATATTTACATGTCTAAATTACCCATTAAAAGTTATGCCCGCATGACAGATCTGTTGGAATTACCAACATTGATTGATGTTCAGTTAAATTCATTTGATCAATTCATTTCTGAAGGTCTGGCTGAGTTGTTTGATGAAGTGTCGCCCATTGAAAGTTTTAGCGGTGACCTGAAGCTCTACTTCCCCAGCAAACATAAAGAAACAGAAGGCTTTGACCTGAAATTCTGGTTTGGCGAGCCAAAATACTCCGTGGAAGAGTGCGTGGAGCGTGATATGAGCTACGCCGCGCCCTTATATGTGAAGGCGCTGCTTTACAGCACCGATCTGGATCAACCCATCGTGCAGGACATCTTCATGGGTGATTTCCCGCTGATGACCCAGGCCGGTACATTTATTATTAACGGTACAGAGCGGGTGGTGGTGAGCCAGTTGATCCGCTCACCCGGCGCCTATTTTGAAGCGCAAGAAGAACGCACCACCGGACGGCCGTTGGCGATGGCGAAATTGATCCCGGATCGCGGCGCCTGGATTGAATTTGAAACGCGCAAGACCGATTACCTCACCGTCAAATTCAACCGCAAACGGACCGTGCCTGTCACCCTGTTCTTGCGGGCGTTGGCGGCGGTGAACGATGGGCTGAATAACCCCATCTTACAAACCGGCAGTGACGAAGAATTGTTTTCTTTGTTTGAAGATGTGGATACCAATGGTGAACATCTTTATATTCAGGGCAGCATTGAGCAAGAACCGCCCTGGAACCAGGACAAACCGTTGGCTCAGCAGGCGCTTATCGAGTTCTATAAGCGGATGCGCCCCGGCGATCCGCCGACGTTGGAAAATGCCGAACAATATCTGTTTGAGCAGCTGTTTGATCCCCGTCGTTATGATCTGGCGCGGGTTGGTCGTTACAAGTTGAACAAGCGGCTGAATCTGAAGGACCTCATACCCGAAGAGCATCGCACACTGACACAGCATGACATTGTGAAAGTGGTGCGCCACATGATCCGTATTAACAATGGTCTGGAAGGGCCGGATGACATTGATCATCTGGGCAACCGGCGGGTTAAGACGGTGGGTGAACTGTTGCAGGCCAAACTGCGCGTGGGGCTGCGCCGCATGGAACGGGTGGTGAAAGAGCGTATGTCTATTCGGGACAGCGAAACGATCACACCCATTGCGCTGGTCAATATCCGACCGGTGGTGGCAGCCGTGCGTGAGTTCTTCGGTAGTTCGCAGTTGAGCCAGTTTATGGAGCAGGCGAATCCGTTGGCGGAATTGACGCATAAGCGTACATTGTCGGCATTGGGGCCGGGTGGTTTGCGCCGGGAACGCGCCGGTTTTGAGGTGCGTGACGTGCATCATAGTCATTACGGCCGTATCTGCCCCATTGAAACGCCAGAAGGGCCAAACATTGGTTTGATTGGGCGGTTGGCTTCTTACGGCCGTGTGAACAAATATGGTTTCATTGAAACCCCTTACCGCCGTGTGTACAACACCCTGCCGGCCAGCTCTGATGACCTGGTAGGCCACGACGCCTTTACCAATATCGTCAATCCGGAAACCGGCGAAATCATTGTTTCTGCTGACGAAACCATTACGGCCGAGCATGTGGCGGCTATCCGCCAGGCCGGCATAGATTCCATTTCCGTCAAACCCTTCGTCACCAATGAAATTACCTACATGTCCGCCGACGAAGAAGATCATTACACTATCGCCCAGGCCAATGCCCGCCTGGATGAGCGCGGCCAATTCATGGACAGGCGAATTTCCTCACGCCGCAACCAACAATTCCGCTTCTCATCCGTGCAGCGCATTGACTTTATTGATGTAGCGCCACGCCAGATTGTGGGTGTTTCGGCCGCGCTCATTCCCTTCCTGGATCATGACGACGCCAACCGGGCGCTGATGGGTTCAAACATGCAGCGTCAGGCGGTGCCGTTGCTCAAGCCAGATGTGCCGATTGTTAGCACCGGCATGGAAAGACATGCAGCCGTCAACTCCGGCCAGATCATCCTGGCTGACCAGGACTGTGAAGTTGTCAGCGTCACCGGCGACAAAATTGTAGTAGTGAGCGAGGATGGCCCGCGCACTTATAATTTGCGTAAATACACCCGTTCAAACCAAAGCACTTGTATTGACCAACGCCCGGTTGTGGTGAAAGGTCAACGGCTCAAGAAAGGGGATGTGCTGGCAGATAGCTCCTCCACAGAATATGGTGAACTGGCGCTGGGGCAGGACGTAGTGATCGCTTTCCTCTCCTGGGAAGGTGGTAACTTTGAAGACGCCATTCTGGTAAGTGAACGACTGGTGCGTGAAGACCGCTTTACTTCTGTGCATATTGAAAAACATGAAGTAGAAGCGCGTGATACGAAGTTGGGGCCGGAAGAAATCACTTACGACATTCCCAACGTCAGTGAGGACGCTCTCAAAGACCTGGATGAACGCGGTATTATCCGCGTTGGTGCGGACGTTAATGAGATGGACATTCTGGTGGGCAAGATCACTCCTAAAGGTGAAAAAGAACTCAGCCCTGAAGAAAAACTACTGCGCGCTATCTTTGGTGACAAGGCCCGCGAAGTAAAAGATTCCAGTTTGCGCCTGCCCCATGGGGCACGAGGCAAAGTGGTGGACGTCCATGTGTTTGATCGCCAGCATGATCGTGACCTGCCGGCCGGTGTGGAAACGATGGTGCGGGTCAGCGTGGCTCAACGTCGTAAACTGGCGGTGGGTGACAAAATGGCCGGTCGTCATGGTAACAAGGGTGTTATTTCCAAGATTGTGCCCATTGAGGATATGCCTTATTTGCCGGATGGTACGCCGATTGACATTATGCTCAATCCGTTGGGTGTGCCGGGGCGTATGAACATTGGGCAGGTGTTGGAAACGAATTTGGGCTGGGCAGCGTCGCGGTTGAATTTTAGAGCGATTACTCCCGTTTTTGATGGGGCCAACGAAACAGAGGTGGCCTCTGAATTAGCGCGCGCCTGGTTGACTGAACGTGCCTGGGAAACGGCCGTTGAATGGGCCTGGGACTGGTTAAAGGAAATTGATTATGACCTGCATTCGTTGAAAGATGACAACGAAGCCCGCCGCCTTTTCATCACTAGCTGGTTGGGTGAATTGGGTTATGACACTGAGCAGTTAGAAGTAGATGAGCCATTTGCGCGCTTCGCTGTGGCCAGAGAATGGTTGAAGGGGCGTGACTGGGATGGTGAAATCATATTTCCAACTGACTGGAGTACGTCACGCAAACTGGATCGATCCGCAAGCAATGAATTAGCCATTGAGTGCTGTGTCCGTGAATGGTATGGATACATACTCGAAAAATATGCTGATACTTTGTCAAAGTCTGTAAAAGTCGATCCCCGGCAAACAGAGGTGTCAACCTTAGAAGAGTTGTCCAGCATAATCATGACAGAAACGTTTGAGCCGTTGCCAATTTGGGGCAAGGAAAAGCTAATTGCCGGGCAAACTGGTAAGCCATTTGATCAGCCGGTCACCGTTGGTATTTTGCATATGCTGAAGTTGGCGCATCTGGTTGAAGATAAAGCCCACGCCCGCTCAACCGGCCCATACTCATTGGTGACGCAGCAGCCATTGGGCGGTAAAGCACAATTTGGTGGCCAACGGTTTGGCGAAATGGAAGTGTGGGCGTTGGAAGCGTATGGTGCGGCTTATACTTTGCAGGAAATGTTGACCGTCAAATCGGACGATGTGCAGGGCCGGGTGAAAACGTATGAGGCTATTGTCAAGAATGAGCCGATTGAAGAGCCAGGTGTACCGGCTTCGTTTCGAGTGTTGGTCAAGGAGTTGCAAAGCCTGGGTCTGGCTGTAGAAGCTGTCACCGATTCTGGTGAAATGATCCGGTTTGGCAAAGAAGACGACAAGCGTAACCGTAAACATGCAGGCACGGGTCTGATGGATTTGGCTCGCAACCGCCGGTAAATCGGTGGGAATCTGAAAAAATCATTTCAGGTTATGCAGGTTTGACAAGAGAATCGTTTGTGGTAGAATCGTTTTTCGTATGTCTGTTAAACACGTGTAACTAACTGTGTAGTTACTAATTGAATAAGCGAGTAAACAGGGAGGCCATCGAGTTAATTGTTAGCTGCGATGGCCTCCATTTGTCGGGCGGTGGCGAGTCATCGGTTGAAGACGGGTTTCCATCTATTAACATCATCAACTTAATAAGCGTCCACTTGTAGCTTCCGGTTGGGAAGTCATATTGAGATGGATTCTTACATGAAGGCGAATAGAGTCATTTGATTAAGGAGAAGGATTAGCGTGCCTACGATTAATCAGCTTGTACGTAAGGGCCGCAAGGCGAAGTCAAAAAAGAGTACCGCCCCGGCCCTGCAATTTACATTTAATTCTTATAACCAGCGGCGCACCCGGCGGCCTAAGGGCGCTCCTCAAAAACGAGGAGTGTGTACCCAGGTGAAAACGATGACGCCCAAAAAACCAAATTCTGCGCTGCGAAAGGTGGCGCGTGTGCGTTTGTCTAACGGGATAGAGGTGACAGCTTATATCCCTGGTGAAGGACATCGGTTGCAAGACCATTCAGTGGTTCTGGTGCGTGGTGGTCGCGTGAAGGACCTGCCTGGTGTACGCTATCACATTGTCCGGGGTACGCTGGATGCTGATGGTGTGGATAAACGGAAACAAGGCCGTTCGAAGTACGGCACAAAGACACCGAAGTAGGTGTTGGTTGGATACGGAGAATTAAGCAATGCCAAGACGGTACCGTCCAGAAAAACGGGCTGTAGAGCCTGACTTGAAATATAACAGCGTCAATGTGTCTATGTTTGTAAACCGGTTGATGAAAGACGGGAAGAAGAGTGTGGCACAGCGTGTTTTATATGACAGCTTTGATTTGATTGAGACTCGCAGCAAGCGGGTGCCTCTGGAAGTGTTTGAGCAGGCTCTCGATAATGTGAAGCCACAAATTGAGGTGAAGCCCCGGCGGGTAGGTGGTTCTACCTATCAGGTGCCGGTGCCCGTGGATTCGGAACGCCAGATGTCGTTGGCGATGCGGTGGTTATTAACGGCCGCACGTTCACGCAGTGGGCGTTCCATGGCAGAGAAATTGGCGGGTGAGTTGATGGATGCGGCCAGTAATCAGGGCACGGCCGTGAAAAAGCGTGACGATACACACCGTATGGCCGAGGCCAACCGGGCGTTCTCACACTTCCGATTCTAGGTGTAAGCGAGGACGACTGATGAGTCACAGTTCGTTAGAACTAATCAGAAATATAGGCATCATCGCTCATATTGATGCCGGTAAAACCACGACCACGGAACGTATTTTGTATTACACCGGTCGGATTCACCGCATGGGTGAAGTGCATGAAGGCACCGCCACCATGGACCACATGGTGCAGGAGCAAGAGCGTGGTATCACCATTACTTCCGCTGCTACCACCACTTCCTGGCTTGATCATCAGGTCAATATCATTGACACACCAGGGCACATTGATTTTACCGCTGAAGTGCAGCGCAGTTTACGTGTTTTAGATGGGGGTGTTGTCGTTTTTGACGCGGTTGCCGGTGTGGAGCCACAGTCAGAAACAGTTTGGCGGCAGGCTGATGAATATAAAGTGCCGCGTATTTGTTTCGTTAACAAAATGGATCGCATTGGCGCTGATTTTGTGCGTACCATAGGCATGATTCGTCAACGCCTGGGCGCTAATCCCATTGCCATTCAACTACCCATTGGCAGCGAGTCTAGCTTTCGGGGCATTATTGACCTGTTGAGGATGGAAGCGGTCATCTGGACGGAAGAAGACCTGGGCGCTGAACCAAAAGCGGTGGAAATACCAGCCGATCTTCTGGCCGAAGCAGAGGAAGCCCGCAGCATCATCATGGAGCGCATCATTGAAACGGATGACGCCCTCATGGAACGCTATCTGGAAGGCGAAGAGATCAGCGTGGAGGAACTCCAGGTTGCGCTGCGTAAGGCTACTATCGCCAGCCAGGTCACGCCCGTTTTGTGCGGTTCTTCGCTGCGCAACAAGGGTATTCAGCGCGTGTTGGACGCAGTGGTACATTACCTGCCTTCGCCACTGGACGTACCGGCTATTCAAGGGCAAAACCCAGATACCGGTAATATCGAAGAAAGACACCCCAGCGATGATGAACCTTTGTCTGCATTGGTCTTTAAGATCGTGACTGATCCTTACGTCGGTAAATTGGCCTACTTCCGCGTGTATTCTGGCGTTCTGCATAGCGGTGATACCGTACAAAACACCACAAAGGGTAAAAAAGAGCGTATCGGCCGTATTCTGCGTATGCACGCTGATCATCGCGAAGATTTGAAGGAAGTTCGAGCTGGAGATATTGCGGCGACGCTGGGCCTTAAAACTACCTTTACCGGTGAGACACTGGCAGATCCCAAGCGTCCCGTCATTCTAGAGGCCATTGATTTTCCTGAGCCGGTCATCTCGATGGCTATTGAGCCGAAGACAAATTCTGACCAGGAAAAGATGGGCCTGGCGCTCAAAGCCTTGAGCGAAGAGGACCCCACCTTCCAGGTAAAAGTGGATGAGCAAACAGGCCAGACGGTTTTATATGGCATGGGTGAGTTGCACCTGGATGTTTTGGTTGACCGTTTGCTGCGGGAGTTTAAGGTAGGCGCTAATGTGGGGCAGCCACGGGTAGCTTACCGGGAGACCATCACCCGCACGGTGGAAAAAGTAGAAGGACGGTTTGTGCGCCAGTCGGGTGGTCGCGGGCAATTTGGTCATGTTATCCTTAAAGTGGAGCCATTAGATCCTGGCTCAGGTTTTGTGTTTGAAAACGCCATTGTGGGTGGGGTCATCCCCAAAGAATATATTAACCCCACAGAGGCAGGCATTCGGGAAGCGCTGCAAAGTGGTGTGTTGGCAGGTTATCCCATTGTAGATCTTAAAGCGACTTTATACGACGGCTCTTTCCATGAAGTTGATTCATCGGAAATGGCCTTTAAGATTGCGGGTTCGATGGCTCTTAAAGAAGGCGTACAGCAGGGAAAACCTATCTTGCTTGAACCTATCATGAGAGTGGAAGTGGTGAACCCGGAAGAGTATACGGGTGATGTGATTGGTAATCTGTCATCCCGGCGGGGGATGATCGAAGGGATGGAAGTGCGGGTTGAAGGGCTACAAGCCATCAAGGCCCGTGTGCCTCTGGCAGAAATGTTTGGGTATGCCACCACCTTGCGTTCAATGACGCAAGGTCGGGGAACTTTCACGATGGAGTTTGATTACTATGCTCCTGTAAGTGAGGCTGTTGCCCAAACTGTTATTAAGGGCGGCCGGTAAACGCCGCAGTGGTATCAAGCCCTGACCAGTTTTTGAAACCTGTCAGGGCTGAATGAGAAAATAGTTGAAGAGGAAAGGGTAATTATGGCAAAAGAAAAATTTGTACGGGGAAAACCCCACTGCAATATCGGGACAATCGGTCATGTGGATCATGGCAAAACCACCCTGACAGCAGCCATTACCAAAGCACTGTCACTCAAAGGGTTGGCCG
>CAADGU010000521.1 GCA_900696625.1 uncultured Chloroflexota bacterium | reverse complement strand
GCACGGCCGTGCCGCAAATCATCCGCCGTCATCAAGGCCAGCCCCGCTTCTGTAGCCGCCAGGGGCACAGAGGAGTAAAGCCGTTTACCGCTCTCAATGGCGTCAAAATAACCCTGGGGGTAGGGGGAAAGCAGGGCGGCGCGGCCGCCAACGGCCGTGACCTCCGCAAACAACGTCCCCTGCGCTACCACATCCCGCACCGCCTGGTTTGGTTTGGGGCCGTAATGTTCACCGATCAACTGCGGCACGTTGCGCCCGGTGAGAATGGCCGCCTGGCCGGTGGCGCTCTGTGGCCTGCCGGGCAGCCCCAGGTTGGCGTCGGTGGGGATGAGGCTGGCGCGGGGGCTAGATAAACTCCCATTGGGCACATACCATCCCCCACCAAACAAGCCAGTCAGATACGGCATATGCGCGGTGGCAAAAGGGTTCACGGCCGTGTCCGCCGCCCCCATGCCCACACCATCCATAAAAAAGATGTGGACGTAACGGTAATCGGTTATCGGTAATCGGTTATCGGTCATCGGCTTCCGGCGTCGGACATCGGATGACGGATTACGGCTAACGGATCACGGGATACGGTCGAGTTGCTCATTCACTTCATCCGGGTTAATGACGCCGTTGGTGCGCCAGATTTCACGGCCGTTGCCGTCAAACAAAATAAACGTGGGCGTAAAACGGAAATTGAGTTCCGCCAACAGCGATTGGGCAGCAGGGTCTTGCACATTCACGCGCAGCACCGTCACACTGTCACCCCATTCAGCAGCCAACCTGTCAACGACAGGCTTTGCCCGGCGGCAGGCCAGTCAGTAGTCTGAGTACAATTCCAGCAGGACAGGACGGCCGTCGGCAGCGGCAAGTGTTTGTTGCACGGTCACGGCCGTGACGCCGCTCTGCTCTGGCTGAAAGATGAACAGGCCGCCAAAGAGCAGGACGGCGGCCCCGACCAGCAGCCCAACCCGCCGTTTTTCCGGCGCTATCCGGCTCAAAATGACGGCCAACAGGCCAATGCCCACCCCCAGATATGCCAAAACCCCTGAAAATTGATTAAAAAGCATCATCACATTAAACCCAGCAACAAATCCCTTACTCGCATAATAAAATCGCCGGGCTTTACAACCATAATGCCCGTCAGTCCCGGTTGATAATGACGTGTATTAAATGTGACCAACCAGGTACAGTTTTCCCGGAAAGCGGCAATCAGAATTGATAAATCTTTAGGGTCTGCTTTGCCGGTGTAAGGGAGGATGTCTACGGCCGTTGGGTTAGTCACAATTTGTAAGGAACGACTAACTAGAAGACGGAACGCGGGTAAAGCCGCTGGCATCTTCTCTTGCAGATTCCGGTCCGTTTCAACGATGACCTGTTCACAGGTCAAAGCTTCCAACAAAGTGATCTCCGCCATTCGTAAAATAACCTGGCTGGCGCTGTGTTGCTGGGGGCTGGCAGAACCGGCAAACAAGACATCTGCATCTATAAAAACGCGCGGTCTGGTTCTATGGGTTGGCAGCATCATTCAGGTTGCTTGTGTAATTCTCAGCGTAGTAACGTTCTCGCTGTTCTCGCAGGCTCACCAATAACTCTTCAACCGTCAAGCCAGCTTCCAGCCGAATGCGTTCAATTTCACGCGCCAGTTCCGGTACCATAGGGGTCATTGGCGTCAACACCAAAATGCCATCCAGGTCTACTAACCGTAAAATATCACCATCACTAATGTCATATTTTTGCCTTAGTTCCACCGGCAATGTAATTGTGCCCCGCTGTCTTACTTGAATGGTAGCGTCCATACAATTGCTCCTTTTCAGCAAGTGCAGATTTTCTGCACAGTTGGATTGTAACATGTGTAAGACTCTGCTTCAACTAGACTAAGAAAGGGGTGGATATTTCGTTGATAACAAGGTCGCCTGAGAATGGAATCCCCAGGCTGCTACGAAGTACGCTAAAGCGCACTGAAGAAAATGCGCCGCACTAAATAGGCGATTTTACAACGCACTTTTCGGGCGTTTTTTGTCTCAGACGCCGGATGCAATCCGGCGGCATGAATTAGAAAAAGTTGCCAGCTACCACGAATTGGTTTAGCGTTGAGGGCATGGATGAGACTACCACGATCATCATCAACGCCCACCTGCACATCCCGCTGGCGGAAATTGAATTTCGCTTTTCCAGCAGCAGCGGGCCGGGTGGGCAGCATGTGAACAAGACGGCGACAAAGGCGACGCTGTTGTTCGACGTGGCCCATTCCCCCAGCCTGACGGAAGAGCAGCGCGCCACGATTTTAGAAAAGCTGGCGAACCGCATTGACGGCGACGGGGTGCTGCACATTCAGGCGCAAACGGCGCGCAGCCAGTTCCAAAACCGGGAACTAGCCCTGGCCCGTTTCCAAACGCTGCTGGCGCAGGCGCTCCAACCCACCAAACCCCGCAAAAAAACACGGCCAAGCCGCACGGCCGTAGAAAAACGCCTCACCCAAAAACGCAAACAAAGCGAAAGGAAACGGGAACGCCGGGGGGATTGGTAGTCCGTAATTCGTGACCCGTAATCGGATTACGGGTCACGAATTACGGTTAATTGTCCAGGAACTCCTGCGGCTGCAAAAACTGGTTCAGGCAGGGGTTGTAATCCTGGCCCAGGGTGACGCGGTATTCGTAGGTGACGCCGGGGTCAGCCACCAGTTCAATTTGCGAGCGGCGGCGGCCAAAAATCCAGCTAATCAGCCATTCATACGCATCTTTGAAATTGTCGCGGAAATACTCCAGCCGGGTCGCAGCTACCGGTTCGGGCGTTTCTGTGCTAATGACGGGGATGAAGCCGTACCAGGCCAGATTATCGGCCGCCAGCAGCGCCATATCCGGGTTGCCGCTGGCGTTCACGATCTGCACGGTGATGGGGGGGCGGGTGGCCCGGTTCAGCGTGGGTGGGCGATAGAGACGGGTGAACGTTTCGGCAAAGTTGCCCTCGCCTTCCCAAATAGGCAGCCGCACCGAAGCGCCATCCGGCGTTGTCCAGGATTCGGTGCCCCGCGCCAGATAGAGGTGCTGCACGCCATTCTGGCGCACGGCCGGGGCCAATGCGGCAAATTGCAGCAGGCGGCCAATGTCAATATCTGTTTGCACCACATCTTTATAGGTGTTCCAGAGGGTGGGCGCCTGGGCGATCAGGTTCAAATCTACCCCCTGGTTGAGCATGGCGTGGAGCAGCTGCTGTTGGCGGCGACCGCGATCAAAGTCGCTGCTGGAGAGGCGGGAACGGGCATACCAGAGCGCCGTGTCGCCGTCCATATGGTGGATGCCCGGTTCCAGGGCATATTGATGCCAGTTGTCTTCATCCTGGGGGTCTAGTTCCGGGGAGATAAGCCGCCAATCTTGCAGGCGGCAGCTCACGGCCAAATCTACGCCACCCATGGCGTCCACGACCCGTTCAAAACCATCAAAATCAATCTGGGCATAATAATGGATGGGAATGCCAAAGTTGTAGAGGATGGTCTGCTTGAGCAGGTCCACGTCGCCCAGGTTCACGGCCGTGTTCAACCGCCCCATGATCCGCCCCGGATGGTATACATACAGGTCGCGGGGCAGGGAGACCATGGAGGCCGTTTGGTTGTCATGGTTGATGGAGACAATGATCATGGTATCAGTGCGCACGCTGGTTGAGCCGAGCGGCGTGTCGCTGCCCAGCAGCAAAACGTTGGTGATCTCACGCGGCGTTTCAAAGGTGGGCACAGGAGAGGGCACGGCCGTAGACGGCGTGGGCACTCCCTCGCGGAACTCTGTCGGCGCACCCGTTTCCGCCAGCGTGGGCGCTACCTGAGGCCGGTAGGTGGGGGTAATGGTAGGGGAGGGCGTGTGGGTAGGGGTGTGGGAGGGGCGCGGTGTGCTAGAAGCGGTGGGAGAAGGGCCGGCGGTATTGGTTTGTGGCGGCACGGCCGTCTCCGTTACCAGTGGCGTCGCTTCTTCCAGGGCGGCTTCGGAGCCACCCACCACGTCTGTGGCGATGTTCGTGGGGCTGGGTAGTTCGGCAACGGCCGTGACGACCATTGTCGGAAAAGGCGTCGGCGCGGCCGAAGCACAGCCCACCAGGAACAAAGTGGCCCCCATCAAAATGAAAGAGATGACATGCGATAATTTGATAGACATGACGTTACAGATTGGAGAGTAGAGATTGGAAATCGGGCCAATCTCCATTCCTTACAACTTCTCCCCGAAAAGATGCTCCGTCTTTATGAAGAAGTAATAGCCAATGACGAGGGTGATCACGGCCGTGACAAACGTCCGGCCCAGCATCAACGGGTCCATAGCCGCCGGCTGCCCCTGGCTGTTCATGGTTCCCCATAACACCGTGCGATAACTGTCCACAATAGACGCCATCGGGTTAATCCAGCGCATCAGCCGCGCTGGCGTGAACGACCAACCCATCAAGTCTGCGGTATGGGCAAAATCCTCAAAAGGATAAAAAATTGGGGTCAGAAAAAACCAGGCCAGAACAACCACCTGCATTATTTGCAGCGTATCCCGGTAAAACGTTTGCGCCGCTGCCAGCGCCAGCGCCAGCCCCAGCATAAAGACCATTTGGGTGAACAATATGACCGGCACCCACAACACGTACCGCGTCAACCCTATTCCAGAGAGATACAACAGCACCACCAGCACCACAAACGAAAGGGCAAAATTGACCAACTGCGAAAACATGACGCTGGTAGGCAGCAGCGCCCGTGGGAAAAAGACCTTTTTCACCAGCGACGCATTTTGGGTAATAGAAACCGTGCCGCCCAACACCGTGCCCGCCAGAAACTGCCAGGGAATCAGCGCCACCAGGATAAAAATGTGAAAATACTGGATACTGTTGTTGGGGCGGAGAATGGTGAACAACACCGTATACACCATCATCATCAGCAGTGGATTGAGCAGGCTCCACACTACGCCCAGGAGCGAATTCTTATAGCGCACCTTCACATCACGCTGCACCAGGTTGCGCAGCAAATAGGTGTAGCGAAACGTCTCCCGCAGTTGTCCCCAGGGGGAGCGGAGGGCGTCGGTGTCAAATACTTCGGTGGAATGCAGTCGGTTAGAATCCATATATCAGGTCTGTTATCAAACGGGCGGGATTATAACGCAAAAACGGCCGTACACCCCGTCCCCTTTCCGTTCTATTAGCCATCGTTAAGTGTGTTGTACGCCAGAAATGTCCACCTTTTCACTGCTCAAAAACTGCCGCAATGCCGCCAAAGCCGGCGTTAGTGATGGAAAACTGTCACTCAACGCCGGCATATCCGGCCAACTCTGGCGCAGCCGATCTGCCTCATTGCGTACCGGCTGCGTCGTTTGGGGATGGCACTGCACTACATCAAACCAGGTGGCCGCCGCCGCCAACTCTCCCGCCTGCGCCCGCAAATCAGCCCCGGCCATCAACGTCGCCAGCAATCCCGGTGTGGTGGTTATCGCCTCGGCCAGCCCCAAAGCCTCCGCCAACACTGCCCGCGCCGCGGCCTGCTTCCCCAACCGGCCTAGCGCCACGCTCAAATCAGTCAATGTGCGTATCAGTGAAATGGGCTGGTCGCACTGACGATAGAGCGCCACGCTCTGCTGCAGCAACCCTTCTGCCGTGGCGTACTGCCCTTGCTGGCCGGCCACCTGCCCCAGGCAATGCAACGCATCCGCTTCCCCTTCCGGCGAATCGAGCAACTGCCAGAGAGCCAGCGCCTCTGCCAGATACTGCTGCGCCTCCGCCAGTTTGCCCTGCGAAATGAGCATGGAACCCAGATTGGTCAGGCAGCGGGCCACGCCAAAGGCGTAGCCAATCTGCCGGTAAGTATCTGCTGCCGCCTGATACCGTTTTTCTGCTTCGTCATAGTGGCCGCGCAAACCGGCCAGCACACCCAGGTTGTTGTTGGATGTGGCTAAACCCCATTGATCGTTGATCGCCTGCCGGCGCGTTAATGCCGCGGTCAACGTTTCTTCAGCCCGCTCATACTCGCCCAACTCGATCAACACCGCGCCCAAATTGTCCTGAAAAACGGCCGTCTGCCGGTAACTACCTATCTCCTGACAAATTGCCAACCCCTCTTCGTACCGCCGCACCGCTTCCGGTAACTGGCCGGAAGCAAAAGCCAGATTGGCCAGATGTAGCAGCGCCCGTGCTATGCCCTGCGCATCCTCCCATTGGTGGAAGAGGGTCAGGCTTTCTTCGTAGCGGGGCCGCGCCGCCGTCAGATCGCCTTGCTGCCGCGCCAGTTCACCCCAGTGCGTCAGCGCCAACGCCAGCGCCGGGGAAGGGGGCAACGGCCGTAACCAGCCCACACTCTCCTGGTACAACGCCTCCGCTTCTTCAAAGCGGCCCAGCTGATGGGCAAACCGGGCCTGGTAAGCGCGGCAGCGCCCGGCCAACAGTCGGCCCGCGTCCGTCGCCGCCAGCCAGTCACCCGTTACGGCCGTACACCGCTCATAACCCACCAGGAACGCTCCCTGTATATCATCCAGATAAGCCAGTCCGCCCACCATCTGGCCGAGCAGTGGTACGGCATGTTGCGCCAGCGCCCACTCCCAGGCGGCATATAAATTGGCCCGTTCTTGCCGCAGCGCAGCCAACACCGTTTCTGCCTGCGGGCCGTCCAGATGCGGTTCCTCCGTCTGGATCAGAGCGGCGTAAAAATGAGCGTGGGCGGCAGCGGCAACAGCTTCATCTTCCGGCGTAAGGTGGGCAGTACTCAGTTGGCGCAGCAGGGTGTGCATTCCATAACGGCCGTCCCCCTCCCGGCGCAGCAATGATTTGTCTGCCAGACTTTGCAGTATAGCCGGGTCTGCCTGGGCCACACTGGTCGCTGCTGCCAGCGTAAAACCATCACGAAACAGCGTCAGCCGAGGCAAGATGCGCTCTTCTGCCGCATCCAGCAAATTCCAGGAATAGTCAAACACGGCTGTCAAACTGCGGTGACGCTCCAACACATTGTAATAACCGCTCACCAGTGTATCAGGCTGCGCGCCCACCTGGGCCACAATCTCGGCGCAGGTGGCATGGCGCAGCCAGGCCGCCGCCAGTTCCAACCCCAGAGGCAGCCCTTCCAGCAGGTAGCAAAGGTGGCTAATGGCCTGCCAATCGGCCGGGGTGGGTGCAAAATCGCGGCGAACACGCCGGGCATGGTGCAGAAAGAGGCGGGGGCCGCCGTACTGCGCCGGGTCGGTTGGATCACTTTCTAATGGATAATCCAGGCCCGCCACATCAACCAGCCACTCCTCACGTAAATTAAGCCGGTGCTGTGAGGTGATGAGCAATTTAATCTGCGCCGCTTCTGGCAGCAGGCGGGCCAGAAAGCTGGCAATTTCCGCCGGGTTTTGCTCAATGAGATGCTCCACGTTGTCCAGGATGAGCAGCATTTCCTTGTCATGTAAATAGCGGAGCAATTGTTCAAGCGGCGTGGCCGGGCCGCGCAGCGAGATGTTGAGTCTTTCGGCCAGCAGCAGCGGGAGTTGGTGAATGGCGGCGACACTGGCCAGCGAGACGAAATAGATGCCGTGCAAAAATTGACCGGGGCGCTGCTGCCACAGTTGGCGGGCGGCTTCAGTCGCCAGCCGGGTCTTGCCCACGCCGCCGGGTCCAAGCAATGAAAGCAGGCGACACTCCGGGCGAGCAAGCTGCTGGCTAACGGCCGTCACCTCCGCATCTCGTCCGATAAAAGGGGTATCCTGGGGTGGCAGGTGGCAAGGGGGTGGGAATGCCAACGCGCGAATGTGGTTGTACACGGCCGTCGTCGCCGGCGCCGGCTCCACACCCAACTCAGCCGCCAGCAGGCGGCGGCACTGCTGATAATGCTCCAGCGCCGCATTGCGCTGCCCGCTGCGCGCCAACAGCCACATCATTTGCCGGTGAGCGGCCTCGTAATAGGGGTCCAGGGATAGTAGCCGGACGGCATAGGGACGACCCATGTCATACTGTCCATTTTCCAGATAATATGTCACCAGGCGGCGCAGCCCAATTTCTACCTGGTGGCGCAGCCGCTCTTGCGTCAGGGCCAACCATTCGTCAAACCCCCGCGATTCGCTTAGATAAAATCCTTCCAAAAAGGGGCCTTGATAAAGGTCAACGGCCGTTTGCAGCGCCGCCGCCTGGTCGGTCGTCAACGAAGCCACCGCCTGAATCACCGGTTCCAGCGCCGCCATTTGCCTTTCCAGCTCGGCCACGTCCAGCCAGAAATCACTCTCGTGGTTAAAACCTACGTTGTAGCGGTCAATGAACAGATAATCGCCCAGCTCCTTGCGCATCATCGTCAACAGTGTGCGCAAATTGGCGGCAGCGCGGTCGGCAGCGCGGTCGTCCCACAAGAAGTCAGCGATCACCTGGCGGGATAACGGCCGTGGCTGGCGCATCAGGTAAATCAGCAGCGCCTCGGCCGTGCGCGAGGAAAGGCCGATCAGGGGACGGCCGTGCCGCAAAATGGTAAATTGTCCCAGGGTGTGTACGGTTAATTGGGCTGTCATAAGTAACGGAAGACAGTATAGTCTAGCCCCATACCAGTCGCAAACCTAAACAGCCAGCCTGAGCGATCTCTGAGCGATTGGCCGTTATGATGTGCGAGCTAAACAGGTTTCCTATGGCATCTGATAATCCCAACAATTACCAGGCCTACCTGCTGCGCCTCTGGCGCGACGATGGCAACACCCCCTGGCGGGCCTCCCTGCAAGATACCCGTGCCGGGCAGTTGCATACCTTCGCTTCCTTACCCCAACTCATCGCCTTCATTGAGCAGCAAACCGTGACATACAACGAGGTAAAACACACATGGAACAAACAAGCAGATCATACAAAATAATCGCCTGGGCCGTCACGTTCGGTCTCTTATTGCAATCATTCCCCTTTTTATTGGGGCTTGGCGCTTCCCGTCCGGTAATGGCGGAAACGATGGCGCTTGACGAGACGGCCGTCACTACCCCCCCCACCAACGCCATCGCCATCGCCCGCGCCCAATCCAGCTACGCCAGCGGTGATGAGTTGACCATCACCTACACCGTCTACAACAGCCTGCCCCCCACCCAGGCACCCGACGTTACCCCTGGTCAGCCCCTCACCGATACCCTGGCGGCGCTGGACAGCTTCGACCCCCTGGCCGACCCCAACACGCTGCGCCAGGTGATTGTGACCTATGAGCCAACCGAGGCCAGCTTCGTCAGCGCCTCCCTGCCCGTTTCGCTGGACAATGGCGTTTACACGTTCCACCTGGATGACATCCCGCCGCTGGGCAGCGTCAGCATCGTCATTGAACTGGATGGCCCGGCCAATGTCACCGACCCCACCGAATTAGATAGCGGGGCAGCGGGTTGGGGCATGGTCAACGGCCGTGCCCACCACACCACCGCCGCCCCCGCCATCCTCTGGCCGGACAACATGGGCGACTGGCTCACCTGCACCCTCGATGCCAACTGCGACGACACCTACGTCATCGAACAAGCCGCCCAATTGGGGCAAGACCCCGCTGCCCTGTTCACTTTTGTGCGCGAATTGGGTTTCGAGAGCTACACCGGCAGCTTGCGCGGGGCACGGGGTACACTGTGGAGCGCCGCCGGTAACAGCGCCGACCAGTCCAGCCTGCTCATTGCCCTGCTGCGCGCCAGCGGCGTACCCGCCCGCTACCGCTCCGGCCAATTAGCCAACCCCCACATTGAAACACTCATTCTTTCCATGTTCCCCCAACCGTTGGGGGTCATTGGTCACTTGCCCACCAATAACCCTTTTCCCCAGGCCAACCCGCAGCAAAACACGGCGCTTTGGGATGAAACCCGCAGCCATTGGTGGGTGGAAGCCTATCTGCCCGGTCAGGGTTGGGTGGACATGGACCCCTCCTTCGCCCAGGCCGAAATAGGCGACCGCTTTGTGGACCCACCCGACCCCACACCGCTGGCCGAGTTACCCGCCAGCCTGCGCCACAGCGTCACCATCCGCATCAAAGTAGAGATGTACCACCCCCTCAGCGGCCTCACCCACAATTACCCGCTTGACCATACCTTTAGCGCCGTCGAACTGGTGGGCGAGCCGGTCACGCTGGGCCACATGGTCAACAGCCAGAACCAGGGTGGCATGATCTTCGCCAACGTTTTCCACACCTACACCCCCTACCTGATGCTCGCCGGGCAGGAATCCCTGTTGGAAGGAACGTCATTCCAGGAACTGTTCACTAATTTCCCCCTGGCAACCACCATCGTCACCGGTGAATGGCTGCTCATTGACCTGCACCACCCCGACGGCACGGTAGAGAGCCACGAGCGAGCGCTGTATGATGCCATTGGCTACGATGCCCGGCTAAACGGCGGCAATATCCAGGTTGGCGGCGACGGCCGTACCAACCAACCCTTCATCTCCGACCTCACCCTGATCACCGGCCTCTTTGCCCCCTCCTTTATGCCCGTGTCGGCCATAGATGGTGAATATGCAGCGGCAGCTACGGCCGTGACCGCCGGCCAATCCGCCTACGCCCAGGTCAACGAAATTATGGCCGATGGTGAAGTCACCGCCGGCGAAAGCGATGATCTCATCGCCGCTGCCCAGGCCATCAGCCGCCTCACCCGCGCCAGCCAGCGTGTGCTGCTCATGCAATACGCCGCCGCCGCCGACTTCGGCACACAGCGCCTGGGCGACTCCTTCCTGGTGCGCCCCTACTACGACATGCCCCGCGTCCACCTGATGGCCTGGGAAACCGATACCGTCACCGGCCAACAGCGCGTCAGCCTTGACCTGCGCCGCAACCAGATTCGCGCCCTGCCCTACCCCGACCAAAGCTGGCGCGGCTGGCAGGCATTCAATGTCGCCTACGGCCTGGCGGCCATGAACCTGGAATCTGACCTGCTGCAACGCCTCTCCCCCGACGAGCCGGTTCACAGCGTAGCCAACATCCTCAGCGCCGCCCAGGCGCAAGGCATTCCCCTGACCATCATCAGCCCGGCCAACCTGGACGATCTGGCCGGTTTGACCATTTCTGACGAGGCCAAAGCGCGCATCACCGCCGATTTGCTGCAAAACCCGCGCCACTTTGTCCTCGTCCCCATCGCCCCCGTTCTGCTTGGTGACGTGGAAACCGTTGGCTGGCTGCGCAGCAACATTGCCAGTGGTGAAACCATTGATGTCAGCGAAGATGGCCTGCATCTGGTCTCCGTTGAGTACAGCATTTTAATTAACGGTTCCATCCAGGAGATTGGTTTTGCCATTGCCGGTTTTGGGCAGGGTTTTGCCGGGTTCACCCTCGTTTTCCTGGGAGAATTTTTGAGCGGCATTCCCGGCGATATGAAAGCCGCCTGGAATGCGGCCCTGGCTGCCGCCGAGCAGTGGGCCAGCGACACGGCCGAGCTGCTGGCCGAAATGGGCGACCATGACTGGATCGAAGCGTTTATCAACGGCGCCGGCATCCATGGCGGCGGCACGGTAGATACACCCATCGGTGAATTTAGCTTTGGTGAATTTGATCTGCGGCAGGGCGGCTTTAATAATGGCGCGGCTATGGCCGCCTCGGTTATTGGCAGCGCCGACCCACCGCTGCCGCCAGCATTGGCCGCCCGCCTGCCAGAGCATGAATTTTATCGCCCGGCTGTGGGCGTGGTGGCGGCGACCGCCAGCAGCAGCGGCACGGCCGTATCCGCCAATCTGCTCCTCGAATCCTTCAACGCCCAGGGCGTATTGAGCGCCGCCTGGGACAACAGCGCCCAATCTGGCCTGCGCTTCCAGCAGTTGAGCGGGCAGGGCGCGTTGTACGTGGATGGCGCTCTGGTTGGCAATGGCGCCGTCACGGCCGTTGCCGCCGATGGTCAAATGGAAACGTCTGGCGACATTGCCTACCAGCGCAGCGGCACAGGTGGAATTGGCTTTTATGCCCCGGCCGTTTCCGGTCTGGGCAGCGGGGCTTATAGTGGGGAAACGGCCGTCACCCTCACCCCCGCCGCCACTGCCGAACTCACCTTACGCGGAGCCACCGCCACCCTCAACGGCCAGGTTTACAGCGGCAACCTGACCCTGGTGACAACTGCCCCCGTCGCCCTGCAAGCCACCGGCGCAGCCGCCGCGCCCCACTTTGCGCCATCGGCCAGCCTGACGGCCAACAACGCCACCCTGGGGCTACCCCCCACCAGCGGCACACTAACAATTGGCGGCACGGCCGTTTCCCTGCAAGATGGCCTGATGTTACCCAATTTCAGTGGTACCGTTGCCGTCAGCGAAGCCACCGCCGCCACCGACCAGGTATCGCTGACCGGCGACGCTCACTACTTCCGCCTGGCAGCCGATCCGGCCAATTCTGCCACCACACCGGGCAGCCCGGCCACGTTCCAGGCTGAAATTTCGGCCAACTTCAGCGACAGCTACACCATCACCCTGTCTGCGCCGGGTTGGGCGGCTGCCGTCGCTGCCGATGGCAGCCTGACTGTAACGCCCACCCTCACCACCCCACCCGGCAACTACACCGTGTTGGTCACGGCGCAATCGGCTTTGCACCCCACGGCCGTAGCCGCTGCCGCACACACCGTTACCGTCAATGCCATGCAAGGCGTAGACGTAACCATTCAGCCAGACCCCATTTACACCATCCCGTTTGGCGAACCAACAGACCCGGCCAATACCACCACCAACAACGGCCAGGCGCAGATTCCCGGTGCGGCGTATACGGCGCACATCGTCAACCGCTCCAGCCAGCCGCATACGTTTGCCGTGACGGTTACAGGGCTTAACCCCAACTGGCTCATCTTTGCCGGGGAAGCGGGGCAAACGGCCGTACAAATCACCCTGCCCGCCGGCGGCATGACCTGGTTGGGGCTGTATTTACAGCCAGACACACCCACCTTGCCGGCGCCGGGCAGCAGCTATCCCTTTACGGTCACGGCCGTGGCTGCCGCCGACCCCACCATCAACGACAGCGACAGCGCCACCTTTGTCATGCCCGCCGTTCCCTTCCAGCATCTCTGGCTGGAACCGTCGCCGCTCTTTGCCATGAGTGGCGATGAAGCAGAATTTACCGTCCATCTGCGTAACGTGGGCAACGCGCCCGGCAGCTTTGACCTGGCCACCCACCTGCCCACCGGTTGGCAAGTGACCGGTTTGCAGGCGCCGGTAGCGGTAAATCCGGGGCAAACCGCCAGCCAGGTGGTCATACTGGGCGTACCTACCGCGCCGTTGGGCAGCGTGCATCAGGTTAGTTTGTCCAGCCCGGTACCGGGGCAGGCGTATACCCAATGGGCGACGTTAAACACCCGCCTGGTCAGCGCCAACACCGGCCCGATTTTTGCGGCAGCGGCCGGCTGCCTGGCCGACGAGCAGGCATTGGCGGCCGCTTTGCAAGCGTTGGCGCTGGCGATGGCCGCATTGGAAGAGTCGTGTGACGGCGGCTGTGCCCTGGCATTGCGTGATCAGACAGTGGCAGCGGCGATCAGTGCCGCGAACTACGGCCGTCTCACCTCCCCACTGGGCCAGACATATACAGAATTGGAAACGGCGGCGGCCTCGTTGGCAACCGCCGCCGATGATGCCGCCATTCTGGCGGCGCTGCCGGGCATCACCACGGCCGTAACCGGTCTGGAAGAGGAGTTGTGCGCCATCAAAGCGCATCGCCCCACCGTCCGCCTCACCCCCTGGATGAACGCGGCGCTGCCCGACCAACCGGTGGACTTTGACCTGGAAATCACCAACCGGGGTACGGTGACAACCACCTATGCCGTTACCGTCACCCTGCCGGACGAAACGCTGACTTTCCCTCAGATGATTGCGCCCGGTGCAACCGTGCAAACGGCCGTGCCCGCCGCCGCCTCTGATCTGGCCCTGTACCTGATTGACGCCGAAGTGACGGCCATGAATACCCCCCTAAACTACATCACCGCCCAGGCGCAGGCCCGGCTCAATGTGGTAGACCGGTTTATTCAGGTCACGGCCGTAGCCGCCGACCCGCCTTTTGTGGAAACGGGCGCCAGCAGCACCCTGCTGCAAGTGGAAATTGCCAATGTTGCCGGGATTGGGCTGGCCGGGGAAGTGGAGACGGCCGTGTACCACCCCAGCGGCAGCCAGCAATGGAGCGACACCATCCCCCTGAACATCCTCGGCGGCGCGCCCCGATTATACGACCTGGCCGACGTAGATACTTCCGGCTGGGCCGCCGGTATTTACACCATCACTGCCAACGTGCGGCTGAACGGCGCGGCCACGACCGGCGGCGATGGCTACGGCTATCTCAGCGTCGGCCAGGCTGTCATCCCCAGCCATGCCGTCGCGCCTGAATTGGTCGCACCCGGCACGGTGACGGTGACAACAGCCATTACCACGGAAATCAATCCATTGGCAATTGGCAATGATCAATTGTCAATGAGCAATGAAAGCGATCTGGCACGGCAGCATACCATTTACGATGCGCCGTACTGGCAGGCGCCGCCGGTGGAATCGGCAATGGTTACAGAGCAATTGGCAATGGCCAATGAGCGCAGCGCCGAGGCGATGGCAGGTGGCGCCGATTCGCCTGCCGCACCGGCCCTGGACAGCGATCCCTTGCCTGTGGTGGAGGCTGAAGTCAGCCTGCCGTTGACGTTTAATAATGCCGACCTGCCGGAAGAGCAGGTGGCAATGGACCATGATCAAGTAACAAGTGCCAATGAAGAGCTGGACGAACCGGTTGTGCTGAGCGCCCCGGCAGCGTCTTCTTTCAGCATCAACCTGGTTGTCACCCGCACAGAACAAAACGATGCGGCCATCAGCTACACCGGTACCTGGACCAACGTCACACTCAACCAGGCCAGCGGCGGCAGTTATTGGCGCAATGCAACGGCGGGCAGCACGGCCGTGTTCACATTTACCGGCGATTGGCTGACGGTTGGTCTCATCGGCGGTACCTTTGGTGGCTTCGTGGCGGTGGACATTGACGGCATCAGCCAGGGGGCGTTTGACCTGTACCGCCGGGATGATAACACGGCCGTCAGCCTCTTCTTCCCCAACCTCGGCAATGCCCCCCATACCGTCACCCTGACCGTGTTAGGCAGCAGCAATCCCTTTGCCTCCGGGACACGGGTACAGCTTGATTACTTCGACGTTGGCGACGGCACGCCTTTGGCCGATGGCACGTTTGAGCAGGATGACCCCCGCCTCATTCTCAGCAATGGCTGGACGACGGTAAACCATGCCAACGCCAGTGGTGGCAGCTACGTGCGGGCCACCGCCGCCAATGGCTGGTTCCCCTTCTCCGGCGACTCCTTCAGCCTGCACGCCATCGCTTACAGCGGCGGTGGTAAGACGCAGTTGTTTGTGGATGGCGCGTATCTGGACACGGTTTCTTTTTACCACCCCAACAGCGCCACCAACGCCGTCACCCGCACCTTTGCCTACGAAGGGTTTGGCCCCGGCGTACACACGTTGCAGGTGAAAAGTTACCGCGACAATACGACGATTGATGCCCTGACCACACCCGGCCAGCCGCCGTTTATAGACCCCCACCCGGCGCCGGGCAGCATTAACCGCTACGAGGAAGAGCATACGGCCGTGTTGTACAATGGCGTCCCCTTCACCCAGACGGCGCAAAGCTGGAGCCGCGTCAGCGCCGCGTCTGCCAGCGACGGCCAATATATGCGCTCGGCCACTGCCAACGATACCATCAGCTTTGACTTTGCCGGAAGCTGGCTCAATCTTGGCTTCTACGCCGACCGCTTTAGCGGCTATGCCGAAATCTTCATAGATGGCCTGAGCCACGGCGTGGTAGACCTGTACCGGCGTGAAGACACGGCCGTCACCCACTTCTTTGGCGACCTGACGCCGGGCAGCCACACGATCAGCGTGGTGGTACTGGGCAGCAGCGGCCCCTTTGCCAGCAATAACCGCGTCCAGCTTGATTTCATTGAGTTTGGCGATGGCGTTGGGCTAGAGGATGGAACTTTTGAGCAAGACGATGCGCGTGTCTTACGGGCCGGTAGTTGGACGACCGAGAGCAACACCAACGCCAGCGGCGGCAGTTTTATTCGCAGCGGCAGCGGCAGCGCCTGGTTCCACTTTGCCGGTAACAGTTTCACCTACCAGGCGATGGCTTACAGTTTGGGCGACAAGACGCAGTTGTTTGTAGACGGCCGTTACCTGGACACCGTCAACCTCTACCACCCCAACAGTTTAGCCAATGCCATCACCCGCACCTTCAGTTACGAAGGTTTTGGCCCCGGCCCCCACGTCTTGCAAATCAGCAGCTACCGGGGCCAGGCCATGCTCGATGCCCTGACAACACCCGGCCAACCTCCCTTCATTGATCCCCAGCCACCGGTGACGGGCATCACCCGCTTCGAGGAAGAGCATCCGGCCATTCGCTACAACGGCGTGCCCTACACCCAAACGGCGCAAAGCTGGACGCGAATCAACAGCATCACCAGCAACCGCGCCAGCGACGGCCAATACTTCTACTCCGCTGCGGCCGGCGACACCATCAGCTTTGACTTTGAAGGCAGTTGGGTGGGTGTTGGTTTTGCCACCGACCGTTTTGGTGGGCAGGCGGAAATTGCCATTGACGGCGCTGTGGTGACCGCCGTAGACCTGTATACTCGTGAAAACGACACAGAGAGCTTCTACTTTAATGGCCTCAGCGCCGGGCCACACACCCTCACCATCACCGTGTTGGGAACCAGCCACCCCAACGCCAGCAGCAGCCGCGTCCACCTCGATTATTTCGACGTATGGGATGGCCTGCCATTGGCCGAGGGTACTTTTGAAGAGACGGATGAGCGCTTCTTTTTCAGCAGCGGCTGGTCACGAACACTTCATGCAGATGCCAGTGGCGGCGCTTATGCCAACAGCGGCGGCAATGACAGCACCGCCTGGTTCCCCTTCACCGGCGATTCCGTGACCTTCCAGGCATGGACGGCAGGTGGTTATCACTCCCTCGAACTGAAAATTGATGGCGTATCGCAGGGGTATTTGAATACCTACGGCCGTATCACTGGCCCCCGCGTTTTCTCCTTTGCTGGCCTGGGGGATGGGCCTCACGTCATCGAGGTGCGCCGTTACCGCAGCAACGTGACCGTAGATGCCTTTATCACCCCGGCCACCGGCGAACATTACGAACTGCCAACACCCAGCGGCGTCATTCGCCTGGAAGAAGACCATCCCGACCTGCGCTATAACGGCTATCCGTTCCGCACCATGCCGCAAAGCTGGTCTATACAAAGCAGCCTCTTCCGCGCCAGCGGCAATTACAATGCCACCAGCGCGGCGGGTAATACGCTCTCCCTGGAATTTGAGGGAACGTGGGTCGGTGTTGGTTTTGTTAGCGGCGGCGTGGTGGAAATTTTCATTGACGGCGAGTCGCAAGGCACGTTTGACACGGCCAGCCCCAGCACGTCCGGCGAAATCAGCAGCGTTTACTTTGACAACCTGATCACTGGGACGCATACCATTTCGATGACGGCCGTTTCCGGCAATCTCCGCCCCGACTTCATAGACATCTGGGATGGGCAGTCCCTGGCCGAGGGCTGGTACAACGGCGACCTGGATGATTACAGCGGCCGTTTCCACTACAGCAACAAAAGTTATTGGGGGCAGTATGAGAATCAGTACGCCTACGCAGGCGATTACCTCTCCCAAAACCTGATCAACGCTAACCCCAACATCTGGTTCACTTTTGTCGGCAGTGATCTGACGCTGCTGGGCTTCAACCGCGCCGGTTCAATCTTGAATGTGACCATTGATGGTATACACGCCGGCGAATATGACATGACGGCCGCCTACTCCAACCAGCCTTACGCCCTGCACTTCCCCAACCTGGGTGATGGCCCGCACACGGTGCAAATTCACACGCGAGGTTTTGGCCGGGTGGATGCTTTTGAAGTCAATCCCGCCGACTTTTACAGCTACACGCCCCAGATTAAATGGCACGACGACTCAGCCAAAGAGGCACTCGACCCGGCTTTCCGCACCGGTTTCGTGAGCAGCATTGCCCTTGGCGACCTGAACGGTGATGGCGTGGTAGAACTGGTAGCGCCGGCCAATAACGGCCGTCTCTACGTCTATCGTGGTGATGGGGCGGATGCCGGCAATGGCACGCCCATCCAATGGTACACCGACCTGGTTGGCCCCGCCGCCGAACCGGCCCTGGCCGACCTGACCGGCGACGGCCTGTCCGAAATCATCATCAGCGGTTATTATGGCTTGTTTGCCTTCCGCCATGATGGAATTGTCCTCTGGCAAGAGGAAAGCATTAAAGCCTACAGCGGCGATGGCGGTGGTCTCTTTGGCTGGGGCGGCCCGACCATCGGCAATCTGGACGACGACTCCCATCCAGAGATCGTCATCGCCGCTTCTGAAGATGCCCTCTACGTCCTCGATCACCAGGGCAACATTCTGGACAGCGACCCCATCGGCCGCTGGCCCAGTGTACCTGTCCTGGCAGACATCACCGGTGACGGCACTTTAGACATCATCGCCGCGCAAGGTCATACTCTGAAGTTGTACGAGTATGACCCGATCAATGGTCTGGAAATTGCCTGGACGTATACCCTCACCAACACTACCCTGCGCAGCGGCGTCTTCGGCTCGCCGGCGGTAGCCGACCTTACCGGCGACGGCCAGCCGGAAATCATCATCAACTGGGGACCGCGCATAGAGGCGATAAAAGCGGACGGTTCGCAGCTCTGGTCTTACTACACCGGCAGCGACAGCCATTACCGGCCCAGCCCCATCACCATTGCCGACACAACCGGCGACGGGCAGATCAACATCATTACTGCTTCCGCCATCAACGCCGGTTTCCTGGTCTTCGACCATTTGCTGATGGTACTCAACGGGGATGGCACGCTGGTCTGGCAGCAAACAGTGGCCGACAACACGGCCTCCGCATCAGGCGTGGCGGCGCAAGACCTGACGGGCAACGGTGTCTGGGAAGTATTGTGGAACGGCGCGACGGATGGCTTCCTGGTGCTGCGTGGTTCGGATGGCAAGCGGCTGTTCAACGAACCGTTCACCGGTTCCGGCACGATTATGGAATATCCCACGCTGGGTGATGTGGATGGCGATGGCGTGGCCGATGTGGTCGTCAGCGGCCGTGAGGGTATCTTCGTCATCAGCCATGTGGGGCGCTGGATTAACTCCCGGCCGATGTGGAATCAGCATAATTATCACGTGACCAATATCAACGATGATTGGAGCATCCCCTTGAGCCAGCCCAACAGTTGGGAACTGCACAATACCTACCGCACGCAAACGCCGGAGCAGAATCCCGCGCCCTCTTACCGGGTGGAAATCACCCATACGGTGGGAGTCAGCCAGGTGACCGTCCTCAGCGACACTTTCTCGACGCCGCCCACGGGCACGCCGCCTACCTACCATTGGCAGTACCAACTGGAATGGTACGCGCCGGTCAATACGATTACCTTCGCCAGCGAGTTGGCCGACATGCAGCCGGGCGAGACGCGGCAGATTAACCAGGGCACGGCCGTTGGCTACCGGCTACCTTCAGGGTGGAATTACCTGACGCTGCCGCCGCTGTACGTCACGGCGGCGCACATCCTGGAAATTGCGCCAGAATCACAGGCGGTGGGGGTGGGCAGCACGGCCGTATATACGCTCACCCTGCTCAACCCTGGCCCATCCGCCGACCTGTACAGCCTGGACGTGATTGGTTTACCGGATGGTTGGGCCAATTACCCAACTTCGGTCAACGTACCGGCCCAGGGCAGCGCCGAGGTTTTGCTAGAAGTTGTCACGCCGCCAGATGCTGAATTGGCAGAACGGCCGTTCCTGGTCACAGTCATCACCAACAGCGATGGGCAGGATATGGCTACGGCTTCGCTAACCCTGTTTAATGG
>CAADGU010000520.1 GCA_900696625.1 uncultured Chloroflexota bacterium | reverse complement strand
TATTCGGTCAGGTAATAAGCAACGGTGAGGGGGTGGGTAAAAAAAAGCTCACCAGATTTGCGGCGTTGGTCGCCATGTTCCTGGCGAGCCAATGCAAAGGCTTTTTGCACGTAGGCTCTATCCTCGACGCTGAGGTAGCTATCTATTCGCTCGAAAAATTCACGGCCATCGGCAGCCAATGTGTCGCTCATAGCCGCCAATGATAGATGAATTTTGCCAAAAAAACAGCGCGACTGATGGCTGGTAAGCCGGCTTACCAGCCATCAGCCGCTATTGATTCCTCTTAAAATCAATAAATCGGTATCCTACCCCTCTTTCGGTGAGGATGTAGTACGGGTTAGCCGGGTCTTTTTCGATCTTTTTCCGCAAATAGTTTATGTAAAGCCTTAGATAATGCGTTTCATCCCGGTACTCATACCCCCACACCTTCGCCAGCAGCGTGTCATGGGGTACTACCCAGCCAGCATTTTGGATCAGGGTATAGAGCAGCCGGTATTCAGTAGGCCGCAGTTCAACGCGCTGCCCATCTACAATCACTTGGTGGCGGTTGAAGTCCACTGACAGGCGATCATCAATGCGCAGGACCGTACGCGGCGGCGGCGCCGGCCATTCGGCGCGGCGCAGCACAGCTTCTACCCGGCTGACCAGTTCGCGGGGGCTAAAGGGTTTGGTAATGTAGTCATCGGCGCCCAATCCCAAGCCTTGAATTTTATCTTCCTCATCACTTTTGACGGTCAGCAGGATGACGGGCACGGTGGAAATTTCGCGGAGAAGGCGCAGCGTTTCAAACCCGTCCATTTGGGGCATCATCACATCCATAATGGTCAGGTCTGGCGTGAACACCCGGATTTGTTCCAGGGCGGCAATACCGTTATCGGCTTCAATAATCTGGTACCCTTCCAGTTCCAAATTCATGCGAATAAAACGGCGCATCCGGGCCTCATCATCTACCACCAAAATAAGGCGTGGCGCGGCCGGCTCTAGCGTCGTTGGGATTTTTTCCACCATCGTCTATCTTCGGAGACCTGACAGGTTTCTCAAACCTGTCAGGTCTGGACGGTTATGATCAATCACGCACGAAACCGATCACATCTTCCGTTTCGGCGGATGGCATGATCTGGACAAAATTGATGCGATGCCAGGGCAGCATCATGCTGGTGACGTTTTCGTCCAGGTAGTGCAGATCGCTGCCATCACGCAGGCGTGGGTTGAGCAGGGTGATGGAGGTGCAGTGGGGGTCTGGCATTTCTTCCATTTCACAAACGACGGCGTCTTCATTATTGATGTGTACGATTAAGCTGATCATAGGTCTTTCCAGGCAGACCTGACAGGTTTCTGAAACCTGTCAGGTCAAATAAGAATCAATCAATAAAGATATGCGTGAGCAAATCGCCAAAGCGAATTTCATCTCCGTTTTTCAGGGGGTATGGGCGGTTGGGGGGCAGACGGTAGGTATTGAGCATGGTACCGTTGGTGCTGTCCAGGTCAATGAGGACGATGCCTTTTTTGACAGATTTGATGCTGGCATGAAGGCGAGATACGCCTTTTCCGGCGCCATCGTCTGGGGAAAGGTCGAGTTCGGGTATTGTTTCAGTATCGGCGCGTCCCACTCTGATTTCGTCTTGCAATTCCAGTTGTAGACGGCGACGACTGCTGGGAATGACAAAGGTGACTTGACGGGGGGTTACGGCCGTTTCCAACTCTTCTTTGGTTAGCGGCGGCGGCGGGGCATGGACGGCAAACTCAGAAAAGGGGAGGATGGTTGTTTTGCCTTTGCTTATTTGCGCCACCAGGAAAGCGCCACACTCCGTACAAAACAAAGCCCCAATATATTGATTTGTGCCACATTCAATGCATCTAATCATTGTCGTCGTTATCAAAATAGGTGGTACGAGTGACCAAAGCGCGGGTGCCAAATTTGAGCTTTTTACGGCCGTCTAACGACATAGTGCCCGCCTGCAAAATCCGTTCGGCTTCAAAGTTGGCTTGTTGCGCCAGTTGCGGTTCGCCCGCTTCCAGGAGCCGGGTAGTCAGGTGCCGCATCCGGCGGGCTGCCACTTCCAGCTCACCCGCTTCCACATCTTCCCACACCCGCTCATTCATCCGGTACATATTTAACATGCGCACCGCTTCCACGATCGGCTCCGGCGGTTCTTGCATTTGGGCATTCTTCAACACGTTCACCCGCACATTTTGGTTGAATGTCTGTTGCTGCATCTGTCTGGCGGGAATATCGGCCACCAGGTTGATGGGAATACTCAGCCGTCTTTCCGTGGTCTGGGGTCGGATGTTCATCTCCAGCAAAAACGCCAGACGAGAACGCCCCTCCACATTACCTAATCGGATGACGCTATCATCTAAAACCAAAGGTTGGGCAAAAGGGACAATCTTGTAACCATACTCCAGCGATAAAAAGTCAGGAAAACTGCGTTGGAGACGCATGTTTTGGGCGTAAACCGTGCCCATGCCGGTGATGCTCTCTTGCAGTTTTTGCACCACGCTTTTGGGCTGTTCAATAAAGCCTGACTGCCCGCCAGATGGGGCCACCAACTGATCCAGGAACTGGTCGTTCCAATCGGAGCCAATGCCAAAAGCGGTGATGCCAATGCCATCTACGGCCGTGCGCGCCGCCAACTCCAGGCATTGTTTATCATCGCCATACGTGTGTCCATCGGTCAATAAGATCAGATGGTTTGAATACTCGGCCAGCGGCGACTGTCGCAGCTCTTTCACTCCTGCCGCCAAACCCTGGTAAATCTCCGTGCCGCCGGAGGCTTCAATGGCATGCAGCCCACGTAGGATGCCGGGTTTATGGCTAAGTGGCTGGGCCGACGCCACCACCTCCGCCCGATCACTGAAGCTGACAATGGACAGAACATCAGATGGCGTTAGCTTTTCAATAACCAGTTCCACAGCCGCTCTCACTGCGTCCAGCCGCCGCCCCTGCATGGACGTACTGCGGTCAATTACCAGACACAAATTCAGCGGCAGTTGTTGGCCGCTGCTCTGTTTGGGTGGGCGAATGTCTACCAACAGGTAGAGACGCTGTTCTGTATCAGAAACTTCTATTTTGTCGCGGCTGAGGGTAAGCGCAATGTCCAGATCAACCATGGTGGTTTCCACCAGGAGAGAGTCATACGTGGCGCGCCGCACCGGATCACTGAGGACTTCATACGCATTCACCAACCGCTGGTAATCGGCATTACGCGCCCGGTCACGTTCGGCAGGGGGGAAACTGTTTTGCAAGGCTTCAAAAGCAATCCGAATGGCTGTTGCTTCTGCTTTGGGATCGACGCCCAAAATAGCATAATAATCAAAAATCTTACTCATTTGAAACCTTGATGCAATCAGGGGAAACGGTTCTACATGCCATGCTCACTGGTTGACGATTATAGACTGAACTCGACCAATATCACCGTAACATTGTCATTGCTATTAGCGGCTATAGCTGCATTGTAGAGGTCATCTACCATTTGTTGAATCGGTTTATCTTCGTTCAAGATGTTATTTATCGCGTCATCGGCCACAAACCCACAAAGCCCATCGCTGCAAAGCAGCAATTTGCCTTTTTTGGGCAGTAACCGCATATAGGTATCAATTTCTACTTCTTCACCCTGACCGACGGCGCGCAGCAGCACATTGCGATAGCGGTAAACGGTGGCTTCTTCGGCGGTAAGCTGCCCCACATCTTGCAGGCGCTGTACCAGAGAATGGTCATTGGTGATGGCTTCCAGTTTTTCATCGGTGTGCAAATACAACCGGCTGTCGCCTACATGGGCGACGTGTAAACGGTTGCCTAACAGCAAGGCAACGGTGAGGGTGGTGCCGCTGTCCACTTCGGGTTCATCCTGGTAAACGGCCGTGTTCGCAATTTGTACCGCTTCTACCAACGTGTCCCGTATCCCTATTTGTGGCGCGGTATCGTGAGCCAGCAGCGGCAGATAAATTTCCTTTAAGATATGATTGGCCGCCTGGCGGGAGGCAATTTTGCTGGCTACATGCCCATTGGTGTGCCCACCCATGCCATCGGCCACAATGTAAAGGCCAAAAGGCATCATGGTGAAATGCCCACCCGTTTCGGTAGCAAAGGCAATGCAGGAATCTTCATTCCGGTCGCGGGCGCCAATGTCACACCGCTTGGCATAATGGATAATGGCTTCGGCTTTAGCGGCAGAACCCGATGTGCCAGAAATTATCCCTTTGACGCCGGGGATGACAATTGGGGGAAGTTCATCCGTCTTGCCAATACCGTCTCCCGCCTCCTCTTCTGCTTCATAAACAAAAGGCTGCGTATTGGGCAAGGCATGTCTGGCGTTGTCGCCTGAATTCATTGCCAACTCGTCCGATTCTGAAAATGAGGTTGATTCATTCATTAGCATTAAGCCTAAACAAGGTTGCCGTACCGTTTGGCGAAAGTGAAGCCGGCCCCAAACGGGTTGGTAGTTTGCTGTTATGCCGGTAAGGCATAGAGAGTATGGTTGCTAGAACCAATGTAGATCATGTCATCTACTACCACAGGGGAGGCAATAAAACGGCCGTCGGTATCAAACCGCCAGCGTAAATCCCCCTTGCGCAGGCTCAGGCAGTAAAGTGTGCCATCGGTAGAGCCAATGTAAACAGCGTCATGGGAAACAGCCGGAGAGGACGTGACCTGACCTTTCGTTTCAAAAGTCCATAGCTGACGGCCTGAATCGGTATCCAGAGCATACAGGTTGCCATCGGCGGAGCCAATAAAAAGAACGGTGTCATAAACGGTAGGGGAAGAAACAATGGGGCGGCGGGCACGGAAACGCCAGATAACATACCCGGAAGCAGCGTCTAATGCGTAAACGGTGGCGTCGTGGGAACCTACGTAAACAATTTCATTTGCCAGAGTGGGTGAGGAGGTAACATTTCGTTTGGCTTGCGCCTGCCAGACTGTTTTGCCAGAGGCCAGTTCCAGGCAAAAAATGTAGCCGCCTTCTGTACCAAAAAACACCCGTTCGTCATCTACATAAGCGGTGGAACGAACGGCGCTGTAGGCACGCGCTTTCCACGCTGAACGGCCCGTGCGCACGTTGACCGCATAAAAATGCCCATCGTCAGAGCCAAAAAAGGCGTGGTCGAAACGAATACGGGGGGATGTATAAATGGGGCCGCCGGTAAGAAAACGCCAGTTCTGACGACCGGTACGGGTCTGTATACTATAAAGATGCCGGTCTACGGAACCGATAAAAACGTTGTCTTCATACACAAAGGGCGACGAGCCGCCGACATTGTCCATGGCCGGAAATTTCCATACAAATTCCCCTTTGGTTTGGGAGATGGCATAGAGGTTGTTGTCATAGGCGCTGACAAACACCATGCCGTTGGCGACGGCTACCCGCCGCCGAATTTCATCTTCACACTTGAATGTCCAGACCGGCTTGATCTGGTTAATGGTAGGAGAAGCAGCGCCGGGCAGTCCGGGCAGTGGTGGGGTAACGGCCGTACTAACCGGTACGGCTGAAAAAGCAGTATCGGCAAAGGTGGGGCTAACGGCCGTGGCCGCAAAACCAGGCCGCCGCAGCGCTTCCAAAGCCAGTTTGAGCGCCTGCGCATTGGGATACCGGTCAACGGGGTCATACGCCAGACAGCGCATGATAATCGCTTCAAATTCAGGGGAAACCTTGGGGTTAGCTTTGGTGATAGGCCGTTCGTTAAAGGTAAACGGCGGTTCCAGCCGGGGGTCTTGTTTGGTAAGCAGGTGATGCAGGGTTGCGCCCAGCGCGTAGATGTCACCCGCGGGTTCAGCCCGACCCCGGTATTGTTCGGGCGGCGAATAGCCTTCGGTGCCGATCATGGTGCCCTTGTCGCCCGTTTCAAATACTTTGGCAATGCCAAAATCAATGAGGACGATACGGCCGTATTGATCCAGCATAATGTTCGACGGCTTCACATCGCGGAACACAATGGGCTGTGGCCTCTGATTATGCAGGTGATCCAGGGCATCACACAGTTGAATGGCCCATTCCAGCGCCGTAGTCTGGTCGAGCATCTCAGTAGACTCTTCCAGCCATTGATCCAGGTCTTTGCCCCGAATGATGTCCAACACCAGGTAAGAGCGGTCTTCTTCGGTGAAATAGTCAGACACATCGGGAATGGCGGGATGATCTAACATCGCCAGCATACTGGCTTCTCGTTCAAACGACTTAATGGTAAGCTCCCGCATCTGGGGGTCAGGCGTGGAGATGACCATCTCTTTGATGGCGCAGAGCTTGGTCACATTGGGGAAGCGCATATCCCGCGCTTTGTAAACGGAGCTAAAGCCGCCTGAACCTAACGTACCGACAATACGGTACCGGTCTTGCAGCATGTCACCCGGCTGCAAACGTGCTTTGGTTGACGTTTTTTGACGGTTTCTCTTGCTGCTTAGTTGTCTGGTGGTTAATTGCCCCATATGTATCAGATCTCTCTTCCAGTGATGGCCTGGTGGCTAATTATAAGTTGACCCCGGTGAAATGATCAAGCGCCCACCGGATTTGGCCTGTGCTGCCACAATCGTTCGCCGCCAACCATGTTGGCGTGATGCTGAATCTGCTGCGCCAGGTCCGCACGGCCGTTAAAAAACGTACTCAGTTGCGAGGTGTAAGCAGCAATAGCTTCCATTTTAATGGCAATATCGGCAGCCGTCAGTGGGATGGTCTGGCTATGCCAGGCAGAACTGTCAGGAGAGAGTACGGCCGTAATCGCCTCTTCATCGCGCGCATAGGGGTAATCTTCATAATACATCAGGTCGCCGCCAAAACAAAGTTCGGCGGCGCGGCGCACAATCTGGTGATCTACATGGTTGCCCACCGCCAGCGGCGCGATCACCTTGGCGCTGCCGGGCAGGGTGGCAAACTGCGCCGCCAATTGTTGCACAAGGGTCTGTTCTGCCGGGTGAATGGCGCCGGTAATTTCGGCCCAGTTGGAATAGAGTGGACGGCCGTCCGCCCCCATCCGGTAAATACAATCCGGTACCGTCCAGTGTTGGTAAGCGGCCCGCAAAATGGCGCAGGCGTTGCTGTCCTCGGCGCGGCGGGCAGCGACGGCGTCATGGGCCAACTGCCAACGGCCGTGCAATTCCTGAGCATAATCCGAAAAACCTACCGCTGCCGGATCGCCGGCCATGATGGTGACGATGAGGATGTGCTGGCCGACGGCCGTTTGGCGCACAATTTGCCCGCCGCATGACAAAGCAGCGTCGTCTAAATGGGGAGAAAGATAAATAGCGTCAACCATAAGGAGATTGGAGATTGGAGATTAAAGATTGCCCAATCTCCAATCTCTAATCTCCAATCTCATCTTTGTTGGCTTGCACGTTGCCAGCCAACTATAATACGAAGCCTATGTCTGAGCAATTGACGCATCTGGATGAACACGGCCGTGCCCGCATGGTAGACGTCGGCCACAAAGATGATACCGTGCGGGTGGCTACCGCCCGCGGCGCAGTACACATGCAGCCGGAGACCTTGCAGCAAATCATCGCCGGCAATATGAAAAAAGGAGACGTAATCACGGTGGCGGAGTTGGCGGGCGTGATGGCGGCCAAACGCACCAGCGACCTGATCCCCCTCTGCCACCCGCTGATGCTCAGCCATGTAACCGTCACCTGCACCCCCAACCCGGCGCAAAGCTGTGTGGACATCGAAGCCACCGTGCGCCTGACGGGCAAAACGGGCGTGGAGATGGAGGCATTGACGGCCGTGACCATCGCCGGCCTCACCATTTACGACATGGCTAAAGCGATAGACAAAGGGATGCGCCTGACCGATGTGTGCCTGGTGCGCAAGGAAGGCGGGAAAAGTGGAGATTGGAGATTAGAGACTGGAGATTAACACATCTCCAATTTCTAATCTCCAATCCCCAATCTCTACTATGGAACTCAACATTCGACTATTCGCTACCCTCAAAGACCGCGCCGGGCAGGGGCACATTCTGGTGCGCCTGGACGAACCGGCAACGGTACAGACCGTGTTGGCGGCGATTGTGACACAATACCCGGCGTTGGCCACGGCCGTGTCTAGTTCCATCGTCTCGGTGAACAAGGCATTTGCAGGGGAGGACACGGCCGTGCAACCCGGCGACGAAATCGCCATCTTCCCGCCCGTCAGCGGCGGCGACTTTGCCCATCCCACCTACTTCGCCATCACCACGGCCGATGTAGACATCAACGCCATACACCGCCACCTCACCACCCCCGAAGTGGGCGCGATTGTCACCTTTACCGGCGCCGTGCGCGGCCAGACCAACCGTCAGGGTTTACCAGACGAAACCGTTCACCTGGAATATGAGGCCTACGAAGAAATGGCCGAACAAAAAATGGCGCAAATCGCCCAGGAAATATGGGCGCGCTGGCCATTAGTCAAAGGCATCGCCATCGTCCAGCGCATTGGTGCGCTGCAAGTGGGCGACATGACCACCTTCGTCGCCTGCGCCGCTGCCCACCGTGACCAGGGCGTTTTTGACGCC
>CAADGU010000519.1 GCA_900696625.1 uncultured Chloroflexota bacterium | reverse complement strand
TCACCGGCTTGATTTGTTATCATCCTACCGATGATTCGTAATCCCTTCCGGCGTTTTATTTTTGTTTCCAGCAGCCGGTGGCTCATGCCGGGTATTGGCATTAAGCGGTGGCTGCTGGTATTGGGGCTGGGCACGGCCGTCATCGGCATGGGCTTAGGCGTGCTGCTGGCAACAGCGCAGGAGCATCATTGGCTGCCAACGGCCGTACACAATGCCCTCACCTTACAATTCCTCTCCTGGCCGTTGCGTATTTTGCTCACCTTCGTCATGGGCGGGCTGCTCATCATCATCAGCGTTCTCAAAATTGGGCGCAATCTGGTGGCCCCCTTTTCCCCGGCGCACATAGACGTGGCCGAGACCGTTTACCACTACAGCCGCCGCCAGCGCGGGCCGCACATTGTGGCCATCGGCGGCGGCACCGGCATGCCCAGCCTGCTGCGCGGCCTGAAAGAACACACGGCCAACATCACCGCCATTGTCACCGTCGCCGATGACGGCGGCAGCAGCGGGCGACTGCGGCGTGAATTGGGGGTGCTGCCGCCGGGCGACTTCCGCAACAACATCGCCGCCCTGGCGCGGGACGAGGCATTGATGACCCAGGTGTTGCAATACCGCTTTGGCAAAACGCTAGAAGAGAATGGGGCAACGGGCAACGGCCGTAGCCACCTGCAAGGGCATGCTTTTGGCAATCTACTGCTGGCGGCGCTGACGGGCATCACCGGCAGCTTTGACGAGGCGCTGCTGGCAGCGCAGCAGGTACTGGCCATTCGCGGGCGGGTGCTGCCCTCCACGCTGGCGAACGTAACCCTGACGGCCGATGTATTGGTGGCGGCAGGCACAGTACAGCGTGTGTCAGGGGAGTCGGCCATTCCAGAGGCACACGGCCGTATCCAGCGCGTCTACCTGGAACCGGCCAACGTGCAGGCATATCCCCCCGCCCTGCAAGCCATCCTGCAAGCCGACCTGATTGTGATGGGGCCGGGCAGTTTGTATACCAGCATCTTGCCCAATTTGCTGGTGCCAGACCTGGCATCAGCCATGCAGCACAGCCGCGCCCGCAAAGTGTATGTGTGTAACCTTGCCATTCAGCCCGGAGAGACGGATAATTACAGTGTGGCCGATCATGTCGCCACCATTTTAGAACACGTTCCCACCGGCTGTTTGAATGTGGTATTAGCCAACAACAATCTAACTATTCCCCCGGAAACCGGGGGTGGGCATACCATCTTCGTGCAGCCTGATCCACCAGCCCACATCCCCATGATCCTGGCCGACCTGGTTGACGAGCAGCGACCATGGCGACACGACAGCGCCAAATTAGCCCAAGCAGTGATGAATTGTCTGGCCTGACCATGACATCCGGCATTGGCAATAGCCAATTGTGGGTGATAATTATGAGTTGAGATATATCGCTGTAGGGCAATTTGCTAAATTGCCCTACACAGTTAAGAAAGGAGAGTTTCGATGACAATTAAAGTTGGTATTAACGGTTTCGGTCGCATTGGCCGCCTGGTTTTTCGCCGCGCACAGGAGATTGAAGGCTTTGAGGTAGTGGGCATCAACGATTTGATTGATGTGAACTACATCGCCTACATGCTGCAATATGATTCCACGCACGGCAAATTTAACGGCACGGTAGCGGTAGAAGATGGCAAACTGGTCGTCAACGGCAAGGCCATTCGTGTCACGGCCGAAAAAGACCCCAAAAATTTGAAGTGGGATGAAGTCGGGGCCGAGTATGTGTTGGAATGTACCGGCCTTTTCCTGACGGATGAGAAAGCCCGCGCCCATATTGAAGCCGGGGCGAAACGGGTCGTTTTGTCTGCCCCTTCCAAAGATACAACGCCAATGTTCGTCATGGGCGTCAATCACAACACCTATGCCGGGCAAGACATTGTGTCTAACGCTTCCTGCACCACCAACTGCCTGGCGCCCCTGGCCAAAGTGCTGAACGACAATTTTGGCATTAAAGATGGGTTGATGACGACGGTACACGCCGTCACCGCTACCCAGAAAACGGTAGATGCGCCATCGTCTAAAGATTGGCGCGGTGGGCGCGGCGCGGGGCAGAACATCATCCCCTCTTCCACCGGCGCGGCTAAAGCAGTGGGTAAGGTGATCCCGGAATTAAACGGCCGTCTCACCGGCATGTCTTTCCGCGTGCCCACCCCCAACGTCTCGGTGGTTGACCTGACAGTGAATCTGTCTACCCCGGCCACCTATGACCAGATCAAAGCGGCTATGAAGGCAGCTTCAGAAGGTGAATTGAAGGGCATTATGGGCTATACCGAAGATGCCGTGGTTTCCATGGACTTCCTCGGCGAAGTTTGCACTTGTGTTTTTGACGCCGGTGCCGGCATTGCCCTCACCGATACGTTTGTTAAGGTCGTAGCCTGGTATGACAATGAATGGGGCTACTCCTGCAAGTGCCTGGATTTGATCGGACATATGGCGACGGTGGCGTAAACGGCCGTCTGCTCTGCTAATAGTTTGTAGTAGGCACTTTAGTGCCGTCAGACGGCGATAAATCGCCTACTACAAACTTTTCAATCATGGAACTACGTGACCTGGAAACCCTCATGCACGAATTCGTCGCCAGCAAGGGTTGGTATCAGCCGGATTCGCCAAAACCACAAACAGCCCGTAATTTAGCCGCTTCGCTGGCCATTGAAGCGGCGGAGGTGCTGGAACATTTCCAATGGCGTGAAGAAGCCAGCCACCCGGAAGCGTTAGCCGGGGAACTGGCCGATGTGGCTCTCTATTTGCTGCAACTGGCCAGCGTCACGGGCATTGATCTGCAACAGGCAATCCTGGACAAACTGGCGCATAATCAGACGCGGGATTGGCCGGTTCCATGAAAATTTTGGCGGTCAGTGACCGGGTGATGGATCAGTTGTACTGTGCTGATGTACGCCAGAAGTATCCGGACATTGATTTGATTGTGGGTTGTGGGGATTTGCCGTTTTATTACCTGGAATTTCTCATTTCGGCGCTGGACAGGCGGCTGGTGTATGTGCGGGGGAACCATGACAAGGGGCCGCAGTATACGGTAGACGGCCGTCAACTACTATACGTTGAAGGTGGTTCAGACATTCACGCCCGCTGTGTGGAACGCGATGGCCTGCTCATTGCCGGGCTGGAAGGTTCCATGCGCTACCGGCCACACGCCCCGTACATGTACACGGAAACAGAAATGCGCCTGGTGGTTGCCGGGATGCTGCCCAAGCTGCTGCGGAACAAAGTGAAGTACGGCCGTTACCTGGACATTCTCATCACCCACTCCCCCCCTTTTGGCATTCACGACAAAACGGATATTCCCCACACCGGCTTCAAAATTTTCCTCAGCTTCATGCAGTGGTTCCGCCCCAAATACTTACTGCATGGGCATATCCACATTTACCGTCAAGACACCCCGCGCATCACCCGCTATCTGGACACAACCGTTATTAATGTGTATCCCTACTTTGTTCTTAATGAGGCAACAAGTTAAAGATGGTGACCGGGAGCGCCCGCCATCTTCAAGTCAATTACCATGCAAAGCTGGCGCGTGATGGGCCGTATTGTGTTGAAAGCAGTTCTTTTGTTGGTTGTGGTGAATCTGTTGTTTGCCATGATCTGGCGGGAAACGGCCGTCGGTTCGCTGCCCCCTTTCCTGGGTTCACTTTCCCTTTATAACCACCTCTTCCCCGGTCGGGAACGGCTGCCCTATGGCGAAAATCCGGCGGAAAGCTACAACCTCAGCCTGAACAGCCTGCCCGCCCTGTTTGCCAGCCACCAATTACACCAACCGAAAGCGGCCGATGAGTTCCGCGTCATTTTGCTGGGTGATTCCGGCATTTGGGGCTGGTTTTTGCCGAATGATGAGACGCTGGCAGCGCAGTTGAATGCAATGGGGATAGAGGCGGCCGACGGCCGTCGCCTCACCGTTTACAATCTTGGCTACCCCATCATGTCCCTGAGCAAAGATTTGCTGCTGCTGGATGAAGCCATGCGTTATGACCCCGACCTGATCCTCTGGCCGGTGACGCTGGAATCGTTTGCGCTGCCCAAACAGCTGGATCACCCCATTTTGCAGCACAACCCGGCGCGGCTGCGCTCGCTTATTGCCGCCTATGGTTTGCACCTGAACGCCCACGATCCGCGTTTTGTAGAACCAGATTTCTGGCACAGCAGCCTCATCGGGCAGCGGCGCGCGCTGGCCGATTGGCTGCGCTTGCAGCAGGTGGGTGTGGCCTGGGCCGCCACCGGCATTGACCAGGCCATCCCCGCCGAAATCCCGCTGCGCCAGTCCGATTTTGCAGCCGATGTAAGCTGGCAAAGCTTTGACACGGAAATGACGCTGACGAGCGATGCCCTGGCCTTTGATGTGTTAGCGGCGGGCCTGCAACGCGCCGGGGGTGTGCCGGTGCTGATTATCAATGAGCCAATTTTTATCAGCGAAGGGGAAAACAGCCACCTGCGTTATAACCTGTGGTATCCGCGCTGGGCTTACGACCAATACCGGGCACTGTTAGCGCAAACAATGCTGGCAGCAGAACGGCCGTACCTGGACTTGTGGGATGCCGTTCCGGCCACCGAATTTACCGACAGTCCGGTACACCTGACGCCGGCGGGCACGGCCGTCTTCGCCGCTCACCTGAAAGAAGCCCTGGAGGGTAAGTAGTGCCAGGCAAGGGGCAGCCCCTTGCCTGGCACTGCCGGCTCATGCTTTTTGTTGACAAAGCGGAGCAGGTTATGTATCTTTACGCCACGATGAAGAAACAACTCCTTTTTGCTCCCGTCCCTAGTGGCCCCGTTGTCAAAACAACGGGGCGTTGGTGCGTGATATAGTTGTCATCCATACATCCGATTTCTTGAAGAAATCGGATGTCTCTGAACGAACGACCAGTTACGCCCCGTGTTGGATTTCCACACGGGGCGTTTTTGTATCTGGTAGAGGTGAGGCAGGCGGCAAAACATGATAGGGAACAGACAAATAGTTTCCCGCCTGCCTCACCCTTACACCGAGGAGACTTCATGGGCAGCAGCCCACCACGATGAATGAAAACAGGACGCCTATTCACAACATTTTATCCGCGTCATCCGCGTGAATCTGCGTCCCATTTACGAAGGAGATTATCAAGATGAGAATGAGTCAATTGATGAACCAGACGTTGCGCGAAGCGCCGGCGGGCGCGGAAGTGGAAGGCCACCGGCTGCTGCTGCGCGCCGGTTTTGTGCGGCAGCAGGCCGCCGGAATTTTCAGCTACCTGCACCTGGGCTACCGCACGTTGCAAAAGCTGGCAGCCATCATGCGCCAGGAAATTGACGCACTGGGCGGGCAAGAAATGCTCATGCCGCTGGTGCATCCTGCTGCCGTCTGGCAGGAAAGCAAGCGGTGGTATGAGATTGATGACGAGATGGGGCGCTTTCAAGACAAAAACGGCCGTGATATGGTGCTCGCCCTCAGCCATGAAGAGATTGTCACCGACCTGGCCCGCCGCGAAATCCAGAGCTACCGGCAGTTGCCGCGCCTGGTCTACCACATCCAGTTGAAATGGCGCGATGATCCCCGCCCACGCGCCGGTCTCATCCGCGCCCGCGAATTTACCATGCTGGACAGCTATACGCTGGATGCAGACGACGCCGGGCTGGACAAACAGTATTGGGCGCATTACGAAGCGTATTTCCGCATTTACGGCCGTTGCGCCCTGCCTGTCATCGCCGTGGAATCAGACGTGGGCATGATGGGTGGTACGCTGGCCCATGAATATATGTACCTGACGCCGATTGGCGAAGATACGCTGCTGCTGTGTGCGGCCTGTGAGTACAAAGCCAACCGCCAGATTGCCACCTTTCGCAAAACGGCCGTGCCCGATGAACCGATACTGCCGGTAGAAAAAGTAGCCACGCCGGAAGCCAAAACGATTGAAGCGTTGGCCCAATTTCTGGGTGTGCCTAAATCCAAAACAGCTAAAGCGGTGTTTATGACTGCCACCGTCAAAGAAGGGCAGGCCAAGAGCGAAAAGCTGATCTTTGCCATTGTGCGCGGCGACATGGAACTGAACGAGACCAAGCTGGCAAATGGGGTCAGGGCGCAGGCGTTACGGCCGTCTACCGAAGATGAAATCCGCGCGGTTGGCGCCGTGCCGGGGTATGCCTCCCCCATCGGCATAAGCGGAATCATGGTGGTGGTGGATGACGCTGCGGCCAGCGCGCCCAACCTGGTAGCCGGCGCCAATGAAGCCGGGTATCACCTGAAAAACGTGAATCACGGCCGTGACTATACCGCCGACATCATCACCGATATTGCTGCCGCCACCGCTGGCGACGCCTGCCCGCATTGTGGTGAACCGATGACGGCCGTGCGCGGTGTAGAAGTGGGCAACATTTTCAAACTGGGCACGCGCTACACCGAGACGATGGGCGCCACCTATCTGGATGAACAGGGCGTCGCCCGGCCCATCATCATGGGCAGCTATGGCGTGGGTGTGACGCGCGTGCTGGCCTGCCTGGCCGAACACCACCATGACGAACAAGGACTGATCTGGCCTATCACCATCGCCCCTTATCAGGTACATCTGGTCATGCTGCGCGGGGGAGAGGAAACGGCCGTGACCCTCTATCACCAACTACAACAGGCCGGCGTGGAAGTGCTGTTTGACGACCGCGACGAATCACCCGGCGTCAAATTCAACGACGCCGACCTGATTGGGTTGCCCATTCGCCTGACGGTAAGCGGCCGTTCCCTGCAAAATGGCGGCGTGGAATGTAAACTCCGCCGCGCCGCCGACCGCACCATCATCCCCCTGGCAGATACCATCCCCCAGGTGCAGGCGATAATTGCCGGGTTGACGGAAGAGGTAATTGAGTAACTAAGTAATTGGGTAATTGGGTAATTAGGTAATTAGGTAATTGGGCCAATTACCCAATTACGTTAATAAAGGCAAAGAAGCCGCCTGTATCCAGTCTCAATGAAAGCTAGTTGGGTATCATTCACTCCTGACAGCGCCGGGTAGATGTCGCTGAGACCTGACAGGTTTTTCAAAACCTGTCAGGTCTTAAGAGAGTACGCACCCGGTTTGCGCTGAATTTTTCGCTTGACTATAATTTCAACTACCATATAGGAGAAACAGACCCATGGCTCTTTCTGAGTCTAATACCCAACTATCCCCCACCATACCAGACATCTCCACAAGCAGTGAAATTCGGCAGCCAGCCGGGGTGGTAGTACGGGAAATCGTCGAGACGCTGTTACTCACCTTTTTCATTTTCTGGCTGGTGAACAGCCTGGTGGGGCGATATCGGATTGACGGCAGCAGCATGAATCCCACGTTGCAGCACGGCGAATATCTGCTCATCAATAACCTGTCTTATTATCTGAACGAACCACAGCGCGGGGACATCATCGTCTTTCATCACCCCAACAGTGAACTGAACCTGATCAAGCGCGTGATTGGTTTACCGGGAGATCAGATTGAAATATCTGACCAACATGTAAAGGTAAATGGCGTCATTTTGGATGAGCCATACATACAGGCAGAACCGACATACAGCGGCAGCTGGACGGTGCCGGAAGGGGAGTATTTTGTCCTGGGTGATAACCGGAACAGTTCCAGCGATTCTCATAGCTGGCAATATCTACCCAAAGAGAACATTATCGGCAAAGCGATATTCATCTACTACCCATTTGCAGAGGGGGGGCGGGTGCCCCATTTTACACATCCGATTGAATAGAGAGTGGCGATGAGTGCTGGGGCAACACTCATCGCAAACAAAATGATGGGCTACCGGCGTGAGGAAATTGAACAGATGGTGCGGCAGGTGGTCGCCCGCACAGTGGGGCAGCCGCCGTTTACATCAGCAAGTGAGCGGGTAGACGGCCGTACACCCCCCACCCCTTCTCGCCCCATCATAGACGCCGACGCCATTCGGCAGTTGCCCGCCCACTCCACCTACACCGCGCCCCCCGGCAGCCTGATCACCCCCCTGGCCCGCGAAGCCGCCCTGGAGAGAGGGATTCAAATCGAGGTCCGAAGCCCGAAATCCGAGGTCCAGAGCCCGACTACCGATTACCGTTCACCGATAACCGATAACCGTGCTGTGGCTTTGGGTGCGGATCACGGCGGCTACCAGTTGAAAGAACAACTCAAAGGGATGCTGGCAAAGGCCGGTTACCCGGTGATTGACTGTGGCGCGCACAGCAGCGAGGCGGTAGATTACCCGGATTATGCCTATGCGGTGGCGCAGTTGGTGGCCAACGGCCGTGCCTGGCGCGGCATTATGATTGACGGCGCGGGCATTGGCAGCTGCATGGCGGCCAACAAGGTTCCAGGCGTGCGGGCGGCGATGTGTTATGATCAGGCAACGGCCGTGAACAGCCGTGAACACAACGACGCCAACGTGCTGACGTTAGGCGCCGGCCTCATTGGCCCCGCCCTGGCTAACCAGATTGTCACCACCTGGCTCAACACTGACTTCGGCGGTGGCCGTCACGCCCGCCGCGTAGACAAGATAGACGCGATAAGCAAACGATTTATGCGTAATCCGTAACCCGACATCGGATTACGGATTACGCTTTACGGATTACGGTTTACAAAATGGTAAACCAGGCAACTTTAGAACGACTCATCGAAGAGGTCACCCATGAAGTGTGGCTGCGCTTAAGCCAGATGGAGGGTGGTACGGCCGTGCCTGCCACCGGCTGCAACTGCCAGGATGGCTCCTGCGCCCAACACTGCACCGATAAAGTTCACCAGGTGATGCAGGCCGGCGCCACCCGCCTCACCGCCAGCCTGGGCACCCACCCCACCGACCAGGCCATCAGCCACACCATTGACCACACCCTGCTCAAAGCGGACGCCTCTCAGGAGCAAATCGCCCAACTTTGTTACGAAGCCCGCAAATACCAATTCGCCTCCGTTTGCGTGAATCCCACAAATGTGAAACTATCTGCCCAACTGCTTAAGGACAGCAGCGTCAAAGTTTGCACCGTTGTTGGCTTTCCGCTGGGGGCTACACCCAGCGCCGTGAAAGCGTATGAAACCCAACAAGCCATCCGCGACGGTGCAACCGAAATTGATATGGTGATCAACATTGGCGCACTCAAGTCACAAGATTACCGCCTGGTGTTGGAAGACATCGGTGCAGTTGTTCGCGCCGCCCATGCCGGCAACGCCCTGGTCAAAGTGATCATCGAAGCCGCACTGCTCACCGACGAAGAGAAGGTGATTGCCTGCCAGCTTGCCAAAACGGCCGGGGCCGATTTTGTCAAGACCTCCACCGGCTTTGGCCCTGGCGGGGCCACCGTGCCGGATGTAGCCCTGATGCGCCGGGTGGTCGGCGCAGAGATGGGCATTAAAGCAGCCGGAGGTGTTGGCTCTTACCAGGATGCCCAGGCCATGATTGCCGCCGGCGCTACCCGCATTGGCGCCAGCGCCGGTGTGCGCATTGTGCGCGAAGCAGCCGGTGAAACTGTCACCACCGCCAAAACGAACTATTGAACCAAACCTGACAGGTCTACAAAGACCTGTCAGGCTTTAAGGATAAGGGAAAAAGCATGAAATGTAACCACTGCCGCATCGGCCATCTCCACAGCACCAAAATGCCGTTTATTACCTTTCTGGACGAACAGATGTTGGTAGTGCCTGATGTGTCTGCTTATCGCTGTGATATGTGCGGCGATGTGTTGTTTAACGAAGGTTTCCTGGAACAATTGCAATACTTGCTTGACCAATTGACCGAAGCAGAATATCCACCAGAAACGGCCGAATGGCTGGCGCTGAATGAGCAGTTGGGCCACTGGCAGCCCGGTGACAGGATGAGTTAACCATGTCTGTTGATTTACGCAGTTACGTTTTTTTAGACAGTTTGCAGCCACAACATGCGGCGTTCCTGGGTACGGTAGCGCGTGGCTTTTTGCCCCTGCCCGGTGATGCTTCCCTGTGGATCGAGATCTCGCCCGGCATTGAAATCAACCGTATTACCGACATCGCCCTCAAAGCGGTGGGGGTACGGCCGGGCATGCAAATTGTGGAGCGCTTGTATGGTTTGCTGGAGGTGCATTCATCCAGCCAGGCCGATGTGCGCGCCGCCGGGGCGGCCATTCTGGACGCACTGGGGTTGAAAGAAGAAGACCGCCTGAAACCGAAAGTGGTCTCCAGCCAGATCATCCGCCATATTGATGCCCACCAGGTGCAGCTGATCAACCGGATGCGGCATGGGCACATGATTCTGGCCGGGCAAACGCTGTATGTGATGGAAGTAGCTCCGGCGGCTTATGCGGCGCTGGCCGCCAACGAAGCCGAAAAACGGGCCGACCTGAACATTTTGGAGGTGCAGGCCTTTGGCAGCTTTGGCCGGGTTTACCTGGGTGGTGAAGAACGCGATATTATGGCCGGGTATCAGGCGGCAATTACGGCCGTAGAAAGTGTCTCCGGCCGGGCGCAAGATGGGAGTAAACAGGAGTAATGATAGTAAGCAGTAAGCAGTGGGCAGTGAGCAGTGAAAGGTTTACTGCCCACTGCTTACTGCGCACTGACTTAAGGAGGCATTTATGACAGAAGCATTAGGCATGATCGAGTGTCGCAGTTTTGCGGCCATGGTGGAAGCGTCCGACGCGATGGTAAAGGCGGCCCGCGTGGAACTGGTAGGCTACGAAAAGACCGGCGGCGGGTATGTCACGGCCGTTGTGCGTGGTGATGTGGCCGCCGTGAAAGCGGCTGTTGAGGCTGGCGCGCGCGGCGCTGAAAAAGTGGGCGAAGTGGTCGCCATCCATGTCATTCCTCGGCCACACCCCAATGTAGACCAGACTTTGCCGTTGGGCCGGCAGGATGCCAGTGAGCAGTAAGTAGTGAGCGGTGAGCGGTGAGCGGTGAATAGTTTACTGCTCACTGCTAATTGCTAACTGCTTACTTCACAGAACCATGTATCTCGGCAAAGTCGTAGGCACACTGGTGGCCACGCGCAAGGAAAGTTCGCTGGATGGGCTGAAGTTTCTGGTGGTGCGCCGCCTGAGCGTGGAAAATGAAGAAGAAAGCGGCTATGTGGTCGCCGCCGATGCCGTGGGCGCAGGCATCGGCGAAGTGGTCATGGTGGCCACCGGCAGTTCCGCCCGGCAAACGGTGATGACCGACAAACGGCCGTGTGATGCCGTTATTATGGCGATTGTGGACACCTGGGAAGTGGATGGTATGGAGAAATACCACAAAGAGTAGAGATTGGGAGACTAGGAGATTGGTTGACTTCAATCTCTTAATCTCTTAGTCTCTCAATCTCCACTTCTGCACCCCATGAAAGACGAAGAAATCCAGGCAATCATTGATCGGGTGATGGGCGAAGTGGGCACAGCGCCGCCTGTAGCAGTGGCGGCACGGCCGTCTCCCCCACCACCAGCTGCCAACCACCAACCGCCAGCCACCGGGCAGGATGGCATCTTCCCCACCCTGGATGAAGCCGTGGCCGCCGCCAAAATCGCCTTCCAACAACTCAACCAACTTCCCCTGGAAATCCGCAAACATATGGTGGCGCACATGCGCCAGGCCGGGCGCGAACACGCCCAGGTGTTGGCCGAAATGGCCCACAGCGAATCGGGCATGGGGCGCGTGGAAGACAAAGTCCTCAAAAACAGCCTCAATGCCAACAAAACGCAGGGAACAGAAGCGCTGGAACCGGTGGCCTGGAGCGGCGATGGTGGCCTGACCCTGACGGAATGGGCGCCTTATGGACTGATTGGGGCGCTGACGCCCAGCACCAATCCCACCAGCACCGTTATTTGTAATGCCATCGCCATGGTCGCCGCCGGCAACGGGGTGGTGTTCAACGCCCACCCCAGTACCCAAAATTGCTCCAACCGGACGGTACAGATATTGAACCAGGCAATACGGAAGGCCGGAGGACCGGGGAATTTGCTCACGGCCGTAGCCCACCCCACCCTGGAAACCGCCACCGCCCTCATGCACCACAAAAATATCCGATTACTCACCGTGACGGGCGGTACACCCGTCGTCCGCGCCGCCATGCAAAGCGGCAAACGGGCAGTCTGCGCCGGGCCGGGTAACCCGCCAGTGGTGGTAGACGAAACGGCCGATATTGAACAGGCGGGGCGGGATATTGTCATTGGCGGTTCGTTTGACAATAATATCGTTTGTACTACCGAAAAAGAGACATTTGCCGTCGCTGCCATTTGCGACGATCTCATCAGTGCCATGACCCGCTACGGCGCAGTAAAAATCAATAGCTGGCAGTTCAACCGGCTGTGGCAGGCGGTAACGGTGAAAGATCGTGGCCCACGCCAACCGGCGGACATGAACAAAAATTTCATCGGCAAAAACGCCAGCGTCCTGCTGGCCGAAATTGGTATCACTGCCGGGCCAGAAGTAAGGCAAATTGTGGTGGAAGTGGATCAAAATCATCCAGCCGTCTGGTCAGAGCAAATGATGCCCATAATGCCGGTGGTGCGGGTAGCCAATGCCGACGAAGGCATAGACCTGGCAGTGGCAGCGGAACATGGTTTCCGGCACACGGCCGTGATGCACTCTAAAAACCTGGATAACCTCAGCCGCATGGCCCGTGAGATGGATTGTAGTATTTTTGTGAAAAATGGACCGTGTCTGGCCGGGTTGGGCTACGGCGGCGAAGGCTTTTGCTCGTTTACCATTGCCAGCCCCACCGGCGAAGGGGTGACCGGCCCACGCAGTTTTAGCCGCCTGCGGCGCTGCACCCTGGTAGACTCGTTTCGGATTGTATAATTTCTCCTGCGCAGTAACGGGAGATTGCATCAGATCAAGGAGAAATAAATACAGATGAGTATTGGCGCACGCAATCTGATCAATCTTGACCTGTTTACAGATGCTTACCGGGTAACGGGCCGGGCGTTGGTGGGCACCGGTGGCATTCATGCCGAATTGGGCAATCCCAATTCCAAATTCCTGGAATTGCAAGATGCCTACATTTCGCGCATCCATGAACCGGGTATTATCATTGCCAACTACAAACTGGCCTCTTTCCGTAAGGACAATATCAACTTCATCGTTTTGAATGACCGGCGCGATGGTATACCGGTGGGTACACAGCACGGCCGTAGCGTTTTCACACGTGGCCGGCACATCCCCGCCTTTCTCACCGTGCCCTCCTTTGAAATTCAGGGCGAAGTCATCCACGAAGGAAAACCATCTGCTCGTGAAATTCTGGTACAATCCATGGGACGGTTTCAATTGATATTCGATGCCAAAGCATCCGCCTCAAGTGCGCCAGAGATTTCCTACAGCGGCGATCTTATTTTGGTGCAAAAAGAGCGCATTGGTATCTTCTGTTTGGACTTGAGTCAAACTCCATGAGCCGAGGAGAGGATTGAGTGGCCCGAATCTACGTGATTGACGACGATGAACAATTGCTACGCATGGTTGGCCTTATGCTGGAACGAGGCGGGCATACCGTCACGCTAATTAGCAATCCGGTTGATGGTTTGGAGCAGGTGCGTACAGACAAACCCGATTTATTGGTGCTGGATGTGATGATGCCCAATTTAAGTGGGCATGATATTTCCCGCGAAATTCGGGGCAATAAACACCTGGAAGATTTGCCCATTTTGGTTCTTACCGCCCGCTCGCAAGAAATTGACCGTACCACCGCCCTGAAAAGCGGTGCGGATGATTATCTGAGCAAACCCGTTACTTCACAGGAATTGATTGAACGGGTGGATGGTCTGTTGGCAAAAAAAGGAGGCCAGAAAAAGCAGGAAGAAGGGGTGGTGGTAACGTTATTTGGCTTTCGTGGCGGCACAGGCCGTACCACGCTGGCAGTGAATCTGGCAGCGGCGCTGCGCCGGGTAAGCCAACAAGAGGTGTGCCTGGTAGATTTATCGCCCACCGGCAGCCAGACGGTTATGCATATGCGGCTACAAGCCCGGTCTTCGTGGACCGAATTACCGGACAATCTAGACTGGACGGCGTTAAAAGAGCGCCTGGTCATTCATCCCTCTGGCCTACGGGTACTGGCGGCGCCGGCCAAACCAGTTTCCCCGATGATGCCCTCGGAAGAAAACACCCGCGCGATATTGGACATCTTACGACATCAGGTGGCGTTTACGGTGATTGACGCGCCGAATGTATTTTCACCGGCTTTCATCACGGCCGTGTCCGCCGCCGATATGACGCTGCATGTAGTAACGCCGGAAGTGGTGTCGGTGCAAACGGCCGTGCAGCTCAACCGCCTCATTACCAAAGCGGGTATCACAGTCAAACGCAAATCGCACATATTGAACCAGCCAACTCCTGAATCCCAACTGCCCCAGGCAGCTGTCGAACGCGGGCTGAACACGAAGGTCTCATTTCTGATCGGCTACGACACCAACCAATCTCGCGCCATGTCACAAGGCGTCCCCCTGACCCTGACATCCGCCAAAAGCCCCTTACCCACTGTCATCAAACGCATGGCCGAAGCCATCTGGCAGCGGGTTGCAACGCAGGGGTGATAAAGTATTCACGTGTTTAGGTGGTCACGTGAGTACGTGAATTTGTAGACACATTCCATGGATTTTCCGGCGCTGGCCTTACTCGAATTTAACAGCATTGCTACCGGCATTATGGCCGGGGATGCGATGGTGAAGCGCGCGCCGGTTAGCCTGATTCAAACGGGCACGGTGCAGCCGGGATATTACCTGGTGTTGGTGGTGGGGGACGTGGCCGCGGTGCAAGAAGCGGTACAGGCAGGCAAAGAAACCGGGCAGGCCGCTCTGCGCGACATGATATTTCTACCCAATGTACACCATGAGGTCGTGCGGGCGCTTGGCGGCGAACGGCAAGTGCAAGAGGCCGATGCGCTGGGGGTGGTGGAAACCCAAACGGTAGCCGCCGCCATTCACGCCGCCGATGCCGGCGTAAAAGGGGCCGAGGTATCGCTGTTGCAACTGCGGCTGGCGGATGGATTGGGCGGCAAAGGGTTGGTCTTGTTTACCGGATTGGTGGCCGATGTGGAAACGGCCGTAGCCCTGGGCACGGCCGTCGCCTCACCACATCTTTTACGCCAGGCCGTCATCCCCCAACTGCACCCGGAAATGTGGGATAATGTGAACCGGCACGGCCGTTTTGGCGGCCATTTCAGTTGGGAACCTGCTTAGTAGTTTGTAGTAGGCGATTTATCGCCCCCAGACGGCGATAAATCGCCTACTACGAACAGTGAATCTTTCATGCAACTGGCAAAAGTGATTGGCACGGTGGTTGCCACCCAAAAATATGAAGGGCTGGAAGGGATCAAGTTCCTGATTGTGCAGCCACTAAGCAAACAGCAGCAGCCCAAAGGGGAGCCGGTCGTTGCCGCCGACGCCACTGCCCAGGCCGGCCCAGACACGCTGGTTTTTATCGTCGGCAGCCGCGAAGCCGCCCAGGCGCTGCCCAACACCTTTGTCCCGGTTGACCACGCGATTGTGGGCATTGTGGATGACGTGCAAGGAAGCAATTGAGTAATTGAGTAATTTCAACGTTCACTCAATTACCCAATTACCCAATTACCAACTATGTACATAGGTTTAGTCACCGGCACGGTCGTTGCCACCATCAAACATGAGGCGTTTCACGGCCGTAAACTGCTCATTGTGGATCAGCTAGACCCCGACGGGGAGCCAACCGGCGCGTATGACATTTGCGTGGACGTAGTACAGGCTGGCATAGGCGACCGGGTGCTGGTGATGGATGAAGGCAACGGCGCTCGCCAGATTTTGCAGCGCGCCGTCGCCCCCGTCCGCGCCGTCATCGTCGGCATCATAGACGATGTGGAATTTTAGTGTTCAAGTGTTTACGTGTTCATGTAAACACTTGAACACGTAAACACCTGACACCTATAATACTCCCCATGTTAGTTGCCACTTGTGTTATCAAATTGGAGTTGGACGGTGTTTTATCGTTGAAGGAAAAGCGCCAGATCGTCAAGTCTATCCTGGCGCGGCTGCCACATCATTTTAATGTAGCAGTGGCCGAGGTGGAGGCGCAGGATGTGTGGCAAACGGCCGTGATCGGCCTGGCTACCATTGGCACCGATGCCGCTTATTTGCATGGGTTGTTGGAAAAGGCAATCGCCTGGATTGAACAGGCCCGCCCCGACATCCCCATTCGTGATTATGAAATTGAGATGCTCTAAAATGGAACAAACCAGCCTGGGGATGCGTATACCAGCCATGATCAAGGCATGGTGGATTGGGCAAATTGGAGATTGGAGATTGGAGATTGGAGATTGGGCAATCTCCAATCTCCAATCTCTTAAATCTCTTTGGCTCTTATTCTTGCTTCCCCTTTTATTTGTACTGCCTGCCCAGGCTCAGGATGAACCGGCGCCGCCGGCTGGTTTGACGCTGGCTGCCAGAGCCGGTTTTGATGGCCTGTATAAGGGAGAGTATTGGCTGCCGGTAGTGGTCAGCGTCGCCAACAGCGGCCCGGCCATTGAAGGCGAAGTGCGCGTCTACACGGGCGCCAATACCAACAATGAGTTGATGTATCGCGCCCCCATCAGCCTGCCCACACAATCAGACAAGCGGGTCACACTCTACATCCGCATGACCGGCGCGGCGTCTGTGGCGCTGGTGCAGTTGGCGGATGACGATGGGCAGGTCATTGCCCAAACCCGCACCAGCCAACTGGCGCGGGTGCGCGCCGATGGGCTGCTCTATGGCGTGGTCAGCCCGGACGCCGGTACATTTGATTTTCTAAGCCGGGTAGCCGGCAGCCGCAGCGACACGGCCGTCGCCTATCTATCCCTGGCCGACTTGCCTGACGCGCCGGTAGCCTGGAACGCGCTGGATGTCTTGGTGTTGAATGATACGGATACCACCCAGTTCACGGCAGAACAGCGCCAGGCATTGGAATCGTGGGTGAGTACGGGGGGACAGTTGGTGGTGACGGGCGGGGCAAGCTGGCAAAAAACGGCCGTGCCCCTGGCCGATTGGCTGCCCGTTTCCTTCACCGGCAGCGAGACGGTAAGCGACTTGCCCGGTCTGGCCGAACAAACGGGCGTCCCTTTCCGCGACCCCGGCCCGTATGTGGTCACCACCAGCAGCCTGGTACGCGGCGAACTGCTGTTCCACGAGGCTGGGCTGCCGCTCTTAGCCATGACCCCTTACGGCCGTGGCGCCGTTTATTTTCTGGCTTTAGACCCCCGTTTTGCCCCCTTGCTCGATTGGACCGGCGCGCAAACCATGTTTGCCGCCGTCGCCGGGCGTGTACCGCCGCTTTCTCTGTGGGGCGTGGCCCCTTTTGAAGGGTACGCGGCGCAAAACGCCATCACGCGTTTACCCGATTTGAACCTGCCCTCCGTCTGGCAGTTAGCCTTGTTTTTATTGATCTACGTTGCCGCCGTTGGCCCGGTGAATTATCTGGTTTTGAAGCGGTACAACCGGTTGGAGCTGGCCTGGGTGACGCTGCCTACGCTCATTCTGGTTTTCACGGCCGTTACCTATTTCACCGGTTTTCAACTGCGCGGCCGCGAAGCCATCATCAACCAGATGGCGGTGGCCTACAGCCGGGCCGGCAGCCCGCAGGCGCAGGTTTACAGCCTGGTAGGGCTTTATTCACCCCGCCGCAGCACGTATGACGTCATTTTCCCGGCGGACACGCTGGCACGGCCGTTTTCGGGATTTAGCTTTAACCCCAACACCAATGCGGAAGCGATTACCTTTAGCAATGACAATTCGGTGGACGGCGTGCGGGTGGACGTGAGCGAGGTGCAAACGTTACACGCCCAAACCAACCGGCCGGCGCTGGCAATCGCCGGCGAAGGCGCACTCACCCGCCAGGGCGCTGTGACTCTTCTTTTGCAGGCAGCCGTGCAAAACAACAGCACACAAACATTAGAAAATGCGGTGTTGCTCTTTAATGACACGGCCGTGCCCCTGGGCGACCTGACGCCGGGCGAAACGGAAAACGTCAATGAAATTGTCAGCAGCGGCGCTTCTTCCAGCCTGGGTTATGGCGGCCCGCTGACCAGACACGCCAATACGTTATTGGGCTATGATTATTACAGCAGCGCCAAACTGTATCCGCGCTACGATTTTATGCAATCCTTAGAGGGGGACAGTTTTAGCAGCGGCGCGTCTTTGAGCCTGCCCCGGAACAGCGCCGTGTTGGTCGGCTGGACGGAAACGGCGGCCATTGAAATTGGTTTGAGCCAGGAAACGCCCAAACAAACGGCCGTAACCCTGCACTTTATCGAAATCCCCCTCAGCCAAAACCTGACCGGCAGCGGCACGAACGAAGAACTGACGCTACCGGCATTTCTGCTCGATTGGAAACTGCTGCCGGACAACACCACGACTGGCAGCATGGTCACCCCGGCCTCTCTGGACCTGGGCATGATGGGCGCCCAGGCCGGTTTTGAATACACGCCTCCTCTGGAATTTCAGCAAATGTCCGTCACCGGCCTGACCCTTTTGTTGGAAAAAGAAAACTATTCTAGTGCTACCCTACCGGATGTGAGCTTGTGGAATTGGCAAACGGAAACATGGGAATTGCAGGAAGGCGTGAATTGGGGGCGCACGGCCGTCGCCAACCCCACCGCCTACATTGGCCCGGCCAACGCCATCCGGTTACAGCTAGTCAGTAACGATTCAGGGTATCAGCGTTTGACGGCCGTATATCCTTTGCTCACTGTTAAATCAGAAAACTAACCTGCTCGTAGTAGGCGATTTATCGCCTTTCTGCTTGCTGACGGCGATAAATCGCCTACTACAAACAGTATGTCTACTATCATCGAAATACAAGGACTCACCAAAAAATACGGCGGCCTGACCGCCCTCAATGACCTGACATTGACCATTGAGGAAGGTTCGGTGTTTGGCTTTATCGGCCCTAACGGCGCCGGCAAAACCACCACCATGCGCATCCTGACCACCCTGCTCAAACCCACCGGCGGCAAAGCGTGGGTAGCCGGCCATTCGGTGGCCGATGATCCGCGTGGCGTGCGCCGCGCCATTGGCTACATGCCCGATTTTTTCGGCGTGTATGACGATATGAAGGTGTGGGAATATCTCGACTTTTTCGCCGCCTGTTACGATGTGCCCAAAAGCGCCCGCATCGGCATGATTGATGACCTGCTCACCCTGGTAGACCTGAACCACAAAAAAGAGGCCTATGTGGAAACCCTCAGCCGGGGCATGAAACAACGCCTCTGCCTGGCGCGCACCCTGGCCCACGACCCGCAAGTGCTGATTCTGGACGAACCCGCCAGCGGCCTGGACCCCCGCGCCCGCATTGAAATCCGCGAACTGCTGCGAGAACTGAAAAATATGGGCAAAACCATCTTCTTCTCCTCGCACATCCTCTCCGAAGTGGCCGACATCTGCACCGAAATTGCCATTCTAGAAGCGGGCAACCTGATCGCCCATGGCGACATGGAGGAGATGAAAAAGCAGCTGCGCGCCCACCGCCTGATTCAAGTGAAGTTATTGGGCGACCTGGGGCCGCTGCAAGAACTCCTGCTGCAACATGAAGCCGTGCAAGGCATCACCCCCCCCGGCGAAGCGGATTTGCCCCATGATGTGGTGCAGTTTGACTTTGGCGGCAACGACGAAACCCTGAGCAACCTGTTGGCGCAGCTTATTGCCCAGGGCATTCGCGTGGTCTCTTTCCACGAAGAAACGGGTGATCTGGAAGATGTGTTTTTGCAGGTGACGCAGGGGATAGTGAATTGAGTAATTGGGTAATTGGGTAATTGAGTAATTACCCAATTACCCAGTTGCCTCTTTTTTCCACGTGAAGAGTTGGTGGCGTTGGTACCGGAATCTGTCAGACAATCCCGTTTATTTGCGGGAGAAGGGGCAGTGGGGCAAACCCAACCCCTTTTATGATAACCTGATCCGTTTTTCGCCTTTTGTGGTTTTGGGTGGTATCAGTCTGGGGTTTTGCACCGGCTTTAGCAACCCGGCTTTTTTTGGAAATAATGACGACCTGTTTGCGGTCTGGTGTTTGTTATGTTTGCCCAGTATGCTGCTTTCGATGGTGACGATTTTTGGCTCACTGCTGGCGCCGGCGTTAACGGCGCCGATGATCAGTCTGGAACGGGACAAAGGGACGTGGGATATTTTGTTGGTAACGCCGCAGCCGATGATGTCCATTTTGATGGCCAAGCTGTTGGGGGCATTGTCCCGGCTGCGCATCTGGCCGCTGCTGTTTGTGCTGAGTCTGTTTCAGGGATTGATCATGTTCTGTTCGTTGAGTTTAATGGATGGGCAAATGGCGGGCTGGGACTGGCTGTTGAGCATGGCCACCGTGACCCGGCCCTGGGTAGAGATATTGTTTGCGGCGTTTATGGGGCTGTTTTTGTCTACGGCCGTGCGCTCCGCGACGATGGCTGTAGCCGGGACGTATGCCCTGGTGGTCATCGTCAAACTGTTCAACAGCAGCCTGGTGTGGATGAGCCTGTTCAGCCGCCAGTTCGAGGGTGGGTTGGCGGTATTGGCCATGGGGGCGGTGGGGCCTACGGCCGTGTACACCCTGGCGATTGTGGGACTGTGGGTGGGTATTTTTTATCAGGCAAGGAAAATGATTGGGCAATCGTAGGGCAATTTTCCAAATTGCCCTACACATGCAGAATATGACTGAACTAACAACCGAGCAACCACTCAAGAAAAAACGCTTCCGCAATCTGCGCGAGAACCCGGTGACGGTGAAAGAACTGCGCAGCCGGATGCGGGGGCGGCGCGCCTTTGTGGTGCTGACCATTTACCTGTTGGTGATGGGCGCTTTTATCACCCTGGTCTATGCCGCTTATGCCAGCGCCAGCAGCGGCCCTTTTGGGCCAGACCCGCGTGAAGTGGGCAAAGTAGTCTTTGGCTGTGTGGTCGGCGTGCAGGTGTTCCTGGTCATCTTTGTGGGGCCGGCCTTCACCTCAGGCACAATTACGGGTGAAAAAGAGCGGCAAACGTATGATCTGCTGCGCACCACCCTGCTTTCGGCCGAATCCTTTGTCACCGGCAAGCTGCTGTCGGCGTTGAGCTACGTGTTGCTGCTGGTATTGGCGGCCATTCCCCTGCAAAGTATTGCCTTTCTGCTCGGCGGCGTGGTGTTGGAAGAGCTGATTATCTCCCAACTGGTCATCTTTACGGCCGCGCTGACCTTTGCCTTGTGGGGATTGTTTTGTTCCAGCGCCATGCGTTCCACGCTGGGGGCCAGCGTGATGACCTTTGCCGGGGCGCTGTTTGTCACCATTGGCACGCCGATGTTGGTGGGGTTGTTTGCGGCCATCCTGGCCCCCTTTATCGCTACATTGGGCACATCATTTACACGGACGATGGAGATCGCGCTGCAATACATCCTCATCTTCCTGGCCGCCACCAATTTACCGGCGACGCTAATTGTCAGTGAGGTCTTTTTGTTGCAGGAAGATGCGATCTTTTACTTCACGGGTTCGGCCGGCACATCCAGGTTCTGGCTGCCAACGCCCTGGCCCATTTTTATCCTGCTTTACTTGCTGCTGGCCTGGGTTTTATACTGGCTGAGTGTGCGCAATGTGCGTAAGATAGCGAATAGATGAAAGAAGTCATTGGGCAGTTGGGTAACTCTGTAATTACCCAATTACCCAATCACCCAATTACCCATGAACGCAGACTCTCCCTTTGACCAACTCCTTCACCAACTACACGCCTGGCACGGCCGTCGCCGTTTCCGGGATGCGTTGTTATGGCTGCCGCGCGGGCTGTTGGTCGGTTTATTGGCGGCGGTGGTGGTGGCCGCGCTGGCCCGTTTCCAACCGCTGCTGACAAACCAGGAAGTGGCTTATGTGGCGCTGGCGCTGGCAGGCGTGGGCTTGCTGGCAGCGGGGGTCTGGCTGTTGTGGCAGCGCCATCCGCTGCCGGAACAGGCCCGTTTTGCCGACCGGCAGTTTTTGTTGAAAGAGCGGGCGAGTACGGCCGTAGAAATCCACGATGGCCTCATCACCACCAGCCCGATCATCGCCGCACAGCAACTAAACGATACGTTGACGGCCGTGCAGCAAGTAGATACCCACACCCTGCTCCCCTTCCGGCTGAACCGGCAGGATTGGCTGGTCATTTTGCTGGCGGTGGTGTTGTTGGTGACGGCCGTGCTGCTGCCCAACCTGCAAGAAGCCGAACTGCTGCGCCAACGCGGCATTGACAAAGCCATTGCCGAGCAGATCAACCAATTAGAAGCCCTCAGCGAAGAAATCCGCCAGAACCCGCTGCTGACCGATGAGCAAAAAGAAGAACTGCTGGAACCGATCCAGCAGGCGCTAGAAGGGCTGGGCGAAGGCGGCCTCAGCCAGGAACAGGCCGTGGCCACTCTTTCTGAAGCCGAAGCCGAACTGCGTAGTCTGGCGGCCAACAACAGCGCCGAACAGTTGCGCCAACAGCTACAGCAGGCCGGTGAGCCGTTAGCCAACAACCCCAACAGCCAGTCACTCGGCCAGTCGCTGCAAAACGGCAATTTGGCCCAGGCCGGCGCTGCCGCCACACAATTAGCCGACCAGTTACCCGCACTGAGCCGCGAGGAGCAACTCGCCCTGGCCGAAGATTTAATGGCCTCCGCCCAGGCGTTGGCGGGCACCGATGACCAACTGGCGCAGCAGTTAGCGACGGCGGCGCAAGCCTTACAAAATGGCGATATGGCCGCGGCGCAGCAGGCATTGCGCGAAGCCGGAGCGACCTTGCAGCAGCGCGCCCAGGAAGCGGCCGCTGCGCAGCAGGCCAACCAGGCGGCCAATGCGTTAGGCGAAGGGCGGCAGTCGGTAGCCCAGGCCGGCGGGCAACCGCCAAACCCGGACAATCTGCTGCCCCCGAATGACGGCCGTGCCGGGCCTAACGACAGCCTCGGCCAATCCCCGCAGCCCGGCCCCGGACAGGGCAACGGGCAGGGGCAAGGTCAAGGCCAGGGTGAAGGGCAAGGTCAGCCAGGGCAAGATGGCGGTCAGTCAGGAGGACAATTCGGTGGGCCAGGCCCGGGTGGCGGCCACATGGAAAACGTCTACGTGCCGGAAATGCGTGACCTGAGCGGTTTTGCCGGCGTAGACATAGAACTGCCCGCGCAATGCCGCGTAAACCCGGCCGACTGCGGCGCGCTGCTCAACGAAAGAGCCACCGAATTTGGCAGCGAAACCAGCATCGTCCCCTACACCCAGGTCTTCGGCGACTACCGCAATGCCGCCAACGAAGCCTTGCAAGACGATTACATCCCGCTTGGCCTCAAAGGCTACATCCGCGACTATTTTTCTTCTTTAGAACCATAAATCATGGAAGCATCTGCGCACTCTGACGATCTTTGGCAGTCATCGTATTGGAAGTTGATCATTAGCTTGGTATTGATTGGATTGGTCGCCTTTATATCTTGGTTTTGTGCTGGCTCATATGCCTGGTTAATGGCAGATAGTGGCAACGGAATTTACTGGTATGATAGTTATTTCGTTTATGTTGTAAGTTTTAGCATTACGTTCGTTTTCGTTTTCTTTTTCTTTTTGTGGATTGGTGTCAGGATTAAGTTCTTGATTCCTCTTTTCATCCTTATAGGAGTAGTGACTTTTGCCATATTTTCTTCGCTTCTAAACGTCCAACGGCAGGAAAGGCTGGCTATCTTAGTGTACTATCAATCTTTTAGAGATGATTTAAATTCGGGAAACTGGGAAGCGGCTTATCTTTTGGTGTCTCCTGAACATCGTGAAGAACACACAGTAGAAGAATTTGAAGAGGATATGCTCCTTCTAATTGACATAACCTATCTCTCAGAACCAGATCGGATACAGGAAATTAACATTCATGCTATCCACCCTTCGGGTACAAAAGCATGGCTTGTTCCAGAACGAAGCATTTCGAAGGATTTTCACCCAAGTGCTGGAGTTGGTTGGAACTTAGTCAAGGTGGGTGATCAATGGTATTTTGAAGAGTACCCTAATTTTTTTATTGACTGATAAGAGGATTAGCTTAACGTCATGGTATCAACGTTAGAAACAGAAAGAACTATCTGTAACAGAATTTAGGGAAACGGCCGCAAATATTGATACGGAAGCAGGCGATGGGCGGCCGAACGTGGTGCGGAGTTCAGAAAATGATCTTATATGCTAAAATCGAAGAAATTGATGGATGCGGAGAGAAAAAATGGAATCAATAACTATCACGGTTAAAAATGAGGAAAAGGCCAGAATGTTGTCAGAGTTGTTGCAGGCTTTGGATTTTGTCACAGAAGTCAAATTAAACCGGACAGGCCAACCGCAAGCCAGTGAAGAAAATGGGGAAAAGGCTGATTTTTTTGCACTCGCTGGAATCTGGCAGGGTCGTCAAATTGAACTAGAAGATATTCGGCGGCAAGCATGGCCCAGACAACAATGATATTACTTGATACAAACATCCTCATTGAGTTCTACAAAAACAACGCACGCGTTACGCAAGAATTGCGGCAAATTGGGCAGCCAGATTTTCGTTTTATCCCTCATATACGCCTTTATACACCTGTAACCATTTAAAGAATTGATATGCAAAATAATGCTATTCAGTCAAACGAACTTTCGGTAGCCGAATTTAGGGAAACGGCCGCAAACATTGAAGCCGAAGTCGGCAAAGTGATTGTCGGGCAGGCGGATGTGGTGCGGCATGTGCTGATTGGGATTCTCAGCGGCGGCCATGTGCTGCTGGAAGGGGTGCCGGGGCTGGGCAAAACGATGCTCATTCGCACGTTGGGGCAGGCCCTGCACCTGCAATTTAGCCGTATCCAGTTCACGCCAGACCTGATGCCGGCCGATATTACGGGCACGGAAATTATGGAGGAGATGGACGACGGCCGTCGGGAATTCCGCTTCCAACATGGTCCGGTGTTTGCCAATCTGGTGCTGGCCGATGAAATTAACCGGGCCACGCCCAAAACCCAGTCCGCCCTACTGGAATCCATGCAGGAGCATACGGTGACGGTGGCTAACCACACCTATACCCTGCCCGAACCGTTCTTCGTGCTGGCGACCCAAAACCCGATTGAACAGGAAGGCACGTACCCGCTGCCGGAAGCACAGTTAGATCGTTTTCTCTTCAAAATCAATGTCCCTTTCCCCTCGGCCGACGAACTGACAGAAATTATTGCGCGGACGACGGGGAAGGAAACGGCCGTCGCCCAAACCACCGCCGACGGCCCCCGCCTGATCGCCATGCAGCAGTTGGCGCGGCAAGTGCCCATTCCCAGCCACGTCAGCCAGACCATCAGCCGCCTTATCGTGGCTTCCCATCCGGGGAGCAGTCCCGCGCCGTTGGTAAACCAGTATGTGCGCTACGGCGCCAGCCCGCGCGGGGCGCAGGCGTTGGTATTGGGGGCGAAGATCACGGCGCTGTTGGCGGGGCGGTACAATGTGAGCTTTGATGACGTGACGGCCGTAGCCCCCGCCGCCCTGCGCCACCGCCTGCTGCTCAACTTTGAAGGCCAGGCCGAAGGCGTGAAACCTGATGACATTATTGCGAATCTGATGGAAAGTGTGCCCAGAGAATAGGATTCGTCATCGGTAATCGGTAATCGGTAATCGGTAATCGGACTAAGAAGGTAAGGGAATTAAGATGGCTGTGCAAGAATTGACCCCAATCAGGGTGCGAACAAAAAAACAAATAGACCGCTGGTATCCACCTCCACAGGGTAAATGGACGTATGCTGATTACCTGCATCTGCCAGATAACCACATGCGCTATGAAGTCATAGGAGGGAATTTATACATGTCACCAGCGCCACGTCCGAATCACCAATTTGTACTTGGGGAACTATTTGTCGCCTTTCAGGAACATGTCAAAAAAAATCAACTTGGTCGAATTTACATATCGCCAATTGATGTCGTCATGGCCCCGTTCGCCACACCAGTCCAACCAGACATACTTTTCATCAGCCAACAAAATCTGAATATCATCACTGAAACCAGAATTGAAGGAACGCCTGACCTGGTCGTTGAAATATTGTCGCCGGGGAATATCGCTCACGATACAGAAACTAAATTCAAGGCTTATGCTGAGGCTGGCGTCAAAGAATACTGGATCGTAGATGCCGAAAATTGCACGATTCAAGTCAATGTTCTACGCGGCCGAGCCTATGCCCCATTGGGTCACTTTTCTGATGATGAACAGGCATTTTCAGAAGTGCTTCCCGGTTTCAAGGTGCAGGTGAGTGAAGTCTGTTCGTAGCCTGGGGGATTGAAGAAGATGCCATCGCCGTTTCCGGGAATGGATCCGTATCTGGAAAGTTATGAATGGACAAGTATCCATCATAGCCTGAGTGGGCAAATTGCCCGGCAGCTTGCGCCAAAAGTCCGTCCAAAGTACATTGTGCGCCCGGAGGAGCGGTTTGTTATCGAGGTTTTTGCCGATTTCGAACTTGGGCGTACTAACGTCTACCCGGATGTGGGTATTGCCGAGACAAAAACAGTGTATCGCGTAGAAGGTGCGGGTGAACGGCCGTTACGCCTGGCCACATTCATGCCTACTAAAGTACCTCACGTGACCATTGAAATTAAACATGTAGTAGATGGCACATTGGTGACAGCCATCGAAGTCATCTCACCCACAAACAAACGCGGTGAGGGCTACCGGCAATATCTGGCAAAACGGGAGTTGATATTAACCAGTGAGACCCATTTATTGGAGATAGATTTACTGCGCATGGGGCGACGTGTGCCCATGCGTGACCCGCTGCCAGACGCACCTTATTTTGTCTTTCTGAGCCGGGTGGAGAAACGGCCGTATCTCGATGTCTGGCCTATTCAACTGGAAGAACCATTACCTACTGTACCCGTCCCCTTATTGCCTGACGACGCGGATGTCTCACTTGACTTACAACTGGCGTTGACCACAATGTACGATGAGTTGGGCTTTGACCTGTCGGTAGATTACCGCCAGCCGCCGGAGATTCCACTGGAAGGCGAAACGGCCGTGTGGGCTGCCGAGTTGTTGCAAAAGGAGATTGGGAGATTAGGAGATTGAGAGACTGACCAATCTCCCAATCTCCAATCTCTAATCTCTAATCTCCCCATGCCTCTCTTTGACGAAACCACCCTGCGCAAACTGGAACAGCTAACCCTCATTGCCGACCATGTGCGCGTGGGGGTAATGAAGGGCGACCGGCGCAGCAAAAAGCGGGGCACGTCTATTGAGTTTGCCGATTACCGCAACTACACCAAGGGGGATGATTTGCGGCGGCTGGATTGGAATGTGTATGCGCGGCTGGAACGGCCGTTTATCAAACTGCTCGAAGAAGAAGAAGACCTGGCCGTCCACTTGTTAGTAGATGCCAGCGCCAGCATGAATTGGCCGAATACGGATGATGACGAAAACAAACTGCGGTACGCCCTCAAACTGGCGGGGGCGTTGGGACACATCGCCCTGGCAACCGGCGATTTGCTCACTGTGACGCTGCTGAGCAGCCAGGGCGACCGCGCGTGGGGGCCATTTCGGGGGCAGGGTAATTCGCTGCGGCTGTTCCAGTTTCTAGAGAGTTGTGAAGCGGGTGGGGTAACAGATGTGAATCTGTCATTAAGGAATTATGCGTTGTACGGCCGTCGTCCCGGTCTCCTCTTCCTGCTCAGTGACATGCTCTCTCCCAACGGCTACAAAGAAGGGCTGAACGCCATTCAGTCACGGGGCTACGAAATTGGCCTCATCCACCTGCTCAGCCCCGACGAAGTGGCGCCACCGCTCAGCGGCGATTTGAAGCTGGTGGACGTGGAAACCGGGCAAGATGCCGAAATCACGCTGGACGCGCCGACCCTGGCGCTCTACCAGGAGCGGCTGCACGCCTGGCAAACGGAAATTGCCGCCCACTGCGCCCATCGTCACCTGCACTACATTCCCGTCACCACCAGCCTGCCCTGGGAAAAACTGGTGGTGCAAACGCTGCGGGAGAAAGGGGTGGTGAAGTGATGCTGGTGGCTGGTACAAGCCACTAACAACCAGTCACCAGCCACTATTTTCAGAGGAAGAATTACATGAATGTCAGAATGAAATTATTTATGGGATTAACGGCCGTGCTTCTACTGGTCTCACTGTTTATCAGCCAGACGGGGCGCAACCACCGTCTATTTGCTGGCAGTGACTACGCTATCTATCTGCCCCTTGTTACCAAACCGGTTAGCAAAGACCTGACCGTCACCGGTGTGGAAATTACCCAGGCCATCCAGCGGGCAGATAACAGTGTGCCCCTGGTAGCCAATCGTAATACCGTTGTGCGCGTTTTTGCCGAAGCGCCCGTGGGGGGGCCAATCAATAACGTGGTGGTGCGGCTTACGGCCGTGCGCAACGGCAGCACCATCGGCCAGATGAACTCGGCGCCCACCACCATCCCCATAGACGCCACCCGTGATAGTTTCAACAGTACCGTCAATTTTATCCTGCCTGCCGGTTGGCTTACCGGCAACGTCAGCCTGACAGCTACTATAGACCCGGACAACACCGTTCCCGAAGCCAATGAAAACAATAACACCATCAGCCAGGCCATGAACTTCAACACGGTACCTGACCTGCAAGTACGCATTGTGCCCATCAACTACACCCACACCGGCCCCACCGCCCCCGGTTTTTACCCGGCGCAAAGCGTGGATTACATCAGCGATTGGCTGATGCGCGCCTACCCTATAGGCAACGTCGAGATCACCATACGCAGCCCCTACAACTTCACCGGCAATCTGCAAGACATCAATTCCTGGGCTAATGATTCACAAACCGGGTTGTTGAATAGAATGCGTGAACTGAAGCTGTTTGATGGCCATTCCCTGAATACACCGGTCGTCTATTATGCCTTTGTGCCCATCAGCAGCGGGTCAACCCGGTGGTTCTTCAATGGTACTGCCGGGATTGGATGGATTGGTGGCCGGGAATCGGTGGGACTGAATTTGATGGGGTTTTGGCCTGAAAATGAAACGGGCAAGCTGGCGGCGCATGAGATCGGGCATAACATGGGTCGCCGCCACGCTCCCTGTGGCGTTCCTGGGCAGACTGACCCTTTTTATCCCTATGCCGGCGCTTCTATTGGCGAGTATGGGCTGGATATTCCCAATGGGGATTTCTGGTCGCCGGCTACGGCCGTAGACTTTATGAGCTACTGCAATCCAGCCTGGATATCTGACTATACCTACATTGGCATTTATAACGATCAACGGGCTAACGGCTTTGCAGCGATGAACGACACGGCCGTAGACAGCCTGGTAGTTTCTGCCGGTCTCGGCGCCGACGGCACGGTAACATTGGCGCCCAGCTACGCCTTCGCCAGCTACCCCTCGGTGGGCGGCGACAGCGATTACCGGGGGGAACTGCTAGATGAAAATGGTGACGTGTTGGTCAGCCAGCCCATGCAACTGCGAGAAGCAGAGGAAGAAGACGTGTCAGCGCGAGAACTGACGGCCGTGCTACCCCTGCCCACCACAGCCGCCGCCACCCTCCGCATTGTGCGGGGTGATGAAATCGTCGCCAGCCGCAGCTTGAACAACGCCGCCGCCTTCGGGCCACAAACGGCAACGGCCGTGCGTGAAGGCAACACCATCACCCTCAACTGGGGGCTGGTGAACACCCCCGCCATCGTGCGTTATTCATCAGACGGCGGCCAAAGCTGGCTCGGTCTGGGCCTCGGTATCACCGACGGCACGTTCCTGGTAGACGCCGCCGCCCTACCCGCCGGGGATAACGGCCTGTTTGAAATTATATTGGGGAATACAGGGAGCAAGGTGGTGTTGACGGCCGTGATGCCATAAACAACAAGGTAGGCGCCGTGACACGGCGCCTACCCTGTTGTTTGGACAAAATCATCAATCAACCGCCGCGAAATGCTCATGGCTGGGGGAATGCCGGGTAGATTATCGGCCGTAAACCAGCGGGCGTCTTCAATCTCGCCCGCTTCCGGCGTAATGTCGCCGCTGGCATATTCGGCGGTGTAGGCAATCATCAACGAGTTGGGGAAAGGCCAGGGCTGGCTGCCAAAGTAAGTGACGTTTTGCACTTCCAGCCCCACTTCCTCGCGGATTTCGCGGTGTACGGCCGTTTCCAACGTCTCCCCTGGCTCCACAAAACCGGCCAACACGCTGTAAAAACCGGCGGGATGGCGCGCCCCCCGCGCCAGCAAAATCTCGCGGCCGTTTAGTCCCTGGCGTGTCACCCGCATAATCACCGCCGGGGAGATGCGCGGGTACGTGACCAGGCCGCAAGCCGGGCACTTTTTGGCCCGTTCGTGCGGCTGCACCTCATTAAACACACCACAGCGGCCACAATAAAGACTGGTGCGGTCCCAATCCAGGATTTGCAGCGCCCGCCCACCCAGCCAAAGTTGCTCGTCGGGCATACAGCCGTACAAAGCCCGCAACCCCTCAAACGCCATATCCGGCGGTGGCAACGTCTCGGCGGCTACCTCGACGGCATAACAATGCAGCGGCGCATCGCCGGGCATATAGCCCAGGTAATGCTGGCGCAGCGGCGTAAGGCTCAGGTCAGCCGGTGAAGCGAGCAGGGGCCAGGTGGCCTGACGGCCGTCCACCACCACCAATAGTTGAAAGCCAGACAAAATAAACCAACAGGCTGTCGCCGGCGGTTCTTCCGGGGGGGTAACGAGCGAGACGAATAGTTCCATGCATCCTCCACGAAATAAAGGTGGCGAATTGTAACATAAACGAAAACGGCCGTACCCCTTCAGCCAGTTGCCCCCTCACCATTTCTGCGTATCATCCATCTCCCTGCTTAAACGCATACGACACCGATTGCGCAAACGACACTGATTGCGCAAATGAATAATCGGCGTCAACTGCGAAATCTTTGATTATTCTCATAGGAGTGGACATAGTGAATCCTGAAGTGATGGTGGTGTTTTGGGGGCTGGCTTCGGCGGTGACCTGGGGGGCAGGTGATTTTAGCGGTGGGGTGGCGACCAAACGCACGGCCGTGACCGGCGTTGTTGTCGTTTCACAAATTGTGGGTGGCATTTTTCTGGTTTTGTTGGCGCTGTTGTTTCGGGAGGCGCTGCCCACGCCGGCCTCTTTGTTGATGGGGATGCTGGCAGGCATGGCCGGAGTGGTCGGTCTGTTGGCGCTGTACAGTGGGTTGGCCAACGGCCGTATGGGTGTGGTCGCGCCTCTAGCCGCCGTCATTTCGGCAGCGATCCCCGTTCTCGTTAGCCTGTTTATCGAGGGGCTACCACAGATTACCCAATTAATGGGTTTTGGATTGGCGCTGTTGGCTGTCTGGTTGTTGTCAGGCATGGGTTGGCGCACGGCCGTGCCCCGCCAGGAATTGGGGTATGCTCTGGTCGCCGGGACGGGTTTTGCTCTCTTTTTTATCTTCATTGACCGTGTGGAGCCGGGTTCGCTCTTTTGGCCGCTGGCGGCGGCGCGCACCGTATCGGTGACGCTGTTGAGCCTGTGGGTGCTGAGCCGGGAGGAATGGGTACGGCCGTTGCCCCACCAACTGCCGCTGATTGCCCTGGCTGGGGTGCTGGATGCCCTGGGCAACGCCTTTTTTGCGCTGGCAGCGCGCCTGGGGCGGTTGGATATTGCCGCAGTGTTGGCCTCGCTTTATCCGGGGTCAACCGTCTTGCTGGCACGGGTGATATTGCAGGAGAGGCTCACGCGATTGCAATGGTTGGGCGTCTTGCTGGCTCTGGCCGCTCTGGTGTTGATCACATTGTGAAGGTAGTGCCAGAACCATTTTGATTGACCAATGCCGTACAGCCCCTTGCCCCGGTACTACTTGTCAACAAAAGTTCCTCATACCCGGCCTGGTTGCCCGGCAACCCTTCTCTCTTTATACTTTTGCCAGCGGCGTTATTTTCATGGCCAGCATCGCCGGAGCGTTGTAAAAGGGCATTTTCAAATGCAATTCACTGTCAACCATAATTTGTTAACACAATCTCGCGCCGTTTTATCCCGGTTTAAGCGGCTGTTTTGGCTGGTTGGCGGCGCCGGTTCGGGCAAGACGACCATCTGCCAGGCACTTTCCGCCCGATTTGCCATGCCCGTTTATGACATGGACGCCCATATCTACGGTGTTTATCACGGCCGTTTCACACCCGAACGCCACCCCGTCAACACCGCCTGGGCCACATCGCCCAATGGTCTGGCCTGGCTGCTGGCGCTGTCCTGGGAAGAGTTCGATGCGTTCAATCAAGCGGCGCTGCCTGAATATCTGGACTTGTTAGCCGAAGATTTGCTCGCCGCCGACCCCAATACCAGCCTCTTAATTGATGGTGGTATCTGTAACCCCGCTCTCATTGCTCAGGTCATCGCACCACAGCAGATGGTTGGCCTGGCCTTACCAGAACAAACAAGCGCCGACATCTGGCAAGCGACCGAAGAGCGCCGGGCAATGAAGGATTTCATCTATCAGTTGCCCAATCCAGATGAAGCCTGGCGTAAATTTTTGGAATTTGACGGCCGTATCACCCACACCATCCGGCGCGAATGTCAGGAAAACAACATTCCCGTGTGCTGGAGAAGCGACACTGATTCCGTAGACGAATTTGCCACGAAGGTTGCCCAGACATTGGGAATTTTATAATGAAGGCATTTAGCCACAGATTACGCCGATTTCACAGATAAAATCTGCGTAATTCGTGAAATCTGTGGATTGTTCTTAAAGGAGTAGACCATGAAAGTTTTATTTATCGGTGGCACAGGGATTATCAGTTCGGCGTGTGCGCCATTGGCAGTGGAGCAGGGCATGGCGTTGTATTTGTTGAACCGGGGGCAGAGCCAACGGCCGTCACCCCCCGGCGCAACGGTTTTACAGGGTGACATACGGGACCGGGCCTCCGCTTTACAGGCATTGGGCGACCACCAGTTTGACGCGGTGGTGGACTGGATTGCTTTTACGCCGGAGCATATTGAGACTGACCTGAGTCTGTTTCACGGCCGTACCCGCCAATACATCTTCATCAGTTCCGCCTCCGCTTACCAGACGCCGCCGGCTAACCTGCCCGTCACCGAAAGCACACCGCTGCACAACCCCTACTGGGCCTACTCCCGCAACAAGATCGCCTGTGAAGAGCGGCTGCTGCGGGCGTACCGGGAGGATGGTTTTCCGATGACGGTGGTACGGCCGTCACACACCTATGACCAGACCTTACTACCCATGCACGGCGGCTACACCAACGTCCACCGGATGCGTCAGGGCAAAAAAGTGATCGTGCATGGCGATGGCACCTCGCTGTGGACAATGACCCACCACCGCGACTTTGCTAAAGCTTTTGTCGGTCTGCTGGGCAACAACCACGCCATCGGCGAAACCTTTCACATCACCTCGGACGAACTGCTCACCTGGAACCAGATTGTGGAACTGGTAGCCCAGGCCGCCGGGGTTGAAGCCCAACTTGTCCACATCCCCTCCGACTTTATCGCCCGCTTCAACAGCAATTGGGGCGACAGCCTGCTCGGCGACAAAACACACAGCATGATCTTCGACAACAGCAAGATCAAGCGCCTCGTGCCCGACTTTGCCGCCACCATCCCCTTCGCCCAGGGCGCGCGCGAAATCATGGCCTGGTACGACGCCGACCCCGCGCGACAAATCGTCAACACCGAACTTGACCAACTCATGGACCGCATCATCACCACCTACGAATTGGCCCTGCCCGCCTCAAGATGGTTTACTGAATGACTGGCCGGGCTCTGTACTGCATCTGTGTGGTAGTTGACCATTGCCGGGGGTTTATACCGCATTCATGCAGTATAGTTAGGCGGTGCGTACTTGATGGATCAACGGAGACTAGGGACAATGAGCGCAAATTCCCGCCATGATGCATGGAATACCGGGGAAAGCTACGACAGGTATATGGGCCGCTGGAGTCGTCAACTTGCACCCCGATTCCTCGAATGGCTTGGGGTTAAGGCTGGGTGCGACTGGCTAGAAGTGGGCTGTGGCACAGGCGCCTTGTCGGCGGAGATACTCGCTCGTTGCAAACCTGGGCGTCAAGTTGGCGTTGACCCGTCCGAAGGGTTTATCCATCTCGCCATGCAGAAGGTAGAAGGCCCTCGTATTGATTTTCGTGTTGGAGATGCGCAAGGTCTTCCATTTGAAGCTTCGAGTTACGACGTTGTGGTATCGGCGTTGGTTTTGAATTTTATCCCTGACCGTCACAAAGCCATATTGGAGATGCGCCGGGTCTGTCGTCCGGGTGGAATCATCGCCTTCTACGTGTGGGACTATCCAGGGGGTGGCGTCGAGTTCATGCGGAAGTTTTGGCAGGCTGCGATTTCCCTCGATCCCAGCGCTGCGGATCTGGCAGAGAACAAACGGTTTCCATTTTGTACGCGCGAAGGTCTGACTGAAATGGCCCAGAACGCCAGGCTACAGAGTATTGAAGTCACACAGATCGAGGTGGACACAATCTTCCGCGACTTCGATGACTTTTGGCAACCCTTTACCCTCGGCGCAGGCCCTGCGCCAGGTTACTGCTCTAGTCTCGATCCGATCTCCAGGGAACGCTTACGAGAAAAGCTGCGACACGAACTTGCTGGCGCGGAAGATGGTTCGATAACGCTCAAGGCGCGGGCGTGGGCTGTGAGAAGTCGAGTTGCCTAATGGCCTTGCCGGTGAAGGCTATGGACAGCAGACAAGAATCAATGAGCCACCAGCGTGCCAAGAGATGGACATCGCCCAACAAGGCTTTCAGCGGAACGGCGAGAGCAGGCTCGTTTGATTTGTTCCATTTGATTAAGGTCTTTGACCGGCCCGCCGCCCGCTGAAGTTGGGGTTAGGGAAGTAGTTGTGATAGAGAAAAGGGGTTTGGGGCAACGGCCGTACCCCCTCCCTGAAACAGAATACCCCCTTGTTTCCCCTCCATTCCTCAAGCGCCCGCAATAGAATTTGATCATGTTGTTGACAGGAAAGGGGGATATGGCATACTCACGATGGTATTCGTTGGAATCTTTCACAGGTTTGTGCCCATGAGTTGGCATACCTGAAGCAGAACATTGGAGGTCATTGTGAGCGAATATGTACCTAGCCCCCGGCAGTGGGTGGCAGAGCAAGTTGAACTCTATGAAGGCAGCGGCGGCACGGCGGGTTTGACCTTAAGGGACACGGGGCTGCCCGTCATCATTGTCACAAATAGAGGGTGGAAAACAGGGGCGATACGCAAGACCCCCTTAATGCGAGTGGCGGACGGAAATAACTATATCTTGGTGGCATCCCAGGGTGGCGCACCCACGCATCCGCATTGGTATCACAATTTGAAGGCGGATCCGAACGTTGAAATCCGCGACAAGACTGAAGTATTTACGATGCGCGTTCGTGAAGTAGTAGATTCAGCCGAGAGAGAACGACTCTGGGCTATCGCGGTAGAAGCATTTCCCCCTTATCAAGAGTATCAGAACAAAACGGATCGCATCATCCCCCTACTCATAGCCGAACCCGTCGCGTAATGAAACTACCTTAGGCCCCGCGCAAAAGCAGAAATACGGCCGTTTCCAACACGGCCGTAGCCATCAATAATCCCATACTCCAAAAAGCCAATGCTTCCCAACGAGCCGGATCTGTGGCATCACCACGACGAATGCGCCAGACTTGTGCGGCAGAAATGGGCAGGGTCAACAGAATGGCGAAAGCCACGGCCACCGGCAAGCCCAGCCAGATAAGCAGCGGCAGCAGCAAGTAAGGACACACCAACGCCGCCCCAAACCAGGTCGCCGTTCGTTTCGGGCCGTAAATCACCACCAGGGTGCGTTTGTTCACCAGCACATCACCGGCCGCATCCGGGAAGTTGACGCTGAGCAGCATGGCAAACTGGAAAAAACAGAGAGGCACAACAGCCAGTAGCGGCAGCAGCGCCATCTGCCCCGTTTGCACCTGAAAATTAAGCAGCGTTGTCAATCCCGGTACCAGCAGGGCGGCGGAGATCTCGCCCAGTCCACGCCGGTTCAGCCAGAGCGGCGGCGAACTGTAAGCCCAGGCCAGAAAGATGGACAACAGCAGCAGACAAAGTGTCCAGAATGGGGATTGCACCATGGTGACCAGAACGGCCGTTGCCGCCAAAGCCAGTCCGCCACAAACCAGGGCCGCTATGAGCGCGACGTGTGGTGGCAGCAGCCCTTCGGGCAAGATGCGGCTGCCACTGGCCCAACGAGTAGGTGTGAGGGCGACGGCATCGGCGTCCTGGTCGAAATAGTCATTGCTGTAGTGGGTCATTAACTGGGTGGCTGTGATGACAAGCTGGCACCAGATAGCTGCCGTCCAATTGATGGACACCCCCAAAAACAGGGCCACCGCGATACCCAACCCACTGAATACGAACCCGCCGGCCAGGTGCAACGGCCGTCCCAGGCGTACAAAATAGCCAATGCGCCTAAAAAACCGCGACACGCCAATAGTCTGTATTGACCGACTCATCCTTTAAGCGAACCCTTTCGTAATCTGATACACACTAAGGACGATGTATTGCGCGTAAAACAAGCCCCACAGAAACATGTAAAAATGGGCAATGGAACTTTTCCGGCGCGGATCAACACGACCGCTGATAAACAAGAACAGAGCCAACGCCACCACCTGGGCCACCAGCAGCAGGACACCATCTGGCTGTGGCAGGTGGGAAACTGCCACGAGCATGACGCCAACATAGCCAATCGTCAAAATGAGACGCCCCAGAGCAAACGCGCGCCTGGCCCCTAATTTCACCGTGAAGGTTTGGATGCCATGGATCTCGTCGCCCACCAGGTCGGGAATATCTTTATAGATCGCAATTACCAGACCGAAGCCAAAGAAAAACGCGGCCATCACCACCAGGGTCGCCGGGGAAAAATTCCCAAGTCCGCCAAAAACATGGTTGTAGTGCAAAGCGACCCCTACGTTGGCAATGACGCCCCGCGCCAAAGCAATGCACATGGCCGCCCAGAACGAGAAACGCTTGAGCCGCAGCGGCGGTATGGAGTAAATCGTGCCGATGAACATGATAGTAGAGACCGTCGCCAGCAGATAGGGACCAGCCATCAGGCTCCCTGCCAACGCCACCAAACCCATCAACGCCACCACAATCCAGCCCTGACGCATGGACATCTCTAAAGACGCCAGAGGCAGATGCGGCTTGTTGATGCGGTCAATCTCCGCATCGGTGATTTGGTTCAGCCCAACAATGTAGATATTGAGGGCAAGACAAGTGAAAAGCGTAAGCAACACGGGACCCAGGCTGGTTGGCGCCAATACCTGGCTGCCACCGGCAATCAAGAACAGGGACACTACCTGAATCGTGGTGGCAATAATCGTATGAGGCCGTGTGAACCGCATAAAGGCTGAAAGCATAGATTGACGCCCCTGGGTCAAGTTTTAAGCTGACCTCTTTAATCGGCTAAGAATAAGGGGACCATCTGTTAAAGCTACAACGAACTGGCTCCGACTACATCGGCTGGTCGGGGGATATTTATCTCCGCTACTTGGGGGAGATGTCACCAGTACATGATCACACGAAAAGGTACTGCTGGCGAATTGCTAAACCTGACTCTAAATGAAAACCGTTCGTAGTAGGCACTTCAGTGGCGTCAGAAGGCGATGAATCGCCTACTACGAACGTCTATGACATCTAGCAGCCCACATACCAACAGGGGTTGTCCCGATTGCCGTTGATGCGGATTTCAAAATGGAGATGGGGGCCGGAGGAGTTGCCGGTATTGCCAGACGCGCCAATGACCTGGCCTTTGGTCACAATCTGGCCGGGAACGACGTTGAAGCCGCTCAGATGGCCATAGAAAGTTTCATAGCCATTGCCATGATTGACCACAATGAGGTTGCCGTAGCCGTAAATGTTCCAGCCGGCATAAGTGACGGTGCCGGTGTCGGCGGCATACACGGCCGAACCCTCCGCCAGGCCAATGTCTACACCAGGATGCCCATACCAGAACTGCTGGGTGAAGTTGCGCGAGTTGACGGGAAAAATGAAACTGCCGGTGCCAACAACGAGCGGTTGTACGCCGCTGCCCGTACCCCGCACCGACTCCAGCGTGGGCGGCGTCCACACAAACACCTCACGTACCGCACCGGGTATCATGATTTTGGTGTCCGGGTAGAGCCGGTAGGGGAATTCCAGGTTGTTCGAAGCGTAAGCAATAATTTGTTCGGCAGGGATGCCGTACAGGTTGACCAGGCTTTCCAATGTGTCGCCTGGCTGAACATCGTGCAGTACGCCGTCAATGGGCAGGATAATCAGTTCCACACCCGTTTGCAGCAAACTGGATTCCTGGCTCAGTTTGGGATTGCCGCCGAGGATGGTTTCGGTTTTGATGCCAAAGCGTTCGGCAATGCCCACCGGTGTGTCGCCGCGTTCGACAACGTAAGTTTCGTAGTTGTGTTCGGGCAGTTTGCCCTGGTAGGTGTGGGGATAGGGAGCGGGGGCCAGGCTGTTATCGGTCAGCACGGGTACGTTGTCGGCCGATGGGGTAAGGGGGGTATCGGCTACGGCCGTGCCCATTACAACCGGTGTGGGGGTGGTGATGGCAGGTACGGCCGTACCTTCCGCCCCACTCACCGTCCGCCACCCGGCAAACAGCGCCAGCCCAACGCAGAGCAATAACGTGTACCCACCGGCGCGTTTCCAAAAATTTGAAGAATAATCCATAGAGGTGCTCCCGAATTCGGTAATCGGTAATCGGTAATCGGTAATCGGACTTCGGGTCACAAGTTACGGAGTACAGATTATCGGTCACGCATCACGAACACGACCGCACCGGCCCCGCCAGCCGGTTCAACGGATTTTGGCCGTAATCGTTGCTGCGGATTTCAAAGTGGAGGTGTGGCCCAGAGGAACGACCGGTATTGCCGGTAGCGCCAATGTAATCCCCCTGGTACACAATCTGGCCGGGGTAAACGTTGATACCGCTGAGGTGGGCGTAAAAGGTTTCATAGCCATTGCCATGATTGATCACAATCAGGTTGCCGTAGTCGTAATAAATGCCGGCGGCATAGGCAGCATAGGTGACGGTGCCGGTATCCGCGGCGTAAACGGGTGAACCTTCGGCCATCGAAACATCAATGCCGGGGTGGAAGCCAGAATAGTAACTGGTAAGGCAACGGCCGCTCACCGGCCAGATATAGGCGCCGGTGCCCACGACTGCCCACTGCTGCGCGCCGCCACTATTACCCACCGATTTAGGCGCTCTGAACGTGAACTGCCCCAGAGACGCGCCGGGGATCACCAACTGTGAATCTGGTATGAGTCGTAGAAAAGGGGCTTCCAGATTATTGGAAGGAAATCCAATAATATCAGCCACCGACACGCCATATAAGGCAGCAATGGCATCCAGCGTTTCGCCCGGTTTGACGGTATGCAGCACGCCATCTACAGGCAAAATAATCAACTCCGCGCCGGTTTGCAGCAGGTTGGATTCGCGGCTGATGTTGGCGTTACCACCAATGATAGTGTCCGCGGAGATGCCATATTGCAGGGCAATGGAGTTGGGCGTATCAAAGTCGGTGACGACATGGATTTTGAAGTTATGGGTGGGCATTTTGGCCTGATAGGTGTGCGGGTTGGGCACGGGGGCCAGGCTGTTGTCGTGCAGGACGGGTAAGGGTGCGATGGCGAGGTTATTGGTAAGCGTAACGGCCGTAGCCACCGCAATGTCACTTACCGGTTCAATGGTGAGGGTAACGGCCGTGACCCCACTCCCCTGCCCGGCAGCTACCAATTCATTTAGTCCCAACACCTGCACCACAGCGATCAACAACAAAATGCCCGCTGCTACCACCAGATATCCGCTAAACCGCTGCCACAAATCGCGTTTCTTTTCCACCAATCCATCTCCAACGGACAAAATGCTACCACACCGCCCCTAAACAACAAAAACGGGCCGTTAAAACGGCCCGTATTCTAAACCTCTGCTCAGACAAAAACCGGGCTTTTTGCAAAAGCCCGGTTTTTTGTTTTACATCATATCCCGCGTCAGTGTCTCTAAGAATTCATAATTGGTGCGTGTGTTGCGCATTTGCTGCAAAACGGCGGCGGTGGCGCTGCTGATGTCGTAACCCGGTGTATCCATCAAATGCCCCAACATACGGCGCATGGTATACACCCGCTGCAATTCATCACCGGACAACAGCAAATCTTCGCGCCGGGTGCTAGAACGTTCAATGTCAAAGGCCGGGAAGATGCGGCGTTCTTGCAAACGACGGCTGAGGAGCAGTTCCATATTACCCGTCCCCTTAAACTCCTCGTAAATCACGTCATCCATCCGGCTGCCGGTGTCCACCAGACAGGTGGCAATAATGGTCAGGCTGGCGCCTTCTTCCAGGTTACGAGCCGTACCAAAGAACCGTTTGGGTGGGTAGAGCGCCGTGGGATCAAGACCACCGGAGAGGGTACGCCCGCTGGGCTGTACCGTCAGGTTATAAGCCCGCGCCAGACGAGTAATGGAGTCTAACAGCAGTACTACATCCCGGTCACTTTCTACCAGGCGTTTAGCCCGCTCTAAGGCCATTTCGGCCACTTTGCAATGCTGCTTCACCGGTTCATCAAAAGTAGAGCTGATGACTTCGCCATCAATGGAACGATCCATATCGGTCACTTCTTCTGGCCGTTCACCAATCAGCACCACCATCAAATGAACATCTGGATAATTTTCAGATATACCGTTGGCGATTTCTTTCAAGACGGTCGTTTTACCGGCCTTTGGCGGCGAAACAATCAAACCACGTTGTCCCCGTCCAATAGGCGCTACCAGGTCCATCAGGCGCGTAGAGAGGATATTGGGTTTTGTTTCCAGCTTTAACTTCTGATCAGGGAAAATAGGAGTCAGGTCTTCGTAACGGATTCTTTTCTTTGCCAATTCCGGGCTGCCACCATTGACAGCTTCTACCCGCAGCAAACTATAGTATTTTTCATTTTCTTTGGGTACACGTACCTGACCTAAAACCATATCGCCATTGCGCAGCGCCAGACGACGAATCTGGGAATTAGATACGTAAATATCATCTGGCCCCGGCAGGTAATTTTTGCCACGCAAAAAACCCATCGCCTGTTTGTCGTCTTCGATTATTTCCAGTACACCACCACGAAAATCAAAACCTTGATTGGCTGAATTGGCCTTCAAAATTTCAAAGATGAGGCCATGCTTCTTCATAGTGCTGAAACCGGAAATCTCCATTTCTCTGGCAATATCGCGCAATTCACCTATTTTTTTTGTTTCAAGTTCTCCAATATCCATTTGGCTTTCTCCGAGAGACATATTCTCTGTAATTCTCCTTCAAGTTGAGGTCTATCCTGACAGATTATGCTAAACGCGACTGCTGCGAGGTTCTAAACGGCCGTCCATTACAGGAAACAGACAACAGCCAGAAACAGGCATCCACTTGTTGTAACCTTATTTGGTAAACGGTTGGGGCTGTTGCTCCAATGGCATATTCAAAAATATGACCCAGGTATACCTGATACCTGTGTGGGTTATGAGTACATCAATATCAGTGTAAAATTGCTTGTCATTTGGGGGAAATTACACGCAGGCTCAACCGTGCGTTTCTCTCCTGAGTAGTTGGTAGTCAAATCATTACAGGGAGCTTTTGGTATCCACTTTATGGGCAGGCGGAGTATATCATGCATCCCTGGTCAAGTCAATTTCCTGTTCAACGTAATATTCTGCCTTATGCACCAGCGACCGATTACCAATATAAAAGGGGGTACGTTGGTGCAAATCGGTGGGTTCAATATCCAAAACGTTACGACGGCCGTCTGACGCATACCCACCTGCCTGTTCAATCATAAACGCCAGTGGGCCGGCTTCATACAGCAGCCGTATTTTGCCATGTGGTTTGCCTCTCTCTGCCGGATAACAAAAGATACCACCGCGCATCAGGTTGCGATGAATGTCAGCTACCAGTGAGCCAATATACCGCGCCGACATTTTGGGCGCGTTAGAGCCATCCAGCCCTTGCAACCATCGCGCATACTGCTGAATTTGCGGCGACCATGATTCATAATACGAGCTGTTCACGCTGTAATACCCAGGCGGTTCAGGCAGGCGCATATTTTCGTGCGAAAGCAAAAACTCGCCCAATTCAGGATCAAGCGTAAAGCCATGAACACCCTGCCCGGTGGTATATACCAGCATCGTGCTGGAACCATAGAGTACATAACCGGCGGCGACCAGATTGCGGGCGGGCTGCAACACATCTTCCAGGCGGCCCCGATTTTCCCAATTTTTGCAGCGATAAACGCCAAAGATGGTGCCAATGCTCACGTTGACGTCAATGTTTGAAGAGCCGTCCAGGGGATCATACACCAGTACGTAGGAACCTTTTTTGTACGGTTCAGGGATCGGGATAATCTCCTCACGCTCTTCTGAGGCCATCACACAAAGGCGCCCGGTATGATCACAGATGCGGAAAATAATATCGTCGGCGAACACATCCAGTTTTTGCTGAATTTCGCCCTGGATGTTCACAGCGCCAGCCCGCCCCAAAATATCTACCAGGCCGGCACGATTCGTTTTATGCGCAATCACTTTAGCTGCCAGCGCAATGTCATACAACAGATTTGTAAATTCACCCCGGGCATAATCAGGCTGATGATCGAGGATGAAGCGTTCAATTGTGATGATTTTGGACATGAATTGCATCTCCGGTTCAGATGGGAATGTGGGTAAATTGGTTGTGGGAATAAGCGTGTACGGCCGTATTATACGCCATACACCAGACCATCTCAATCAGGAAAGCGGTGGCAGGTAGAGCGCCAGGTAGTAGGCGATGGTGACTGCCCATAACAGGGTATCCACCCGATCTAAAGCACCGCCATGCCCAGGCAGCAAATTGCCGGAATCTTTTACCCCGGCTTCGCGTTTTAGCAGGGAAATGCTTAAGTCGCCCAACGGCCCTAAAATGGTGATCAGCAGTCCCAAAATCACCAGGGGCCACAAAGGTAGTTGCAGGAAATAACCAATCAACACGGTAAAAAATGTGCCCAACACCAACCCACCAAAAAAACCTTCGACTGTTTTGTTTGGGCTGAGGCGGGGCGACAGTTGATGTTTGCCTAAGACATATTTACCGGCCACAAACTTGCCCACCAGGTAAGCGCCGGAATCAGCTATCCAGGTGGTAAGCATCGCCAGCATCGTCCACTGCCAGGCATAATACGGGATACCACGCAAGGAGAAAAAGTGGCTGCCCAACCAGCCCAGCAGCAAAAAGCCGCCCATGTAAGCCATCCAATCTACGGCAACGGTCTGGCTGCTTTGTTTTTCGTAGGAGTAGAGTACGGCCGTCAGCATAAACAACATGCTGACGAGGAATGACGGCCCCACCCAGGCCGGTTCACCCCATTGCGCCACAACCCACTGGGCAATCACCAACGGCAGCAGCAGCCAGATGGACACATGCCAGCCCAAATGGCGCGTCAACTGCACATACTCCGCCGTCGCCAACGCCAACAAAATGGCAAACGGCACAAAGTACACCAGCCCACCCATCCGGTCGCCGAAATAAATCAGCGCCAGAGCCAGCGGGCCAAAAATAAGAGCGACAGCAGCACGTTGCAGGAACATAGGGCTTACACTGGCGATTCTGTGACCAGGCCAAAGCGACGTTCCCGCTGGTTAAAAGCCAGGATCGCCTCATACAAATTCTCACGGCCGAAATCCGGCCAATAAGTTGGCGTGGGGTAAAACTCTGAATAGGCCGCCTGCCAGATGAGAAAGTTGCTGATGCGCAGTTCGCCGCTGGTGCGAATGACCAGGTCAGGGTCCGGCAGACCCCGTGTAAAGAGGTAAGAGCTAAATAAATCTTCGCTCAGGTCATCGGGGGCCACGTTGTCCGCTAGAATTTGTTTCACCGCCTGCAAAATTTCCGCCCGGCCGCCATAGTTAAAGGCCACATTCAGGATAAGCCGGTCATTATTTTTGGTGAGTTCCAGGGCGCGATGCACTTTTTCTTGCAGGCTGGGCGCCACACCGCTCATCGAGCCAAGATGGTGCAGACAGACGCCCTGGGCGTGTAAATCTTTGAGTTCCTGGTCAATGACGCGGGAGATGATTTTCATCAGGCCGCGTACTTCCATTTCTGGGCGACCCCAATTTTCGGTGGAAAAGGCGTAAATGGTGAGGATTTTAATCTTGAATTCGACACAGGCGTTGATGATGCGGCGCAGGTTTTCCGCACCGGCCCGGTGGCCGGCCTGGCGCGGCAGGCCACGCTTTTTAGCCCAACGGCCGTTGCCATCCATGATAATGGCCACATGCGTGGGAATCGCCAGGCCGGATAAATCCAGAGGGGCATTGCGCTCGGCCATGTGATTTTATACTTCCATGATCTCGGCGATTTTGTTCTCGCCGATTTCATCAATGTTTTTCACATACCGGTCGGTTAAGGCTTGTAAGTCATCCTGGCTGCGGTGAAACTCATCTTCAGTAATCATAGATTCGTTTTTCATATCCCGGAAATCGTTCAGGGCATCGCGGCGCACATTACGCACCGCAACTTTAGCTTCTTCCACTCGTTTATGGGCTAATTTGCTTAAATCCCGCCGCCGTTCTTCCGTCAGGCGCGGCAAATTGAGGCGGATGATTTTGCCGTCATTATTGGGCATAATGCCCAGGTCAGAGCGCATAATAGCTTTTTCAATGGCGGAGATGGAAGTGGCGTCATACGGCCGTATCGCCAACTGCTGTGGTTCTGGCACCGAAATAACTGCCATCTGGTTCAGCGGCAGTTCTGTCCCATACATCTCCACGACAATTTTGTCCACCAAATGAGGGGAAGCGCGCCCGGTACGAAACCCGCTTAAATCGGCTTCCAATGAGGTAATAGCGCCTTGCATTCTTGATTCCGTTTCCGCTAATACTTCGCGTATCATCTCGTCCTCCTCCTAAAAGAATTATGAATGATGAAGGATGAATGATGAAGGGCATCCTTCCTGCGCCGGGAGCAACGCCTTACAAGTTGGTGATGGTCGTGCCAATATCCTCGCCCCGCAGGAATCGTTTCACGCTGTCCTGCTGCCAAAAATTCAACACAACAATCGGCAGGTCATTGTCCATACACAGCGAAACGGCCGTGCTGTCCATCACCTTCAACCGCAGATTCAAAAAGTCAATGTACGAAATTTTATCAAAACGGCGCGCCTGTGGGTTCTTCTCCGGGTCATCATCATAAATTGCGCCCACCTTCGTTGCCTTGATCAACACATCCGCATTGATCTCCATGGCCCGCAGCGCGCCGGCTGAATCCGTTGTAAAATAAGGATTTCCTGTGCCGGCCCCAAAAATAACCACGCGGCCCTTTTCCAAATGGCGTATGGCGCGTAAACGAATATATGGTTCGGCAATGGTGCGCATTTCAATAGCTGTTTGTACACGGGTGGCAATACCTTTCCTCTCCAGCGCATCCTGCAAGGCCAACGCATTCATCACCGTTGCAATCATGCCAATGTGGTCAGCCGACGCCCGTTCCATGCCCATAGCACTACCTACGGAACCACGCCACAAATTACCACCCCCAATCACCAGTGCTACCTGCACCCCCAAATCATAAACATCCTTCACAATCTGGGCAACCTGCGTGGCGCGCACAGGATCAATACCAAACCCAGAAGGGCCAGACAACGCTTCCCCACCCATCTTTAACAACACTCGCCTATACTGAATTGATGTCATGTGAATTTGACTCCGCTAAAGTGAGTAATTAAGTAATTGGGTAACTTGGAAAAGCGTCCTCTCAATTACTCAATTACCCAATAACAGGTTCATACGAAGTCCCCCAAGGGCACATTGAGGATATTGGTAAAAATTAGGGGCGCTCTTGCGAACGCCCCCAACTTTTCCACCGGCTAATCGAGCGATTCGCCCAACTCATAGCGGGCAAAACGACGGATGATTATGTTTTCACCCGTTTTGCGAATCACATCCGTGATCATGTCGCTGATCTTGATGCTGTCGTCTTTCACAAACGGCTGTTCCAGTAGACAAAACTCTTCATAGAACTTGGTCAGGCGTCCCTGAACTATTTTCTCCACGATATTGTCCGGTTTGCCCTCGGCTTTAGCCTGGGCGCGCAGCACATCGAGTTCCCGATCCAGTTCGGTCTGGGGCACTTCTTCGCGGGTCAGGTAGCGTGGCCCCATGGCCGCAATATGCAGCGCCAGGTCATGCGCCAGGTTGCGGAACTCTTCGTTACGGCCGACAAAATCGGTCTCGCAGTTAAGTTCCAACATGACGCCAACACGGTTGCCGGGATGGGCATACAATTCAATGATACCTTCGCTGGCAGCGCGTTCGGCTCGTTTGGCGGCGCGGGCGGCGCCTTTTTCCCGCAGCAAGTCTACGGCTTTGTCAAAATCACCGTTAGTAGATTCCAGCGCTTTTTTCGCTTCCAGTACACCTGCGCCTGTTGCCTCGCGCAGTTCTTTTATTTGTGCAGTTGTTATGGCCATACCTTCTGTTTAGTCTCCAAATTTAGTAGGGTAACACGGCCGTTCCCCCGACCATCTTACTCTTCAATGCCATCATCGGAATTGTCTAAGGCAATGTCGTCTTCATCCTCGTCATCAAACGCTTCAGCTGCCTGGCGCATTTTGGCTAAAGTAGACTCACCTAACAAGACTTCATCATCCACATCTTCCATACCATCAAAGGAAGTTTCGTAGGCACGTTCGTCGTAATCTTCACCCATTGTTTCTTTGCGCATCGCCAGACCTTCTAATGCCGCGTCCGCCATTTTGCCGGCAATCAGCTTAATAGCCCGAATGGCGTCATCATTGGAAGGGATGAGGTAATCAATGGGGTCGGGATCGCAATTGGTATCCACTAACGCCACAATGGGAATACCGAGTTTGTTGGCCTCGCGCACGGCCGTTTCCTCATGGTTCACATCAATAATAAAGAGCAAATCGGGCAGATCGCGCATATTCCGCACACCACCCAGACGCAAATTCAACTTCTCAATTTCGTGTTCCACGTGCAGCCGTTCGCGCTTTTTCAAAGCGGCAAACTCGCCGGCATCCCGCCGGGCTTCCAGCTTTTTCAAGTAATCAATCCGGCGACGAATGGTCTGCCAATTTGTCAGCGTGCCCCCCAACCAGCGTTGGTTCACGTATGGCTGCATTCCGCGCGAAGCCTCGCTGGAAATGGTATCCTGCGCCTGCCGCTTGGTGCCCACAAACAAGACCGCGCCACCCTGTGCAACCGTGTCACGGATCAGGTTATAGGCATCTTCAATCATCACAATCGTTTGTTGCAGATCGAGGATGTGAATGCCGTTGCGTTCGGTGAAGATGTAGGGTTTCATCTTCGGATTCCAACGACGGGTACGGTGACCGAAATGCACGCCTGTTTCCAGGAGGGCCTTCATTGAAACAATGGCCATGGGGTAATTCTCCTTATCGTTGTTTTTTTGAGCGCCAGCCGACCAAAACCGCCGCTCCATCCATACCCCTCACACTGTTACAAGACTTATGTGGCCTCCACACTTTCACCAACCAGCAAACGGGCCAGTTATCGGTATGGCATAAGCACACCTGTCACAATCCGGGTATGTGTTTGATTGATAAAAAACTTAGTGAACAGCCGAGTCTCACCTTTTACATCTGGTCGTCAGAGAAACCCGGCAGCAAAACGTGGGGATTATAACGAAAGTGAAAAAAAGCGCAAACCGCCAAAGCAGTCCCGAAGGCAATTTCTCAGTGCGCCCGGAGGGACTCGAACCCCCAACCGCCTGATTCGAAGTCAGTTACTCTGTCCATTGAGCTACGGGCGCTGATGCCGATAATCAGTAAACAGCAATCGGTTATCAGTGAACCGAACCACCGATAACCGATTACCGATTACTGTTTCCCAATCAGGTCTGGGCGAGTGGTGGGATTTGAACCCACGGTCTTCTGGGCCACAACCAGACGCGTTAACCGCTACGCTACACCCGCCATGAGCATAAAGTGCTACGACCACAGAATGCTACCATAAGCACCCACTCCCGGCAAGTTTGCAGGCAACGGCCGTGACCGGCGTCGGTGTGCCATCAGGCGTCAGAATGGGGGTCGGTTCAGGGGTGGGAGTGGCGGTTGGCGGAATCAAGGGGTCAAGCTCTGTTACCCGTATCACCGACAGCGTCAGTGCGATCTGCCGGGCAATTCCCTCATTTTGCAGCGCCGTGCCAATCTCTTGTTGTAAACGTTCCACCTGTCTATGCGACACCTCGTGCGTTGAGCGCACCACCACATCCATCCGCAATAGTTCATGCCCACTATCATCCAAAACAAAATCATATTCCAGTTCTGCTACTGACCCGCCAATGATGGTCTCGTCTTCAACAGCTGCGGTCGTCACTTCGATAATACGTGCTTCCCGTGTTTGCACCTTGGCCAGTTCAACGGTCAACACACTCAAAAGAATAATGACAGTGGCCAACGAGAGCAGTTCCACCCGAACGCTGCGCATCTGCACGGCGCGCCGTGCTTTCTGATTACGCGCCGGCCGAAAGCCTAACACCAGGAACATCAACGCTGTCGCCGAACTGATAGAGACCAGATTGGTGACAAACAGCAGCAGCGCGCCCAACGATTCCCAAAAATAACCGGCGGCAAAGGTAATACCGACCGTCGCCAACGGTGGCACCAGGGCAGCAGCAATGGCTACACCCGGCAGCGCCCCGGCCGCATCCGACCGGCTGAGCGCGTAAGCAGCAGCCAGGCCAGAAAAGAGGGCAATACCCAGATCGAGCAGTGACGGCCGTGTCCGAGCCAACAACTCCGGCGTCAACGGCAGGCGCATAAGTACCAACAACAAACCGGCCAACATCCCCACCCCTATCGCCAGCAATGCCCCTTTGGCTACGGCCGCCGTCGTCAGGCGCAAGAAACGAGCGTCACCCAACACCACCGCCATGCCCATTCCCACAATGGGCGACATCAACGGCGCTACCAACATAGCCCCAATCACCACCGCGGCACTGTTACTCATCAGACCAAAGGCCGCAATAATGGCCGAGAGGGAAATGAGCATATAAAAGTCAATATCGGGGCGCGCGCCACGGCGAATCCGGGTATAGGCTTCCGTGCGTTTCACCAGGTCCATATGGGGCAGTAGCGTCTTCATGTACCAGAACAGATACGCCCACCAATGGCTGAAACGCGCCTGCGGCTGGCGCACAATCATTACCGGTCGTTTGCTTTGCCGCACCACAGCCGCCGGTATATCACCAAATAACACCTTGTCTATGGAACTTTCTTTGGTAGCACCAATAATCACCAGGTCACAATCACTGCTTGCCGCCAGAATGCCGTCTGTTACCGTGTCGGCCGTGACCACCTGTCTTTCGATGCGATCACCGGCATCCACAAATTGTAAGAGCTGGCGCAAACGCGACCGCCCCAATGCTTCCTCGTTCGGCCCCAGGTAACTGCGGGCGATATACAAAGCAGTAATCTTGATGCGTGGCGCAATGCGCAGCAGAAATTGCAGGGCGTGGGCTGTATTCGGCCCACCAGAGGTGGGCATCAAGATGTGTTGCAGTCTATCGTTGCTGGCGGTGTTCTCCAGGTTGGTTCTATCTCCGCGCACGGCGGCTACCGCACACGGGACCTGGTTTAGATTATGCCAGACAGTCCCATCTAGATGGGCCAACACCAGTTCCACTTGGGCCGCGCTGACCAATATGTTCAAATCGGCTTCAAAATTGGTGCTAATGATGATGAGTGGGCAAATATAATCGGCCAGTTCACTACCGGCTGACTGCCGGGCGCTGGCTAAAAGCTGCCGGGCCTGGGCCATCTCTGGTGGTATGGCGCTGTGCAGGAACACGGCCGTGAGCAAATACCCATTATGCGCCCGCGCCAACGCCAGGCCTAGATCAAATGTTTTGCCTAACTGATCGGCGCTGGTTAATAAGAACAATCCGCGCCATGTCGGGTCTGCCGGAATCTGGCCTTCGATGATTTCCATACACACCCAAGTATAGAGCAGTTTTTTGCCAGCGTGTAATTCAGGCGAGACATAACTCGTTGTCTGACGGCCGTGCCCCTGTGTTATAATCTACACAATTGTTATGGTGGTCTAGCTGCCAGGCAGCTAGACCACACTCCCAAAAAGGTTCAGGCATGAAACGTTTTCAATTTGAACTAACCGACACTGAAACAAAGGTGTTAAACACGTTGGCCAGCCGGGGGGCGATGAGTCCCAGCCAGGTAGCAGCCGAAACATGGATATTACCCGGTGATATGCGGACGATGCTGCAAGAAATGTCCAGCGCCGGGTTTGTGGTGCTGCGTGAGGACAGCAACAGCCCCGACGGCTGGCTGGTAGCCATCACCAACAACGCCAGAGGGTTTGTCAACGGCAGCAACGGCAAACGCTAACGTCCCGACCCTATGACCGAAAACATCGCCCCCACATCCGCCAGCATCGGCGCCAAAATTCTGCTGCTGCTGGTCATCCTCTTATCCTTTGTCGTCGTCGTTCTACTGGTGTGGCCGGTTGGCCCGGCAGCGCCAACGTGGATGGGGCCTTTTCAGGGGGATTTGCGCCACTTCACGGCCGTACTCGCCCCCTTTCTCGTCATCGGCTTTGTCGGTGGGCTAATTGGGGTAGCCGAGTTAGTTTCCACCTTCAAAACATATCCTCGTGAAGCCCTGCTCACGCGCTGGGCCTGGGTGCTTATTTTTGCTAATGTTTTTGCCGCCATTGCCGCCCTGCTTATCCTACGCGCCACCACTTCCCCCATGAGCTTCCTGATGGAGTTTCTGATTGTGGCCTTTGGCTTTCAGGGCATCATCCGCACCCGATTTGTGCTGGCCAAACAGGTGGGGTCAGACAAAGATGGCGAGGTAGCCGTCAACCTGGGCTGGCTCTATGACCAGTTCTCCAACCTGGCGCGGCGGCAAATTGACCTGGAATTGATGAACAACCGGCGCACGGCCGTGACCCGGCTGCTGCAATACTACCCCACCCTGGCCGAACTGTATGACATTGCCCTCTACACCATCACCGCCCGCGAAACGCTTACCTCCGAAGAAGAACAAGAAAAACTGGACGCACTAGAAAAACTGATTGATCCTAAAGCGCCAGAACACTTTGCCAAAACCAGCATCGCCCTGATGATCCTGGAAAATGGCGGCCAATCCTACGTGAATTTGTTGTTGGATCAGGCGATGAATCAGCCGGACACGGCCGTGCTGGCCACCGCTGCCGCGCCTCCCGCCCGCCAGGACACCCTCATCCGCCGTTTGGTTGAAGAGTATGATCTGGACGGGCTGGTCGCCCTCACCAACCAGCTAACAGACGACGAAGCCACCCAAAACTATGTCCGTGAAGCGGCCAAACCCAACCCGGCCATCAGCCAGGCCGAACAAAAAGCCACCATCGCCCACTTTCTCATCCAGCAAATTGGCGCCGACACACTCAACCGGGTTATGGACACGGCGTCATCTTAAACGGCCGTAAACATCCCTTGCACACCTTCCCCTCTCTGGCTACAGTTGCCCCATGAAAAAAATCCTGTTTTTGGTTCTAGCCTTGTGGGGGCTGGCAGCTTGTGGCCGCCCCGCCACACCAACGGGTGTGGTGAGCAGCGTGTCACCTGCCCAGATTCAACGGCTGAATTTTGATTATGTGGTGGGCACACCCCGCATCTCTTTTGCCATTTTTGATGGTCCCGACCCGCTGGCAAACGTGGCTAACGTAACGGTCGCGGCCCAGTTGGTTGGCGATGAAAATGGGCAGGCGGTGGCGGCGGGCACGGCCGTGCCCTACACCGACTACGAAATTCCCTACTGGGTCATTACCCCTCCCCTGCCCACGCCGGGAATCTGGGGACTGACGGCCACCATCACTCTGGCAAATGGGCAGACCATCACCGCCCCCTTTCTGGTGGAAGTGGTCGCCCAAAGCCAGGCCATTGCCCTTGGCGCAGCCGCCCCACGCAGCCAAAATCGCACCCTGGCAACCGAACCCGACCTGCACAAACTGAGTTCCGGCAATGACCCCAACCCGGCTTTTTACCAGATGACGATTGCCGACGCCGTGCAGACGGGTAAACCAACGGTAGTCGCCTTTGCCACGCCGGGGCTGTGCCAGACCAAATGGTGTACACCGGTGCTGGACAGCGTGGAGACGGTCTATGAGGAAGTGGGCGATCAGGCCAACTTCATCCATGTAGAAGTGCATGATGATTTCCAAAATTTAACTTTCGTACCGGAGATGGCGGAGTGGGGCTTGCAGACGGAACCCTGGGTCTATGTGTTGGATGGCAACGGCCGTGTCGCCGCCCGTTTTGAAGGCCCCCTCTCTCCCCGCGAACTGCGCCTGGCGCTGGAACCGCTGTTAAACAACGTGATGTCTCCCTGGTCACGTTTCACGTTTCACGTTTCGGCGAGCTCACGTCGAGCCGCTTCACAAGTTGTCAACTCCCTGAATTCCTGAAGACCCATGATAGCCTGGAGTGATACGCCATGAAAGCAGTCATTGGTGTCTGGGTGGTTTCTATTTTTTGCCTGTTCATCTGCACGGCCGTCACCCACGCCCACGCCGAACTGGTGACGGCCGTGCCCGCCCCCGGCAGCATCGTGACACATTCCCCGGCCGAAATTCGCCTGACCTTCAGCGAACCGATTAGCGAAGACAGCACCATCCTCCTCTTTGCCGAAAATTTCCAGCCGGTAACCGGCATCGTGGCCCAAGTGGCAGAAACGAACCCGCAAATGTTGGTGGCAACCATGCCGCCGTTAACACCTGGCGACTACACCGTGCAGTGGACGGCCGTGTCCACCGACGGACACCCCACCAGTGGCAGCTACACCTTTCGCCTGGCCCGTTTTGCCCTACACCCTACCTTGCTATGGCAAATTAGTCTCACCCTCTTGTTCCTGGGCGCATTTATGATACTCTGGCGGTGGAACCGTAATCGCTAAACAGCAATCAGTTGCCGGGCGCCGGGTCACTCGTCACCCGGCACGCCTCACGAATGATAGGTAACAAAATGAAACTACTAATCACCGGCTTTGAACCATTTGCTAACAGCCAGATCAATCCTTCTGAAGAAGTGGTACACGCGCTGGCCGAAAAAGAAATAGAAGGGGTGGAATTGCTTACCCTTATCCTGCCCGTAGAACGGTTTGCCGGGCCGGATACACTCATTCGCACCTACATTTCGGCACAGCCGGATGTGGTCTTGTCATTGGGAGAAGCGGGTGGCGTCACGGCCGTGACCATTGAGCGCGTGGCCATTAACCTGCTCGACTTCTCCATCTCCGACAATGGCGGCCATCTGGTCACAGACAAACCCATCGTGGCCGATGGGCCGTCTGCTTATTTTGCCACGCTGCCTACCCGGCAAATGGTCAACACCCTCACCGAAGTTGGCATCCCCGCTCAACTTTCTTACTCCGCCGGCACATTCCTGTGCAACCAGGTCATGTACGAGATGCTGCATTACGTCCACAAACACCAGATGAAGACCCCCGCCGGGTTTGTCCACCTGCCACAATTACCCCAACAAACCGCCGGGAAAAGGCCCCCCTTGCCTTCCATGAGTTTGGATGTGATGGTGGCGGGGGTCACGGCCGTGATCCACACCATCACCCAATGGTTCACGGCCAATAGATTGGTTCAATCTTGAAGATTGAACCAATCTGGCGTACTTCGCTCAATCATTATCCCATAGCCGAACCGGGACTTTGTACGGATTTTTAGGCGACCGATCAGCAGATAGGGAACGGGTAGTGCGCTGCGTCAGAATCTCAATGGCGTCGGCCAGGTGTACGTCACCAATGGCGTAATCACCACGTTCAGTGCGCAGCTTGTGCGCTTCAAACAGCACTTCCGCATGTGTCACCCCCACCGGCGGCTCAAACTTGTAAGAGGCCAGTTCATATAATTGCCCCAACGGGTCACGGAAATAAATGGAATACATAAAACCCCGATCCACCTCACCGGAATGGCGGATGCCACGCTCATCAAAGCGCGTTTTCACCTGGGTATAAGTAGCGCGGGAGACGCTGAAAGCAATGTGGTGCAAATTGCCAATGCCTTCCGGGTTGGGCGTGGGGTCAACGGCCCGGTCTTCACGAGTAAATACGGTAATGAGACGGCCGTCGCCCGGATCAAAGTACAAATGGCTCTCAGATGCCACATCCAGGTTCGGCTGCTCAAAAACAAAGGGCATCCCCAATACCCCTTCCCAAAAATCAATCGAAGTCTGGCGATCCGCCCCAATCAGGGTAATGTGGTGGACGCCTTGTGTTTGTATCTTTTGCATGTTTACCTCTTTAAGAAGCCGGGGCTTTTCTGAGAAACCCGGCTTCTGCCTATAGGCCATTCACAATGTTCCTGGCCTGCTCAATCTCATCTTGAATAATGGTATGCCCCATGCGGGGGTAAATTTTGGTGGTCACGTGCGCGCCGAGAGTGGTAAAGGTCACGGCCGTTTCCTGCACCCGTTCCAACGGAATATGCGGGTCAACATCGCTACATCCCAGGAAAACGGGCGTATCGGCCAATGAACCTTCGTAATGGCGCGGCGTTCCCGGCGGGCCAATCACACCGCCGCTGAACACCAGCAGCCCGCCATACCGCCGGGCGTGCCGCGCCACAAACTCCGAGGCCAGGCAGGCCCCCTGCGAAAAACCGGCCAACACAATCCGCTCCGCCGGAATGTCCGCCGCCTCAATCTCGCTGATCAAATCGGCAATCACCCGCAGCCCGGAAGTAAGCCCCGGCTCGTTTTGCGGAATAGGCATGAGAAAGCTGTAGGGATACCAGGTATTGCCCGCCGCCTGCGGCGCCAGATAAGCAAAATCGGGATGAGCCAATAAATTGGCTAAATCCAGGATACTTTCAGCGTCACCGCCACGGCCGTGTACCAAAATCATCGCCGCCCGCGCCGCCGCCAACGGTTTACCCGCCGCCAACACCGGCTGCCCCTGATGGGGGTTAGAATTCTTGTGCATTTTGACCTCATTGAAGATGTAATTGGGTAATTAGGTAATCGAGGCTCCAATTACTCAATTACTCAATTACTCAATTACCCATTCACCGTCACCGGCGGCAGCGCACGCTCAATCTCCGCCCGGTGTTGTTCAAACCAGGGGGGCAGTTTCAGGTGTGAACCTAACTCTTCTACCGTTTCGTCAATCAAAAAGCCGGGTGCATCGGTGGCAACTTCAAACAACACGCCGCCCGGTTCGCGGAAATAGATGGAGTGGAAATACTGCCGATCTTGCACCGGCGTCACCTGCAAACCGGCCTGCCGCAGCGTTTGCAGATATTCCAACTGCTCGCTGTCATCCACCGTGCGGAAGGCGATGTGGTGAATGGAGCCGGCGCCAAAGCTGCCGCGCCGCTGCCCTGGGCGGTGCAAAATGTCCACATACAGTCCACCATCGGCCGAAGCGCCGCGATACCGGTACCGGCTGCCTTCCTGCCCCACAAAGGTGTAACCCATTTGCTCCGTCAGCACCGCCGC
>CAADGU010000518.1 GCA_900696625.1 uncultured Chloroflexota bacterium | reverse complement strand
GCCTGGGGCATCCCGGTGCATATGATGGCGCTGGACATCGGCCCGGACACACTGGAACGGTTCAACCAGGAATTGCAAGGCGCGCGGCTCATCGTCTGGAACGGGCCAATGGGTGTCTTTGAATTCGACCGTTTTGCCGAGGGCACCAACAATCTGGCCCGAATGCTGGCGCAAATGGCCGGCATGGGCGCGCAAATTATCATCGGCGGCGGCGACTCGGCGGCGGCGGTGGTGAAAGCAGGCGTGGCCGAACAGATGACGCACATCAGCACCGGCGGCGGCGCCAGCCTGGAACTGCTGGAAGGCAAATTGCTGCCGGGTATTGCGGTGTTGGATGAAAAAGCGTGAAGCGTGAAACGTGATGCGTGACCGGAGGCGGTTCACGCCTCACGTTTTACGTTTCACGCAAAATTCTAAGGAAGCCTTATGTTCGTAGACATGCCCCTGGCCGAGCTAGAGCAGTATAAACCTGCCCGCGTGGAACCGGCCGATTTTGATACTTTCTGGCAAAAGACGCTGGCCGAAGCCAGCGCGTTTCCGCTTGAGGCTCGTTTTGAGCCGGTGGATTATGGCCTCAAGACGGTGGAGGCGTTTGACGTGACCTTCAACGGCTTTGGCGGCCAACCGGTGAAAGGGTGGTTCTTGCTGCCCCGTCAACGCCGCGGACCGCTGCCCTGTGTGGTGGAATACATCGGCTACGGCGGTGGACGCGGCCTGCCATTTGAATGGCTGGGCTGGAGCGCCGCTGGCTATGCGCATCTGGTGATGGATACACGCGGCCAGGGCAGCACCTGGCGCGGCGGCGACACCGCCGACCCGGAACCGGTGGGCAGCAATCCCCACCACCCCGGTTATATGACCAAAGGGATTTTGCACCCGGAAACGTATTATTACCGGCGGCTGTTTACCGATGGGGTGCGAGCCATAGAGGCGGCGCGGGCGCACACGGCCGTAGACCCCCAGCACATCATCCTCACCGGCGGCAGCCAGGGGGGCGGTATTACGATTGCCGTAGGTGGATTGGCGGAGGGCGTCACGGCCGTGCTGCCCGATGTGCCCTTCCTCTGCCATTACCGCCGCGCCACCGAAATCACCGACGCCATGCCCTATAACGAACTCACCCGTTACTGCGCCGTCCACCGCGACAAGATCGAGACCGTCTTTCACACACTCTCTTACTTCGATGGCGTCAACTTCGCCGCCCGCATCCAGGCGCCCGCCCTCTTTTCCACAGGGTTAATGGACGCCATCTGCCCCCCTTCCACCGTTTATGCTGCCTACAACCATCTGGCGTCAGCGCACAAACAAATCATTGTCTACCCCTACAACGAACATGAAGGTGGCGGCACGGCCCAGTTTATGGAGAAGTTACGCTTTTTAACTGCCCTGGAAGATCTGTAACTACCCCCAGGTGAGATCGGGTCAGGAGAATAACGAGGATGGCGGCTGTCCCATATACAGCCACCATCAACCAGCCAGAAACCACCGGCGATAAGCCATCATTGAGGAAAACGAACATAGTCTGCCCGCCGTGCAGCAGCACCACCGCCATCAGACTGCGCCCGGCAACCAGGTACGCCCACGTCATCAGCACCGACATGGCCATCATCGTCAGGAATTGGACCAGCATCGGTGTGCCTGCTGACAGTTTGCCGGGCAAGATAAGCGGCAGATGCAGCAGCGCCCAGGGCAGGCCCAGCAGCAGCGCCGCCGCCAGCGGCGACCTGCCCGTAGCTAACAAACGGGGCAAGGCAAAACCGCGCCACCCAATTTCCTCACCGGCAGCAAAGAGAAAGGCCATCACCAACAAGGGAGATAACGCCCCCGGCTGGAAGGGATAACCCCATACGGCCCCCAACAAACTAACGCCCAGGCGCAGCAGCAGCGCCAGCCCCAGGGGGATCAGCACCCATTTCAAGCTAATGTGCCAGGCGGCGCGGGAAAACAACTGCGGGCGCACCTCTCGTTTGCCAGCTGTGAGGGTAATAAGGCCCACGGCCGTAACCGTCGGCACAAACACGACCAACAGCGGCCCCAGCAGGGTAGGCAGCAATAAAACGGCCGTAACCGAAACCACTACCACCACCAAACAAAAAATCAACACAGCCCACCTGTCCACCTGTGCGCGCCGGGATAACGTCTTTTCTGTTGCGATCATCATGTTAACTCCTTTGAGAATTATGAATTATGAAGGATGAATTACGAATAGGCGTGCGGTAGCTGCCGCAGGGCAGACTGAATCTGGGCGGCGCAGGCTTCGGGTGAAAGCTGGCTGGTGTCCACATCCACCTGATAACGGCCGTGCTGATGCACATGATCCAGTTGCATACGCGCCAGACCAGGCTGGCGGTCGCCACGGGCCGCTTCGCGCTGCTCCAACTCTTCCAGCGGGCAGTGAACGCCTACGGTCAGCAGCATATAGGGAGCAAACAGCGTCATACACTCCTGCCACCATTTGGGCGAGGGCACCACATGATCCAGGATAATCGTGTTGCCCGCTGCGGCCAGCGCCGCCACCGCCTGATGAAAACCGCTGATGAGGCGGGCGGCGGCCTCCTTGCGCACCGGGGGATCGGCCGTTTCCAGAAATCCCTCCGGCAGCATATGGGCAAAGGTGTCTACTTCCACATGCATGGCCGGGCTGTCCAACACCTGCTGCAAGGCTTTAGCAATGCTGCTTTTGCCTGAGCTAGATGTCCCATTCAAAAAAATAATCGTTCCGGTGGTCATGGTCGTCTCCTTGTTTATTGAAATTGGTTCACTTATTTACCAGGGAGGGCACTGTCGGTGATTGGCTGTGATGGGCTGGCGGTATAGGGTGGCAAGGGCAACGGCCGTTCCAGCAAAAACGCCTCAATCACATGCAAAATCAAATCGGGCTGTGCGCCATACAAAGCGTGCCCGGCATTGGGAATGGAAAGCAATATGGCATTGGGCAGCGTTTGTTTGTATTCGTAAGCCACTTCCCAGGGCAAAAATTCGCACACGCCACGCATAATGAGGGATGGCGTCTGGTTCTGGCGCAGCGCCGGGCGTGGGTCAGGGTAACTTTCCTGGCTGGCAAAGGTCAGCCGATTGACATATTGATTCGCCCCCAGTATCTCAATATCTGGCACTTTGGTTTCATCGCCCAGGCAATAATTCTGGCTTAACTGATTCTTACCGGGTAGGGTACCAAAAAAGCTGATCAGGTCATGTTCTGGCACCAATTGCTGCGCCAGGTTGGGGTTACGTGTCACCAGCAGTATGGACGCCAGCACACGCAGCGGCGGCAAACCGGGGCCATTGCCGGCAATATCCGCCGTTCCGGCATAGTCGGCTTTGAAGCGGCCAACATCCCAAATGGCTCCCGGCGACGAAAAGATGGCTTTGGCAACATGTTCGGGGTAGGCGGCCATATAATCGGCCAGCAAGGTATTACCCCAGGATTGGCCGATGAGGATAAGTTGCTGTGCGCCAATTTCCTGGCGGATGGCTTCCAGATCGGCCACATGGCGGTTGGTATTGTACTGGCGCAGATCGGCCAGGCGGTCAGAACGGCCGGACCCGATCTGATCATACAGGTAAATATCAAAGCCATCCTGGGCAAGCTGGCCATAAAAGGCAACGTCACCAGGAAGAATGACCCAACCCGGCCCACCGTGCAAGAAGATGATGGGCGTGGGCTGCGCCTGCCCCACAGCGGGTACGTGTGTATAGGCAATGCGGGAGCCGGTGGGCAGGTTCCAGAACTGCATGTTGGGCAGTGGCGTAGGGGCACGGTAAATGACCTGAACGGCCGGAAAGAGAAGGGTGAGCAACACGGCCGTGGCCAGCAACCAGCCACCGGCCACCAATCCCGTCACCCACCGATTATGGCTCAACAGCCAGATGGCACTGCCGCTGACCAGCAGTAGGACGAGGCCTGCTGTCACCAATAACACCGGCCATTGATTGACAAACCCGGCCAGGCTGTAGGAGACAAAAAGCGCTGCGCCCAGGCTGAAAATAAGTGCCAGTATAGATAAGAGGATGCGGCTAACAATAGAGAATAGCATGTTTTTTTCCTGTGATTTGTTCTGGAGCAAGCATAAAGCACAGCCGTTATGGTGGAGGTATACCAAAGGATGATTGTGGGGTTGTATTTCGGGGAAATGGCGCGGTTGGAAACCGGCCACAGCAGGCAGGCGAGAACCGGCTAAAGCCGTTACTACGAACGGAAAAGGTTAGAGAAAGCCCAGTTCACGGCCGTGCGCAATGGCCTGGGTGCGGTTGGCGGCATTGAGCTTGCTGAAGATGTTACTCATGTGTTTTTTCACGGTGGGTAAGGCGATCACCAGCCGGTCGGCTATTTCTTGATTGGTCGCGCCGGCCGCAACCAGGCGCAGCACTTCCAATTCTCGTTCGCTGAGCGCATCCGGCAGCATGGGCCGGGCAGCGGCGGTCTGTTGGGCCAGCAGTTGTTGCACCTGGCGCACAAACGCGGTGTTAAGCAAGGGGTCGCCCACTTGAGCCAACAAGTCGGCCGGCGGCGCGCCCTCATCCACAAACCAGAACAAACAACCTTCGGCAGCCGCCAGTGTAAGCGCCTGGGTCAGCGCTGCCCGCGCCTCCTGGGAGCGATGCTGTGCGTGATGAGCCAACGCTTGAAGCAAGCAAATCTCAACCAGTTGGCCCGGCCACTGCCGCGCCGTCATCTGCTCTTGCATCACATCGAGAATAGATTGGGCGGCGGCGGCACGGCCGTTTGCCAGCAGTACCCGCACCAAAATGGGGTAGAGCAGTTCACTGATGCTGCTGAACTGGATGTCCGGCAGCAGTCCGCTGGTATCGGCCCAATGGATGGCGGCAGGCAAATCGCCCTGCCGCAGCGCCAGCCAGGCCCGGTATCCGGCGATAATGCGGCCAAATCCTAAATCGGTCAGCCGTAGCTCGGCCAGCCAGGCGTCAGCTTCCGCAAGTGCGGCGCGCGCCGCCTCAGGATTGCCCAATGCCTGCTGCACTTGCGCCAGACGGCCGTAAGCCAGCGCCAACAAAATCTGCTCGATGGAGCCACGCAGCCGGGCAATACCCATCTCCAAAGCAGCCCGGGCCGCCGCCAGGTCGTAGCGAAGCAGCAGAACCTCCGCCAAACCGACGTAGGCGGCGCCGCTGGTTGGGGCAATACGGCCGTCATCAAGAGCCATCTGGTCAATCGCCTGCCGGTAGGTCTGAGCGGCGGCGCCAAGCTGCCCCAGCCGCACGTAAAGCCAGGCCAACCCCAACCAGGCGCCCTGGGCAATTTGGGAGTGGGGATCAACGGCCGTCGCCTCCGCCAACGCCTGGCGCGCGGCAGCCGTTTCGCCCTGGGCGATATGCGCCATTGCCAGATTAAGCAGCGCCGCCGCGTGTGAGCTTTTGCGACCGGCAGGCAGCAGCGCCTGCGCCTGCCGGGCACAGCTAACAGCCGTCTGGCTGTCCCCCTGAAAGCGGGCCAATGTGCCGCGTAAATGGGCTAATTCGCCGGCAAAAGCTGGGTCCGCGGGCAGGTCTGGGCGCGTTTGCAGGGTGGTAATGGCCTGGGCCGCCGCCGCCAGTTGGCCCGTTGTCAGCAGAATGCTGGCCTGGATGAGCGCCAGCCAGGGGCGGGACTGAATCAGTGTGGGTGGCAGCATATCCAGCCAGGTGCGAATGATGAGCATTTCGCCGCGCTCGAAGATAGCCCAGGCGTGTTGTTCCACCAGGTGGGCGGCATACGCATCATCATGGGCCGCCAGGGCGTGGTGCAGCGCCGGGCCGATTTGCCCGGCCCGGGCGTACCAGCGGCTGGCACGGCCGTGCAGTTCCGGGATGCGTTTGGGCTGATTATTCTGCAATTGCACCAGCAGCACATCACGGAACAGGGCGTGGAAACGGAACCATTCGCGGCGGTCGTCTAGCGCCTCCAGAAAGAGGTTGGATTGGTAAAGCTGGCGCAGCAGGGCGGCGCTGTCGGCGTGGCCGGTCACGGCCGTACACAAAGGGGCGCTGAGATGGTCAAGCACGGCCGTTTCCTGCAAAAAACGCTGCACATCCGGCGACAACTGCCGCAGCGCCTCCTCTACCAGATAATCCAGCACGTAGGCATGGCTGCCGCTAAACACCTCAATAAAGCCGGTCACATCGTCACGGCCACGCATGGAAAGCGCGGCCAATTGCAACCCGGCAATCCAGCCTTCGGTGCGCTGCTCCAGGGCAGCCACATCCGCCAGCGAGAGACGAATGCCCAATGCCTGGTGCAAAAAGGCGGCAGCTTCTTCGGTGGTAAAACGCAGATCGGCAGCGCGCAGTTCGGCCAGTTCGCCGCGCGCCCGCAGGCGGGCCAGCGGCAGCGGCGGATCGGCGCGGGTGGTGAGGATGAGGTGCAGGTTGGCCGGCAGGTGGTCTAGCCAGAAGACCATGGCCTGGTGGATGGCGGGATTGGTGATCAGGTGATAATCATCAAGGACGAGGGTGATACGGCCGTTGACGCCACTGAATTCATTACACAACAAGGTCAGGATGGTTTCCAGGGGTGGCGGTTGGGGGGCGGCGAGGTGATGGGCAGTGGTGAGGCCGATGGTGGGCACGGCCGTTTGTAAGGCGGCGTTGACATAACTAAAAAAGCGCGTGGGGTCATTGTCGGCCTCATCCAGCGAGAGCCAACAACTGCTGTTTGGTTTTGCCAGGTGGGCGACAAAGTGGGCGATCAGCGTGGTTTTGCCAAATCCAGCCGGGGCAGAAATAAGCGTGACTTTGCCCTGATGGCCGGCTGCCAATGTATGTAGGAGTGGGGTACGGTGTACGAAAAACGGCCGTGGCTGCGGCGGCAGCAGTTTGGTATGCAAGAGAATGGGCGTCACAAAGAGATTATAAAGAAGGACGCCCATCCGGGCGAAAACAGGCGCCACGTTTTCGCCTAACGATCACTTCTGATTAACTCCGACACATCGGCGCGAGCACGCAACTCTTCAGGGCTTTCCACAGCCGGCAGGATGATGGGCGCCTGCTCTTCTTCGGCCACGCCGGCCCGCACCAACAGGATGGGGATGCGCGCATGTTGCAGTATCTTATCGGCCACGCTGCCAAAAACCCAACGGCGAATACCACCACGGCCGTGGGTACTCATGGCAATGGCATCCACCTCTAGCATATCGGCCACGTCCAAAATCGTATCGGCAATGAAATCCCCTTCCATCAGCCGTATCTGAACGTTAAAGCCGGCCTCTTGCAGTTTCTTTTGTTGGGCTTCAATATAGGCGACGCCTTCCTGACGTAGAGCAGTGTTAAACCCGGCATAATCATGACCGGCGCTGGCGTAATAGGGGGGATTGACCACACGCAGCAGGGTAATTTTGCTGTCAAATCGTTCAGCTATAGCCAGGACCATGGGCAATGCCGCCTCGGCCAGTTCTGAGCCATCCAAAGGAATCAACAAATGATTAAACATGATCTACCTCCATTTAGAACAGTGAGATTGTTCCATGAACAACTATAAGGTTTCTGCATGGGAGGAGGAAGTGATAAAAAGCATAACCAGCGTTGACAAACGTTAGGCAATAGAAACTCAAACGTAAGCCCGGTGTAAGCATTGGTTAATTTCTTCGTAAGAACCTGGCGAAATAGTAAAACTCGAGTAAGCGTTCAGCCCCTCAAGAGACCTGACAGGTTTTTGGCCTGCAAAGTTTCAAGTTGAACTGGTAAAAAACCTGTCAGGTCTGAACGGTTACAAACTCGACAAGAGAAATGATCTGATTCTGCAAAAGGGGGTTTCCATGTACAGATATTTTTTCATTCTCCTGATTCTGATTGGTTTTTTTACTGCTTTACTCCATCTTCTTGTCTATGCAGTGTCACCACCTCCCATTGATGAAAGTTTGTGGGTTGCCAATGAGCGTGTACACACGGCCGTTGTCACCGGAGACACGCTGTACATCGGCGGCAATTTTACCTATGTTGGCCCACCAACGGGTTTTGGGGCGGCCGTGGACGTCAGTACGGCCGCGGTGGATTTAGAAATGCCACGTGTCAATGGTCCCGTGACGGCCGTCGTTCCTGATGGAATGGGGGGATGGTACATCGGTGGAGAATTTACGGCCGTTGGCGGCATCCCCCGCACCAATCTGGTACACATCCTGGCAAACAAAACGGTTAATCCAAACTGGAATCCTGCCCCCAATCAGGCCGTGAGCATCCTGACCGTTTCCGGACCAACAGTTTATGTAGGGGGACATTTCACTACCATCGGCGGGCAGAGCCGGAACTATATCGCCGCCCTGGACACAACCACCGGGAATGCAACAGCCTGGAATCCCAATGCCAACAGTAGTGTCCTGAGCATCCTCATTGCCGACTCCGTCGTTTATGCCAGTGGGTTCTTCACCAGCATCGGTGGGCAAACCCGCAACAGACTCGCTGCCCTGGATGTCACCACCGGGCAGGCAACTGCCTGGGACCCAAACGCCAATTCAACCGTGTATGCGCTGGCTGCCTCTGCTGACACCCTCTACGTGGGTGGATTCTTTGGGCAGATAGCCGGGCAGCCTCGCAACCGTATCGCCGCTTTCGATCTGACTAGCGGCGTACTCAAGGCCTGGAATCCCAATGCCAACGGCGTCGTGTATACCCTCATCTTTACCGGCGACATGTTATACGCCGGTGGGGCTTTTACCCAAATTGGCGGGCAAACCCGCACCGGTCTGGCGGAAATTGATGCGGTTAGCGGTGTGGCCACACCCTGGAACGCCAGCTTGAATGGTTCCGTGCGCCGGCTTGCCAGCAACGATTCCACTCTGTACATGGGAGGATGGTTCACACTGGTCGGCGGACAACCACGTCGCCATCTGGCGGCTATTGATCTGGTGACGGCACAGCCCACTGCCTGGCGGGCTGATGCCGGGGGGCACCCGGTAGTGATAGCCTTGAGCGAGGAGACACTGTATGTTGGTGGACATTTCACCAGTGTCGGCGGGGTCTCCAGAACCTTCCTGGCTGCACTGGACCTGCAAACCGGGCAGCCAACAGATTGGAATCCAAACCTGAACGGCAGTGTCACAGCTATGGCTGTAGATGGTCAATCTCTCTTCATCGGCGGGGGATTTCTGCACATTGACGGCATACAACGCGATTATGTGGCCGAGTTTGACCTGCAAACCGGTCAACTGACATCGTGGCAGCCGCCGGAGATTTTCCCTCCCCTGGTGCGGGCAATTGTACTCACGCCTGACAGTGTGTTTATTGGCGGAGAGTTTACCAGGGCCGGGCATAATGTTTTTCGTTTCCGTATTGCTGAGCTAAATAGAGCTACCGGTCAGGTTACCGATTGGGATCCTGTTGCTAATTATCATGTCTATGATCTGGAACTTGCCAACGGCATCTTGTATGCCGGCGGCGGGTTCACCCATATTGGTGGCCAATCGCGCAGCGCATTGGCAGCCCTTGACTTGCAAACCGGCCAGGCGCTCCCGTGGAATCCTGATCCAAGCGAGACGGTGCGTGATCTGGAAATAGATGGCAATACCGTCTACTTCGGCGGCAACTTCCTCTTTGTCGCCGGCCAACCGCGAAATCGCATTGCCGCTGTAGAGTTGGCGACCGGATTGCTTACTGATTGGAATCCTAACGCCAACGCCGCTGTTCGCGCCATTGACATCCAGGGGGAAACAGTTTATTTGGGGGGTGAATTTGTCAGCGTTGGTGGCAGCCCCCGCTTTTATGCTGCGGCCGTAGACAAAACAACCGGCCTGGTTGCTGATTGGGACCCACACGCTCTGGGTAGTCTGTCCGCTTCGGGATTTATTTATGATATTGAGGCAGGTGACCAAATTTATCTGGCGGGGGAGTATATTGACATTGCCAATAGCGGCCATTCCTACATTTCCGGCTTCGCCCCATTTGACTCCCCATCGGAGTCGCCAACGCCGTCGCCAACCAATACACCAACGGCCACACCAACCAATACGCCGACGGCAACAAACACACCGACAGCAACAGCCACAGCCACCAGTACGTCAAGCCCTACACCAATAGCCACGCATACACCAACACCCCCCCCAACGGAAACGGCAACAAGGGCGCCGACAGCTACCCCCCCCATCATCACACCAACTTATGACGTATGGCTGCCCATTGTGCGGCAAAACTAGCTGGCGGACACGGCCGTTACGCCCAATTCCCCTTTGCAAATGGGTGGTAACAGGCGCTTCAGTGCCGTCAGCAGGCGATAAATCGCCTACTACAAACCTTTTCGTATTTCACGCTAAATGCCCGGTGTTGCTCCTTTTGAGGACACGTAGCGCCCGCAGTGTAACCCATTTGCCTGGTTTCCCCTTTTGCTCCACGTCAACCCAGGTCTTGCCGTTGTAGGTGTATTCCAGCTTCCAGCGCCCCTGTGTATCTTGTTTGCGGCGCAGCAGTTCCAGCGCCGGTTTCAGGCGGGGGTCATGCCCATACCCCAGACTGGTCAACACTTCCAGGTTTTGCAGCACATCGGTGACGTAAAATACGGGATAGCCAAATTGGAACCAACTGCGGCTTGGTTTTTCGGCAAAAGCCATGGGGTAATCGGCCACCGCCGGGTCTCGCCCCAGGAGGAATTCGACGCCGGTCTCAATGGCGGCCTGCATGGCCGGGGTGCGGGCTGTCGCCGGGACTTTGCTCAAGGCTAACATGGCTTTTACTGCCCCCCAGGCACAAGGCAGGTGGTTGTTGGCGGCGCAAGCGAAACCGGGGGCACTGTTACCGCTGCGATAGTAGCGCACGACCGTATCCTTCTCCTTTGCCGGGGCAATTCCCTCACCGGTGATGCTGCGTGCCAGCCAATCCAACGCCTCATCCAACCGCTCATCACCCAGCCAGCCCAGGTCAATCAGGGCGGCACACAGGTTGCCCTGGAGGCAGTGGACCAGGCCGTCAGGTCTGCCGGTAGCGCTAAACCCACCATAGTGGGAACGGCCGTGATCGAGTACATAGTTACAACCGGCCCGCACCCGCGGGTCACGGCCGTCGGCGCCCAACTGCGCCAGAAAGATGAGCGACCAGACCGTACTTTGATACTTGGGCGCGTAGCCGGGGCCTGGTTTCACCCAGTAACCGGCGTCCGCCTGCGCCGCCAGGATAACCGGTACCGGGCCGCTGTCCATGACGGCCTGTTGGGCGGCCATGACTTCTGGGTCGTCAGACGGCCGTCCCAACAGTTCGGTCAGGGCCAAATAACGCACACCAGGATTAGCCACGTCTGGTTCTAACAGCCAGGGAAGGGGATCTCCTTTAAGGACTGTCTGGTCGTTCATCTTTCAAGCTCTGGCACAGGCGAATCTGCCGGGGCGCGGCCGCGCGCTTTCTCTGGGTAGCGCATTTGCATCAAGGGGATGCCCACGCCATAGGTGATAAATTCTTTTTCCGGCGTCACTTCAATCAGGCAGGCACCCGCCAGAAACTGCTCATCATCGGCCAGACCGCGAAACACGGCCCGCAAGAGTTTGGTAGGCGTTTCGGCCGCTTCCAAAACGCGAGCGACGCCGGCAAAGGTGATGGTCGCTGCCGGTATCTTGAACCAGGGCAGCAAGGGTATGCGTTTGGCGATGGGAATGGTCACAGAAACGTGTGGGTTGGCGGCGATGTGCCGCGCTTTCCAGGTGTCTGTGCCCGTGCCGATGTACAGTTTATGATCACGCACCACGTACACCACGCCTACCGTGCGCGCTTCCTGGTGCGCCGTCACCATGCCAATTACGGCAAATAATTCCTTCGCAATCACCTGCCATACCTGTTCAGTTGTCAGTTGTACTGTCATGTCATTCACCTTTTGAGAGTCACCAAAAAACATTTTCATCTTTCACGCAGACCTCAGTAGGCGGCGCGCAACCTGGTAGACGACGGCCGTGCCAGCCACACCAGCGCCAGCCCATGCACCGCGCCAACTACCGCGCCGGTAAAAAAAAGTCCCACAAAGATGGTCAGGATAATGACGGCCGTGGAACTGCTGCGCTGCGCCACGTCAATGAGGGCGAAGATGATGGGCATTCCCACCGCCCAGGCGGCGGCGTTGGCAGGCAGCCATACCCAGGCATGGGGCACGGCCGTGCGCAGCACCCGCCACTGCGGAAACGCCAACACCAACCCAAGCACCAACCCCATGCCTGCCGCCAGCAGCAGGACAATTGCCAACGAGGGTTCGGCTACGGCCGTGTCCGAACCCGCCGCCCCCATATCCATGAGCGTACTGGGCAGCGACCCCAAAAACCAGGCCACCACCGCGCCGATAATGGTCGCCCGGATCCAGGCGCGCCGGGCAATCTGCGGGAAGGGGCGACGCAGCACCAGCCATTGCAGCCAGCCCACCACGCCACCTTCGATAGCCCCCGTCGCGCTCATCAGCACAATGCCAACGAGGGCGGCCCAGGCGTTTCCGGCTTCCATCACCTGCCAGATGATCAAGCCATCCAGCGCAAACGTCAGCCCCAGCCCCACAGCCTCGGCCAATGAATTGGCCCCTACCCAACGCAGCCAGAGTGCGGTGTTGTTTTGTGTGTTCATATCTTGTCCTCAAAAATTTGGCTCTACGAGACCGACCTGATGCGTGAGGTCTTTCTGGTCACGCATCACCCTCTTTCAGAAGGTGGTTATCTCAGGGCACGTAGACCGGCATATCCAGCACCCGATACATACCATCCTCAGCCCGAATAACACGAAATTCAAACGCCGTTTCCGGTGGTGTGGTTCGGTGATCACCACAGCAAGCGCCACGTTCAAACAGGCTGCCGTCCGGCGCGGTGAACTGCACGGTGAAGATGGTCTCGCCTACGGCCGTGTCCTCTTTGAAATTGGCAATCCGCACCGGTAAACATTGCAGGCCGTTCACCTGGCAGCCGTTTTGCCAGAGGGCAGCCTTATCATCGGGATCAACGGTCGGGTTATAGCCCTGGAGTATTTCATAGCTGCCGCCGTATAGCTCGGCTGCCGCCACGTATTCGCCGGCTGCCAGCCGATCAAAAAAGGCGAGCAGCACCTGGTGTTGTTCACAGACGCCATGATAAAGCGCCCACTCGTCACAGGTACGGCCGTCGCCCCAAACACAAACGCCATACTCCCCCACTTCGCCCTGCCGAATTTCCACCTGCCCACCCTGCTGAATACAGTTTTCCGAGGCCGGATTAGCCAACCCTACGGCATCTGGGGTTTCCTCGGCGGGATAAGCCGGCTCTACCGCCTCTGGGGTTTCCTCTGTTCTCGTTTGCGCGCAAGCGGCGCAGAGTATAAGAATCAACACAACTACCCGATGAAATTGAATGCTGGTGGACATGGTTAACTCCTTCAGACCAGATCTCCCACTGAGGCACTATACCGTTTTATGCGCCAGCAAAATAAGTAACAAAAGGCACAAGATGAAGCTGAGTTTCATCAAGGGGATGTTGTGCAGATAGTGTCAGGAACGAGATATTTCTTTCAGAACGGCCGTAGTGAACTGCCAGTGTGGTCGTATAGACGTGGGCGTCTGGATGGGCATCTGACTGTTTCCATCAAAGCGACGTGGTGGCTCGCTTTTTTGCGCTGAAAGGTCAATAAAGAAGTCAAGCTGTCCTAATTCCGTAATGACCGTTTGCACCAGGTGCGCCGGAGAAGCGTCATGGCCTTCCTCTTGCTCTAGCAACAGCAGTTCGTGGCCGTATGATTGCACACGCTCTTTGATTTTGTGTGCGGTTTCCAGAGAGATGTGCCCGCACAAGAGAGCAATATCCGCCCCTTTTTGGGCTAACTGGCCGATCAACAGGTGCATCACGGCCGTGTCATTTCCCACCAGCAACACAACTTTGCCCGGCAATGGTTGACGGTTGGTAGGGGCTTCTGGACCACCGCAGTTCTTCTCACTTTGATATGCCTGTTTCTCGGTCATTTTTACCTCACTTACCTGATACAACTGATGTTATGCCTACAGTTTAGGGGCAACGGCCGTCTGCCTGAATAGACACCGATACAACCGCCAGGTATAGAAGTAGATATAGACAGAGCGGGGCACAACAAACGTATATCCCCAACCTATACCCCCGATATATCGGTGAGGCGGGCGCTGGCTGTTATAGTGGGGAATGTAGATGTTGCCCCGCTTTGTGGGGGTCAGACAAGGCGAATGGCAGCTTTCAACCACTGGCCCGGTAAATCATTTTCGGAGGTAAACATGAGTAACGTACTCGAGATGAACAGCGACATTTTGGAAGGCAAATGGAATCAGGTGAAAGGGAAAGTGCGCCAGAAGTGGGGCGACCTGACGGATGACGACCTGACCCGGATCGCCGGTAAACGCGATGAACTGGTGGGCCTGGTTCAGGAACGATACGGCCGTTCGCGCGCCGAAGCGGAACGCGAGGTCAATGAGTTCCTGAGCGGCTTATAAACTCTTTCTAGACCCTAAGGGTTTTCTGAAACCCTTAGGGTCTTACAGTGGATAATTGCTGGATGAGGGCAGGCACGGCCGTGAACAAATCCCCCTTCTGCCCCCGCTCCTGTGCCACCTGTTGTACGTCCGCCGGTAAATTGGCCGTCATCTCCCGAATGTGCGCCCCGGTGATGCCATCCAGATAAGCCGACTTGCCCACCGAAGGGTAGCGCGCCGCCAGGGCATACAGTTCCACCGCCTGTTCTTGCAATTGTTGGGCTTCCAACACGTTGTCTGTTTGCGTACTGCGCCAGGCCAGCAGTACGGCCGTGGCCGGCAAGGCGAAATTGAGCGGCAGGAACGATTTCAGCCGCGCCCCAATTTGCAGCGATTCCAGCACCTGCGCCTGCGCCGCCACCGGATTGCCCAACGTCAGTTCCACCTTGCTCAGTTCCGCCAGCGCCCAGGCCAGTTCGTCTTGCTGGTTAATCTCCCGGAAACCGGCCACGCTTTGCGTAAACAATGTCTTGGCCCCGGCCTCATTTCCGACGGCCACACTCAGGCAGCCCAACATCCAGTTACTCAGGGCAATCCCCCGTTTATAACTCACCTCGCGGGACAGGGTGCGCCCGCGCTCCGCATGGCGGCGCGCCCGCTCAAATTCGCCATTAGACAGGCAAGCCAACGACAACAGCGTATACCAATGTGCCATCGCCTGCCGGTAGCCAAGCTGCGTATAAAACAAGAGGCTTTCATCTAACAGTTTGATCGCTTCCGGGAAGTTCCCGGCAATCATATGGGCCGTGGCGGTGTCGGCCAGACCAACGGCCGTGCCTGCCACATCACCAATCTCTTTGCGGATACCGTTGCTCTCCTGCATCAGCCGCATGGTGTCTGGGATGCGCCCCTGGAACAGGGCAATCAGCCCCAACGCCCGCAAGGAATCGGCCGTACCGCGCCGGTCTTGCAATGATTGGCGAATGGCCAGGCTGCGTTCATACAGCGGCTGCGCCTCGCCATATGCGCCCACGTTCCAGGCTACCTGCCCCAAAATGTCCAGCGTATAAGCCATGCCCCACGCATCGCCCAGTGCTTCCAGCAGTTCCAGGCTTTGCCCACCCGCCTGCCGCGCCTGCTCCCGGCCACCGGACATCAGGAAAAATTGCGCCTGGCGGCGCAGCAGGAAGGCGGTTTCGGCGCGGGTATCGGCCCAGGCCAATGATGAACCGGCCGGTGAAGCACCGGCCAACAACTTCAATCCCTGGTCAATCACCTGCCCGGCCACTTCGGTACGGCCGAGCAGCAGGTTAAATTTGCCCTGCCAACCCAATAATTTGGCCCACAGGCGCACACTATCGCTGTCTAGCGAGCGGGTAAGCTGGCGCACGGCCGTGCCGCAAAACTGGTCGCCTTCCTGGTAATGGCCGCGCCAATCATAAAAACGGCAGAGCGCGTCTACCATCTGGTGCAGCAGTTCCGTCTGCCCCTGGCCCAGCGCCCATTCCCAGGCAGCGCGCAGGTTGTCTTGTTCCTGTTCCATTTCCGCCAGCGCTGCTTGCTGATCGCTGCCCTTCATTTGCCGGTTGTGCGTTTGCAGCAGGTCGGCGTAATAGGCGGCGTGCTGGTCATGCACCAGAAAGTGCGCATCGGGTGACTGGCTCAATTGCTCGGCGGCGTATTGTTGCAGCAGGCGTTGGGTGTGGTAACGGCCGTCGGGGTCACGGTGCAGCAAGGAACGGTTGGACAGCGCCATCAGGTCGCGCAGCGACGCGGCGGTAATCTCTTGCGCCGCCTGGCGGCTAAAGCCACCCTGGAAAACAGAAAGCTTCATAAATACATCCCGCTCGCTCTCGTTTAGCAAATTCCAGGAAGAGTCAAAAACGGCGCGCAGACTGCGATGGCGTTCGGGCACATCGCGCATGTCTGTTTCCAGAAAGTCCAGACTGGCGCTGATCTCGGCGGCAATTTCGGCGATGGTCAGCATTTCCACCCAGGTAGCGGCCAAGATCAGGCCCAATGGCGTACCGCCTACCGCGCGACAAATGTCTGCCAGGGCGGGTAAATCGTGTTCGTCCAGTTCAAAATTGGATTGCAGCCGCTGCGCCGATTGGGCGAATAACAGTGCTGGCGCAGACAGCAGCGCAGCCTGGGGGGCCAGCGACGCCGGAAATTCCCATTCGGCCAGGGCGATGACCTGTTCTTCGCGCAGGCGCAGCCGCTCGCGGGAGGTGAGAATGAGGGTCACGGCCGTAGCTGCCTGTAACAGGTCGGTGAAAAAACCGGCACTCGTCTGCAAATGTTCCACGCTGTCCAGAATCAGCAGCGTCTCTTTTTCACGTAAGAAGTCCAACAACTGCTGCTCTGGATTGCCGCCGGTATAAAAGTTCAACTCCACCGCTTCGGCAATGGCGTTGACCATATCGGCGCGGGTAGCCGCGGCCGCCAGGGGCGCAAAATAGACGCCGTAGCTAAAGCGCCCCACCTGCTGTTCGGCCAGCGCCAGCGCCAGGCGTGTCTTGCCCATGCCGCCCGGCCCGACGATGCTGATCAGCCGCTTTTGTGGGTCGCCGACAAATTCGGTCAGCGTCGCCAGTTCGGCCTCGCGGCCAATGCAGGGCATGGTTTGGGGCGGCAGATTGTGGCGGTGTACGGCCGTTTTGTCTGAGGTACTGGTTTCAAAGCGCGGTTTGTCCGGCAGCGCCATTTGTTCACGCAGCAGGTTAACGGCAGCCGCGGGGCGAATGTCTGACCCCTGCATGATGGCTTCTAGCTCTGCGCCCACCAACCGGCTGCTGGGGATGCGCTGCTGCGGGTCTTTTTGCAACATGCGGTAGACCAGGTCGGCCAGAGCGTCGTTCACGTCGGCGCGGAAGCGGAAGAGGTCAGGCGTGGGGGTGGAGAGGATAGCAGTGATGGTGGCGTAGAGGTTGCTGCCGGTAAACGGCCGTTGCCCGGCCAACATCTCAAACAACATCACTCCAAACGACCAGATGTCCATGCGCCGGTCCAGCGCCTTGCCCTGGCACGCTTCCGGCGGAATGTAATCCAATGTGCCCACCAGCGCCCCCGATTGCGTCAGGTTCGCTCCATCTTCCAGAAAGGCCAGACCAAAGTCCGTCAGGCGTGGGCTGCCATCTTGGGCCAGCAGCACGTTGGCCGGTTTCAGGTCGCGGTGAATGACGTTCAAGCGGTGGGTGCGCGTCAGGGCGTCGGCCACGTCTATGGCAATGCTCAAAACGCGGGGTATGGGCAGTTGCGGCTGCTGATCCAGCAAATCGCGCAGGGAGCCACCCTGTACGTATTCCATGATGATGTAATGCTGCCCGGCCTCTGCCACAGCCTTTAACACTTTGACGATGTTGGGATGGTTCAACTGGCGCAGCAGTTCGCCTTCGCGGGCAAAGCGGTCAAGTTGGCGGGGATTGGCGGCGAGTAGTTCGGGTTTGAGGTGCTTGATGGCTACCGGTTCGCCGGTCTGCTGGTCAATGCCTTGATACACAGCGCCCATGGCCCCCTGGCCGATGAGATCGGTGTGGATGTTGGCGATGTGGTAACGGCCGTTGATCACCTGTTGCATACCGGTAGTTTATACCATATGCCTTCATTTAAGCTAAAGGGGAGATACGTCCCGTCTGCATGGGATATTGCATGAACATGCAATATCCCATGCAGTTTTCCTCTTTCCAAAAATCCCCTATAATTACCCTCACATGGCGGCAGGTCGCAGGCTATCCTGACAGCTAACAGCGAGAATAGGGCAGAAACATGGACATACAACAACTGGTTGATCGCCTCGAACAAATATTAAACGACAGTACCCGTTTCCCTCTCAGCGCGTACCTTCTGGTCAATGAGGATAAAATTTACAACCTCATTGACCAACTGCGGGTAGCCATTCCCGAAGAGATCAAACGCGCCAACCGGGTGGAAGCGGACAAGGATCGCATCCTGGCCCAGGCGCACGAGGAAGCGGAACGGATACGCGGCCTGGCCAAACAGGAAGCCAACGAACTGGTCAAACGGGACTCCATCACCCAATCCTCGCAGCAGCGGGCGGACAACATTTTGGAGCGCGCCCGCCGCGACGCCGACGCCCTACGCCACGACGCCGACTCCTATGTGCTGGAAGTGCTGACCCGCCTGGAAGAGGACTTGCTGCGTTCGTTGGCCGTAGTGCGCAATGGCCTGAACAAGGTACAAAAAGAAGGCGAAACCGAACCGCAGGCTACGGCTGATTAGCCCAATGTAAATCGAGCATCCCTGCCCGATGTTTAATGAACCAGAAATTTGACAGGTAACGAGTGGTCGTTATAATTGCCCTTCGCGGCTTGAAAGCCGCTTGTTTTTTGTAAACTTGTCGAGATTAGGGATTAGAGATTGGAGATTAACAAATCTCCAATCTCTAAACTCCAATCTCTTTTGTAATAAAGAGAGGATGTTGTCATGGGTGCTGTACCAAAGCATAGAGTTTCAAAAGCGCGTCGGGATCGGCGGCGCGCCCATCATGCGCTCAAGGGGTTCCATCTGGTACCCTGCCCGGAGTGTGGCGCGATGAAACGGGCGCACCACGTTTGCCTGGAATGTGGGCAATATCGGGGTCGCCAGATTTTACCGGCCGGCGAGTAAACAGGATGAAAAGGCCGCATGATAAGCGGCCTTTTACTTTAGAGATTAGGAGATTGGGAGATTAAGAGACTAAGTCTCCCAATCTCCTAATCTCCTAATCTCATTAATAAGTACATTTTCAAATGAGTGTTGCATTTCTTTTCCCCGGACAGGGGTCACAGCACGTAGGCATGGGGCAGGCGTTGGCGCAGCACTCCCCGGAAGCGCGTGCTGTTTTTGATCAGGCTGATGGCCTGCTTGGCTTTTCGCTGTCTGGTTTGTGTTTCTCCGGCCCCGAATCAGAACTGATGGATACGGTTAACCAGCAGCCCGCTATTTTCACCACCAGTATGGCGGTATGGGCCTGGATGCAGGCAGCGGGTTGGGAAATGCCGCAGTTTGTGGCCGGGCACAGCCTGGGTGAATTTTCGGCGCTGACGGTGGCGGGGGTGGTTTCTTTTGCCGATGGGCTGCGGTTGGTGCGGCGGCGTGGCGAGTTGATGAAACTGGCAGGTACACGTGAACCGGGGGCGATGGCGGCTGTTTTGGGGTTGGACATAACGGCCGTACAACAACTCTGCGCACAGGCCGGCGAACAAACAGCCCGCCCGGTGCAGGTAGCCAATGACAACTGCCCAGGGCAGGTAGTCATTTCCGGGGATGCGGCGGCGTTGGACACGGCCGTGACCCTGGCGGAACAGGCCGGGGCGCGTAAGGTGGTGCGGCTGCCCATCAGCATTGCCGCCCATTCGCCGCTGATGGCATCGGTCGCCGCCGAGTTTGCCGCCGCTGTGGATGAGACGCCGATGCACACGGCCGTGTGTCCGGTGATCGGCAATGTGGCGGCACGGCCGTTGACCACCCCGGACGAAATCCGCGCCGAACTGAAAGCGCAACTGACCGCTGGCGTGGCCTGGGCGGCTTCGATGAACTGGCTGCTGGCCGCAGGAGTAGACACCTTTGCCGAAGTTGGCCCCGGCGATACCTTACTCAGTTTTATCAAGCGCATAGACCGGAATGTGAAGCGGGTGAAACCGGAATCCGTAATTGGTAATCCGTAATCGGTAATCCGAGGGCGGATTACGGGTTATGGCTCATAGCTCACGGATTACGGAAAGCAGGGAGATTGAGAAGTGTCATTATTAGAAGGAAAAGTAGCCATTGTCACCGGCGGGGGGCGGGGGATTGGCCGGGCGATTGCCGAGGATTTAGCGGCGAATGGGGCTAAGGTCGTTATCAATTACTATGCCAGCGCCGCGGCTGCCGAAGAAGTGGTGGCAGGTATTCGAGAGCGCGGGGGAGAGGCAACGGCCGTGTCTGCCGATGTATCTAATTTTGAACAGGCGCAATTGTTGGTGAAGACGGCCGTAGATACCTACGGCCATGTAGACATTCTGGTCAACAACGCCGGCACCACCCGCGACACGCTGCTGATGAGCATGAGCGAGGAGCAGTGGGACGTTGTACTGGACACAAACCTGAAAAGCGTGTTTAATTGCTGTAAAGCCGCCATTCGCCCCATGATCCGCCGCAAACAAGGTGGTCGCATCATCAACATCTCCTCGGTGGTCGGTGTGGTGGGGCAGGCCGGGCAGGCCAATTATGCCGCTTCCAAAGCAGGCATCATCGGCTTTACCAAATCATTAGCCAAAGAAGTTGGCAGCCGCCAGATTACCGTAAACGCCATCGCCCCTGGATTTTTTAGCACGGCTCTGACCGAAGTTTTATCGGCAGAGAATAAAGAGAAATCCAAAGAGTTTATTCCCCTGGGGCGCTGGGGCGAACTGCCGGAGGTGGCTTATCTGGTCACATTTTTAGCGTCAGATAAAGCCGCCTACATTACCGGGCAGGTGATTCAGGTAGATGGTGGGATTGCGATGTGATACGTGATGCGTGAGAATTGTCACGCATCACGCATCACGGATTACGGGATATGAGTGAAGGTACCGTCCGCGAAAGCATAGGGCGCATAGAAGTCGCCCCGGAAGTGTTAGCTACCATTGCCTATTACACCACGCTGCGGGTGGATGGCATTGCTAAAATGGCCCCCATTCCGCCGGATGTGGCCCGCCTGTTTCGCCGGGAAACACGCCATCACGGCGTTTTGCTGGATTTGGTGGATGAGGGGAAGGTAAAATTTGATATTTACGTTATAATGAGTCCGCACGTGAACATCATGGAAACGAGCCAGCGCTTACAAACGGCCGTTGTAGAAGCGATTGATACGATGGTCGGTATTCCCGTGGACGCCGTGAACGTCCACGTTGAAGATGTGGTATACGCCCAAGGAGAAGCAGCTTAGCGACCACTGTGGGTTTGTAGGTTAAAACCATGAAAACAAGACGACGCGCGCGGCGTGTGACCCTGGAGACGCTTTATGAATATGATATTGCCGAACACGATCCGGATGTGATTCTGCAATACCGGTTGGAAGACAACCCCATGGAAAGCACGGGCGTGGACTTTACCCGGCGGCTGGTGTATGGCGTCATTGAACACCAGGCGGAAATGGACATCCTCATTGCCCGTTATGCCCCGGAATGGCCGTTGGATCAGATGGCCGTGATTGACCGTAATATTCTCCGAATTGCCATCTACGAATTTTTGATAGATGGCGAAACCCCCATTAAAGTAGCCATAAACGAAGCGGTGGAACTGGCCAAAACCTATGGCTCAGACAGCGCGCCGCGTTTTATCAATGGCGTCCTGGGTACGCTGGCGGAACAAATCCCCAACTTGCGCCAGGAGCTACTGGCCGTACCCACTCCCTGATCCCCCATGGCAACGGTTTTGTGCCACGAAGTTTCCGGCGGGACGTTCCCCGTGTCCCCGGAAGCGCTTCTGTTTCGCCCGGCTGTGTACGGTATTTTTATTGAGAACAGCCAGGTTTTGCTGCAAAAACACCCCCAAACGGCGCTCTGGCATCCCCCCGGCACGGTATTAGCCGAAAATGAAACCCTTACCCAGGCGGTGCGCCATGCCTTTCGGCGCTTAACGGGCATGACGCCGCGTGTGGGTGTGATGCTGTATGTGGAAGACCAATACATCATGGACAGCGACCGGCGCGCCTGGCAGTTGTCGGTGGTGTATTATGCCCTGGAACGGCCGTCTACCGCCGCCACTATTTCCGATACTAGCAAAATTGAATGGGTGTCTCTGGATCAACTGGCACGCAGCCAGATGCAGTTTGGCTACGAAGCGGTGCAGGCCGGGGGGTTGCAGCTAAAGCTGTAAATAAGATGAGCTTGGGAGATTAAGAGATTACCCAATCTCCTAATCTCCCAGTCTCCCAATCTCGCTATCCTGCCCGTTTGTCGCGCGGGATTTTGATTTTGGCGTTGATGAATTCCTGGTTGGAGAGATTGATGCCGTGGGCGATGGTGCGAATTTCCTCTGTTTCCTCGTAAGTCACAAAACCATCGGCCAGAGCAATCTGGAACAACACATCTAAAAAGCGCACCCGCTCTTCGTAGGTGGTGGCTTCGCCAAACTGGCGCGTCATGCGGTAGTAGTCATAGGTGTAATCTACGGCGGACACGGCCGTTTGCGCCACAAACGCGGCCATCTCCCCGTCCAACCCCCAGTAGCGGCCAACCAACTCCGCCATCCGGTTGATTTCGGCTTCGGTGGCTGTTTCGTCCACATGGATCACCCGTGCTGCCAGGCCACCCGCCAATCCCATCCGCCGCAGTTCAGCGTCCGGCACATCCAATGTTTTGCCCTGTTGGGCTAACTGCTGGCGCAGTTCATAATACACCTTGTTTTTCACAAAGTCGTCGAATTGGACTTCACGGTTAGGCGCGTTGGCCACGGCCGTAGCCCGTTTCTGCATCGTCCCCCCAAAAAAGCGGCCGATCCGGGAGAAAACACCACCATTGCCTCCGACATCCTCTTGCATAATGTCGTTGATCAGCGCCAGTTCGGCAGCCGTCGGTTCGCCATCAGCCGCCGCCATTTGCTGCAAATAACTGACCACAATTTCTCGTTCCTGTGGATTACGGATGGCCGCTTGCAGTTCGGCGATCAGGCGTTCCTGTTCGGTGGCGTCAATGGGTGTATCCATATACATTTCCAGCATGGCCCATTCGTGTGCTGTCATCTGGATACCCGCCTCTAGCCCGGCATCTGGCAGATGAAAGAGCAAATCTTTCAGGCATTGTTTCTCTTCTTCGGTAATTTGCCCATCGGCCCAGGCGGCGGCAATCATTACTTTAGCCAGGGTGAAAATACGTGTGCGCAGGTCTTCGATCATGGTGGTTTCCTTCGTAGATACGTTTGTAGTAGGTGATTCATCGCTTGCTAACGGCACTCAAGTGCCTACTACGAACGGGTTTCGTTTATCACTTCACTGCGTTCGGTGCAGGCTGTGGTGGGCGAACCCGAAGCGGCTTCGGGCGGCTGCCCATGTTATCTCCTGTCCATTTGTGCGGCAATGTTGGTTAATTGTAGCGAGCAATGGTGGCGATGGCGACGGCCGTTCACATCTCAATCATCTTCTGTCCCCATGCCATTTGCCATTGGACAAACACGGCCGTTACGCTATATTTTCGTGAACCGTAATCCGTGTTCCGTAAAGCGACGGGTTACGGTTTACGGAGTATGGATTACGGAGGAACCCATGATTGAAGACCTGTTGAACCAAGACCGTGACCACCTGCTGCACCCCCTACATCACCCCAACAGCCATGCCAATCCCCTGATTGTGGAATCGGGTGAGGGGATTTATTTGCATACGGTGGACGGCCGTACCCTGATTGACGGCCTCTCGGCGTTGTGGAATGTATTGGTGGGGTACGGCCGTGCCGAACTCGCCGCCGCCGCCCAACAGCAGATGAGCCAACTGGCTTACTGCTCTAATTACGCCGGGCTGGTCAACCTGCCGGTGATTGAATTGGCGGAACGGCTGGCAGGATATGCCTACCCCAATCTCAACTATACCTATTTCACCTCCGGCGGTGCAGAGGCCAACGAAAGCGCCTTCAAAACCGCCCGCTACTACTGGAAGCGGTTGGGCAAACCAGATAAGGTCAAAATCATCGCCCGGCAGGACGCCTATCATGGCGTCACGCTGGCAGCGATGAGCGCCACCGGCATTACCCCCTACTGGCCGATGTTTGAGCCGCGTGTACCCGGATTTTTGCACATCGTCGCCCCGTACCCGTACCGTTTTGCCGGGGATGTATTGCCGGGCGAAACGATTGGCGAAGCGGCGGCGCGGGCGCTGGAGGAAGCGATCCTGCTTGAGGGGCCGGAGACGGTGGCGGCCTTTATTGCCGAGCCGGTGCAGGGGGCAGGTGGGGTAATTGTGCCCCCAGACGACTATTTCCCGCGTATCCGCCAGATTTGCGACCAGTACGAGGTGCTGTTGATTGCGGATGAGGTGATTACGGGCTTTGGGCGCACGGGTGAACTGTTTGCCTTGAATCGCTATAACGTCCAGCCGGACATCCTCTCTTTCGCCAAAGGGATTACCAGCGGCTACCTGCCGTTGGGTGGCATCCAGCTTTCCGACGCCATCAAAGAGGTCATCCTCAGCGCGCCGCCGGCGCAAACGTGGATGCACGCCTACACTTATTCGGGCCATGCCACCTGCTGCGCGGTGGCGTTGGCGAATCTGAATATCATCGAGCGGGAAAATCTGCCGGAACGGGCGCGGACGATGGGGGCGCGGCTGCTGGCGGGCCTGCTGGCGCTGGCGGAGGAGTTTGAGTGTATTGGTAATGTGCGCGGGTTGGGGCTGATGTGTGCGGTGGAATTTGTGGCTGACCGGGAAACGAAAGCTACCGGCAACCTCGCCGGGCCCATCCTCAAAGCATGTTTGGAACGCGGTCTGCTAACGCGGGCTAAAGGCGAAAGCCTGCTGCTGGCCCCACCGTTGATCATCACTGAAGAAGAGGTAGATACGGTGTTGGGGATTGTGCGGGAGGCGATTGGGGATGTGATGCGTGATGCGTGATGCGTGAAAAGTCACGGGGCACGCATCACGCATCACGAAAATTGAGGAGATAAAACAGATGAAAAAAGCACTGATGGTCTGGGGTGGATGGGAAGGGCATGAACCGGAGAAGTGTGTGCGGTTGTTTGCGCCGATGCTGGAAGCCGCCGGATTCAATGTGACGATTAGCGATTCGTTGGATGTGTATCTGGATGCGGGCTTTTTGGCGGGGTTGGATGTGATTGTGCCTTGTTGGACAATGGGCACGATAACGAAGGAGCAGGAGAGTGGGCTGCTCACGGCCGTCCGCAACGGCATCAACATCGCGGGCTGGCATGGCGGCATGGCTGATTCTTTCCGCAACAATACCAATTACCAGTGGATGGTGGGTGGGCAGTGGGTGGCCCATCCGGGGGACATCATTGATTACACCGTGAACATCACTAACTATGATGACCCGATTACGCAGGGATTGGCCGATTTTCGGATGCACACGGAACAGTATTACCTGCATGTAGACCCATCCAACGAGGTGCTGGCGACGACGACGTTTAACACGGAGATTGCGCCCTGGGTGAATGGCTGTGTGATGCCGGTGGTGTGGAAGCGGATGTGGGGCCACGGCCGTGTCTTTTATTCCTCCCTGGGACACAAGGCGCATGACTTTGACGTACCCGAAGCCCGCGAGATTCAGCGACGCGGTATTTTATGGGCAGCCGGGGCACTGGTATGAACCATGACCAGGAATGATTATCAAAGATTTCGCAGATTGCGCAGATAAAAATCTGGGTAATCCTTCGGCAGCCTCAGGACAAGTTCTGCGCAATCTTTGATTCCCTTTGCAAGAGGTGGTGATGCGGCAGACAATTGCACATTTGAACCGGTGGCGGGCAGAGCAATCGGGAGAGAAGATTGCCTACTACGTGCAGCGACAGGACGGTTATGAGCCGGTGACACATGCCGAGAACCACACCCTGACGACCAATCTGGCGCTGGGGCTGGTGGCATTGGGCGCGGCCAAAGGCGACCGCATCGCCATCATCAGCAACACCTGCGCCGAGTGGAGCCAATTTGACAGCGCCATTTTGAGCTTTGGCGGCATAGTCGTGGGCATTTACCCCACCAGCACGGCCGCACAAATCCGCTACATCCTTGACCACAGCGAAACCGGCATCGTCATCGCCGAAAACAAAACACAAGTAGATAAAGTGCGGCAAGCAGAGCCGTCATTTGTGGAAAAGATCGTGGTCATGGACAGCGACGGCCTGACGCCGGGTGATTGGCTGACGCTGGATGAAGTGGCCACCCAGGGCAAATTCCTGCTGGCGCAAAAGCCCAACTTGCCGGGCGAACTGCGCGACGCCGTGCAGCCGGAAGATATGGCCGCCCTCATTTACACCAGCGGCACCACCGGCCCGCCCAAAGGGGTGGTCATGCGCCACAACAATCTGGTGCTGGTGGCGCAAACGGTGGCCGAATTCCTGGGGCTGCATGACCGGGATGTGGGCGTCATTTACCTGCCGCTGGCCCATTCCTTGCAGCGTGTGGCCAATTATGTGGGCACGGCCGTAGGCGTCACCGGCTATTATCTGGCGGATATGAGCAAACTGGTGGAGGTGAGCAAAGTGGTGCAGCCCACCGTCCTGTCCGCCGTACCCCGTGTGTATGAGAAAATTCACACGGCCGTACTCACCGGCATTGAACACGCCCCCCCCCGCCGCCAACAGCTGGCCCGCACCGCCCTCGCCGTCGGCCACGAAGTGGCCCAACGCCGCCGCCAGCAGCAGCCTATCCCCCTCAGCCTCAAACTCAAACATGCCCTGTATGACCGGCTCGTCTACCGCAAATTGCGCGCTGCTCTCTTTGGCAGCCGCATGCGTTTTCTCAGTTCCGGCGCGGCCCCCATCAGCCTGGAACTGCTGCACTTCTTCGACGCCATCGGCCTGCCCATTTACGAAGGGTACGGCCTGACGGAGACAACCAGCCCCATCACCGTAAATAGGCCGGGAGAAGTGAAATTTGGGTCTGTGGGACGGCCGTTGCCCAACTCCCACGTTAAAATCACCGCCGACGGCGAAATCCTGCTCAAAGGCCCCGGCGTCTTCACCGAATACTACAAAGACCCCGCCGCCACCCGCGACGCCTTCACCGCCGATGGCTGGTTCCAGACCGGCGACATCGGCGAATTGGATGCCGACGGTTATCTGCGCATCACCGACCGCAAGAAAAACATCATCGTCACGGCCGGCGGCAAAAACATCGCCCCGGCCAACATCGAAAACCTGCTGATGGCCCACCCGCTCATCAGCCAGGT
>CAADGU010000517.1 GCA_900696625.1 uncultured Chloroflexota bacterium | reverse complement strand
GGCTTCGTTTTCCACCAGGGAGGTTCCGACCTCGTGCCCCTGGGCCTTAAAGAAGGTGTTGGCCATGCCGCCGCCGATGAGGATTTTATCGGCGGTGTTGAGTAGATTTTCGATCAGTTTGATTTTGTCGGAGATTTTGGCGCCGCCCATGATGGCAATGTAGGGGTGGGGGGGGTTGTTCACGGCCGTGCCCAACGCCCTGATCTCTTTGCCCATGAGGAAACCGGCAACGGCCGTGCCGCCCTTCGCCTGAATTACCTTAGCCGCGCCTTCGGTGCTGGCATGGGCGCGGTGGGCGGAGCCAAAGGCATCGTCCACATACACATCGGCCAGCGCCCCCAGTTTTTGCGACAGTTCCGGGTCGTTTTTTGTTTCGCCGGGGGCAAAACGGGTGTTTTCCAGCAGGATGATGTCGCCAGGTTTCATGGCGGCAACAGCGGCTGTCACCGTCTCACCTACCACTTCATCCAGCTTCATCACCGGCCGGTTAAGCAGTTCGCTCAGCCGGGCAGCCACCGGATTCATGGCATACTGCCGGTCGGCCGGGGATTTGGGCCGCCCCAGGTGCGAACACAAGATCAGCGCCGCGCCGTGTTCCAGCAGATAATTCAGGGTAGGCAGCGCCGCCCGTATGCGCAGATCATCGGTGACGGTGATAGCTGTATCGTTGGGGTCTTTACTGCTCAGGGGGACATTAAAATCTACGCGCACCAGCACTTTTTTGCCGTTTACGTCAATATCTTGAATAGTTTTTTTGTTCATCGCACATCCTTTTGCACAGTTGCTTCCGAAAGTTGCCCTATTATACCGCGATTGTGACGAGGTTCACCAACTGGATGCGGGTGGCAGACACTTGTTACCGGACAATCATAAACTATAAAAGGAATTCCTTAACAGTCAGGGGGAGGGGACGATACTATTAACTTAGTGTTTGCCATATGTCCATAGTTAGAGTGGAAAAAACAAGAATAACTATAAAACCAGATAAGTGATGATGGATTGAATTCCTGGGAGTCCTGGGAGGGTGAAGCGATGGGAGAAGCTATTAGTATCCTGGTGGGAGACAACTACCCGGTGTTTTGTTATGGGTTACAAGCCAGTTTAACCGGCTATCATCAAATTGACTTTCTGGGCAGATCAGCTTGCGCTGCTGAGTTGTCAATATTGTGCCGGGAACGTCACCCCGCTGTTTTGTTGCTAGACCATCATTTACTGACCAACGTGATGACTATATTGGGGTTTAAGCAAACGACGCCGGGGCTAAAAGTGGTGATCATGTTGACTGATGAGGATGGCATATCCCTGGTAAATTTGAAGAAGCAAGGTGCTGATGGCGTCATCCTGAAAAGTGATTTGCCGGAGCAATGGTTGGAAGCGGTCACGGCCGTAGCCCAAAATCAATGGTGGTCGAGTATGCGGCTGGTACAGACGCTTCTAAACACCCCACCTTCCCAACCAGGCAACGATTTTTGTACGCGCGAACTGATGATTTTACAATTGGTAGCCGCTGGTAAAAAAGATAAAGAAATAGCCCAACATTTGCACCTGTCTGAACGCGCAGTACGCTACCACCTGGAACGTTTGCGTACCCGGTTAGGCGTACAATCGCGGGCTGAGTTAGCCGTGGCTGCCTCTCGCCTCCAATTGCCCGCTCCGTAGCTCCCTTTCCATGGCCCAATACCAACATGACCCCTTATTGCCGCTTCCGGCAAATCCTATTGCCGGAAGCGGCAAAAAACTTTGCCGGAATTGACATTGTATTTTCCCCACAAATTCTCTAAACTGGTGTCAGGCCATTCACCAAAGCCAACAAGAAGATCAAATTGCCATGAATAATAAACTCCCCATCACCGGGAGAGTTAAGCGTGGGCATTGGTCCACCACAACAAGCGGAGAATAGTGGCTGGTTGCTAGTTGCTGGTACTGGCCACCAGTTACCAGCAACTATTTTCAGGACAGGAAAAAGAGGGATTGTCCATGTCAGGCAGACGAACAACAAGTCAAATTGTTATGCGATGGTTAATGCTTACGGTGTGTGTCCTGTTGAGTAGTGTGGCCTGCCTGCCACAGGTCGAGCCGTCCACAGAACAGGTTTTACCACCAACCCGAACGCCAACCTTACACCCCTCGTCCTCAGATGACCCACCCCTTGACGCGCCAACAGAAGCGTCGGTGGTAGCAACTTCTGTACCTACAACACCGATAGAGCCAAGCCTCGCATCCATGCCGGGCCAGATTCTCTACATGTTGGCCGAAACGAGTGATGACTATGGCGGCAGTGAAACCGATGAGGGCTATGTGTATAGTGTAGCGGTTAATGATAGGGGTGCGCCGCTTCATCCCCCCATGCCGCTCACCGGCCCCGACCCAAACAGATGGGGCCAGCTCTATCCTGCGCCAGACGGTAGTCTGGTAGCGTTGGTTGATCCTGACTTTAACGGTGATCTTATTTACCTGCTTAACCCGTTGACAGGTGGAATTCAGAGATTATTTGGAGACAGTCCAAACCCAGGAGCCAGGTTTTTTGGTTGGCATCCCGATAGCCGTCAGGTTTTACTTTGGACAATAGGGAATAGCTTGCGGTTGGCTGATGTGGCAAGTGGGCAATATATTACTTATATTGACGATACAAATGATATGAATAATTCCTTTCTAGGGGGGATTCATGCGGGCGTTGTGGCTGCGAATGGACAAATAATTTATTCACATCGGGGAATTGAACCCTCCCTATGGATGATTCGTAATAGCTTCGATGAACGTACCCCTCCGACTGAACTGTCCCCCTGCAATTCTGCTGTTTGGCAATCTGGTGGGTTTTGTGTCAGTGAACCACAACTCCTTTATAAATTGGCTGGCGCTGCATTTACCCTTTCACCAGATGGGCAGAAGGTTGCCTTTTATGGAGTGGAAGAATCTTCAGTTGAAAACCGAGGATTAATGGTGATGAACGCCAATGGTTCAGATCTACAACTTCTTAGCCATAATATGAGTGGTAGTTATCCTGCTTCCCTGGTCTGGTCACCAGACGGCCGTACCATTGCCTTTCGGGCTGATGCCCAGACGCCTGATACAGATGTAAACGATGTACCTGTAGATTTCCAGAATATGACGATTCACCTTATAGATGTAGCCACTGGCGAAGAACGCCCCTTGTTAACCGATGGCAGCACCGGCCATATAGACCCCACTTGGTCGCCGGATGGTTCTCAGATTGCCTTCGCCTCCATGCGCAGCGGACACAGCGAGATTTGGGTGGTCAATGCCGATGGCACCAATCTACAGCAGCTAACACATCACGGACAGTTTGCCCGTTACCCTGTCTGGCTGAAGCTGCCTAATCCACAGCCTTAATACACAAGGAGATAGACGAATACTATTACCCCATATGTAACTTTTTTGCACCAGCGGAGCGGGGCACGCCCACATGCCCCGTGTGGGACGTGGGCGTCCCATACTCTTCGATTAAATTGGTTGAAAAGTTGCACATTGTGTAACTATTATCTCATTCTGTAACCTGCTACTTGCGCTTCGGCTGTTTGCATATTAACATAACAATATGTCAAACGGTGATTATAAGTTTGAGTACATGGAAAAGTACCGGAGTGTGCCGGGCAAGCAGGGGGGCAAACCGGCGGGGAAACCAACAGGGGGCCAGAAAAAACGGGGCTGCCTGATGACTATTTTCCTGGTGATGGTCTGGTTGGGGTTGGCCGGGCTGCTGCTGGCGGTGTTGGGGTTTGTGGGCGTTTACATTTATCTGACCGACCAGCTAGAAGATTCTATTGCCCAGGTGACGGATTTCCGGGGCACGGGGATAGGGGGCACGCCGCGTTTTTATGACCGCAATGGCAATTTGCTGTTTGAATTGACGACCACGGAAAAGCGGGTCTGGCTGCCCTACGAAGATATTTCTAAAGATGTCATCAACGCCACCATTGCCGTGGAGGATGACACCTTTTGGACAAACCCCGGTTTTGACCCGGCGGCGATTGGGGCGGCGGTGTGGAGTAATGTGCGGCGAGAGGCGGACGGCCGTCCCATGGGCGCATCCACCATCACCCAACAACTGGTGCGCCACGTGGCTTTTGATTACACCGACCGCGTCAGCGTCAGTTATGAGCGCAAAATCCGCGAAATTTTCCTGGCGGGGATCATGACGCAGCGGCGCAGCAAAGCGGCCATCATCCAGATGTACCTGAACGAAATTTATTACGGCAATCTGGCGTATGGCATTGAAGCCGCCGCCCAGATGTACTTTGGTAAACCGGCCAAAGAGCTGACGCTGGCCGAAGCTGCGTTTTTGGCCGGGCTGCCGCAGTCGCCGCTGCAATGGGACCCCTACACCAACTTTGAAGGGGCCAAGGCGCGCCAGGAAATGGTTTTAGACCTGATGCTGGGGGACGGCGTCATTGATTACGTGCAGGCCGAGGTGGCCAAAGGTGTCACCCTGCATCTGCAACCGCGCATTACACTGCAAGAGCAGGCCGCCAGCGTGGTGCTGGAAGCGCCCCACTTTGTGCTGTATGTGCAGAATGAACTGGAGCGGCGCTACGGCGCGGACGCCATTACCCGCAGCGGCTGGCAAATTACCACCAGTCTGGATTTGAACATGCAAAACATGGTGCAGCAGGAGGCGCGCGATTGGGTGGCCCAAAATGCCGCCGCGCACGAGGTGAGCAACGCTTCGGTGATCATCCTAAAGCCGGGCACGGGAGAAATCCTGGCGATGTTGGGCAGCCTGGATTATTTTAACAGCGCCATTGCCGGGCAGGTGAATATCGCCATCAGCCCACGACAGCCGGGCAGCAGCATCAAACCGCTGACCTACGTGACGGCGATGGAGAAGGGGTGGACGACGGCGGACGTGCTGTGGGACACGCCCATGGTGCTGGATATGGGCGGTGGCGAAACCATGTCGCCGCGCAATTATGACGGTTATTTTCATGGGCCGGTGCTGTTCCGGGATGCGCTGGCCAACAGTTACAACATTCCGCCCATTCATCTGCTGAAAGATGTGGGCATCCCAAATTTTATTGCTACGGCGCGGCGCATGGGGGTGGAATCGTTGAAGGAGCCGCCCGGTTATTATGGGCTGGCGCTGACGTTGGGCGGCGGGGAAGTGCCGCTGTTGGAGATGACCCATGCGTATGCCACGCTGGCGAACCAGGGGCAAAAACCGCGCCTGACAAGTGTGCTGCGCATTACCGACAGCCGGGGCAATGTGGTGTATGAGGCCCAGGCCAACCAACTGCCGCCGGTGAATGCCGTTGACCCCAAGATCGCCTATATCATCACCGATATTTTGGATGATGATGTGGCCCGTATGCCGGCGATGGGCCGGGATAACGCCATGGCGCTGCCCTTTCCGGCGGCGGTGAAGACAGGCACGACCAACGATTTCCGCGATGACTGGACGATTGGGTATACGCCGGGTGTGGTGGTGGGGGTGTGGTTGGGTAATGCCGACGGCCGTCCTATGCACGATTGGTCAGGTGTGCGCGCCGCTGCGCCGCTGTGGAACACCATTATGCAGACGATTTATGCTACACCGGAGATGGTGCAGAGTTTGTGGGTAGACGGCCGTCCGCCCCTGGACGCCTTTATCCAACCACAAGGCATTGAAAGCCGGCTGGTCTGTTTGCCCCAGGGCACGGGCGGCGGCGCGTGCAGCGCCACCCGCACAGATTGGTTTATTGTGGGCAAACCGGTGCATGGCAACGGCCGGGTGCAATACTTCATCAACCCCGAAGAAAACGCCGGCGCCTGGACGCTGGCCACGCTGCCCCTGCCCGCCGACGAAGCGCAGCGATTTTTGCAAAGCCAGCCGGCGCTGATTGATGGCGTGAAGATGCCGGCCCCCACCGAATGTGTGGTGAACACAACCGGCGCTATACCGGGCGCCACCACCCGCCTCTACCTGCCCATTCCCCCGCATTACCCGGACGAAGTGCGCGCCCGCATCTGGGCGCAAGGGCGCTACCGCATGGCCCCGCCCATCGTCTGCCCGCACAGCGTCATCCAGGCGCATAAATCGCCACCAACGCCACGCGGTACGGCCGTGCCGTAAGGATCAGGTTTCCTCGACCAACCCTTGCTCCAGGGCGTATGCCTGGTTTTGGAAGATCGCCATCGCCGTTTTCATGCGCTTGAAACCAAGTTTTCGGTAAAACGGTTCCTTGCCGGGGGCGGCATAGAGGATGATTTTGCGGTGGCCCTGGGAGAATTCCACCAGCCGGGACACAATTGTTTTGCCGATGCCCTGACCTTGATAATCAGGGTGAACGGCCACGTCACAAATGTAGGAGCAGTCAACCCCATCGGCCAATGCCCGCCCCGCGCCAATCAATGTGTCCGCATCAAAGACAAAACAGGTAAACCGGCTGTTGGCAAAAGTAATAGCCAGGTCGCCTGGCTTCTTTTCCCCTAGCGGCGCTATCCGGTACAGGTTGGATAGCTCATCCCAGTTGATGTTTTC
>CAADGU010000516.1 GCA_900696625.1 uncultured Chloroflexota bacterium | reverse complement strand
CTTTACCTACCGTCATCTTGCCCACCGCCGGTGGGCCAAACAGAATCAGCAATTTCTTCTCAGCCATAGGCGCTTATTAACCCGATAAACACTTGCACCTTGTCGCCATCGTCATCATCTATATCACCATGGCTATGGGGTGGGCGCCGGGTTGTTTGAGTTCCTCTTTAGTCATGTATTCTTTCGTCTACAAACCCATGCACAATTATGATACCCCATTCGCCGTCACCCTACGTCCACAAGCGAGTGTAATTATAGTCCGTGTGGGGTATCATTCAACCAAAAACCAGGAGACAACTACCGATGAAACAGAGACAATTTGATGAAACAACGGCCGTGTCCGAAATTGGCCTGGGCACCTGGCAGTTAGGCGGTGATTGGGGCGTGGTGGATGATAGCACGGCCGTGCAGATTATGGAAACGGCCGTCGCCCAGGGCGTTACCTTCTTTGACACCGCCGATGTCTACGGCGGCGGGCTGAGCGAACAACGCATCGCCCAATTTTTGCGCCAGAGCCGGGCCAACATCTTTGTGGCTACCAAATTAGGCCGCGTCGGCGAACCAGGTTGGCCGGAAAATTTCACCTATGCCGCCATGCGCCAACACACCGAAGCCTCGCTGCGCCGCTTGCAAGTAGAGGCGCTAGACCTGACCCAACTCCACTGCATCCCCACCGCCGAATTGCAGCGCGGCGAAGTGTTTGAGCATCTGCGCCGCCTGAAACAAGAAGGCAAGATCAAACGGTTTGGCGCCAGCGTAGAATCTATGGAAGAAGCCCTCATTTGCCTGGAACAAGACGGGCTGGCCTCGCTGCAAATTATCTTCAACCTCTTCCGGCAAAAACCAATTGAGACCTTGTTTGCCCAGGCGCAGGCTAAAGGGGTGGCGATTATCGTCCGCCTGCCGCTGGCTTCGGGTCTGTTGGCAGGCAAATTCACCCCATCAACCACCTTTGCTGCCAATGACCACCGCACGTACAACCGGGACGGCGGCTCATTTAACGTGGGGGAGACGTTCGCCGGGCTGCCCTTTGCCACCGGGGTGGAACTGGCCGATGCGCTGAAGCCACTTGTGCCCACCGCTATGACCATGGCTCAATTTGCGCAGCGCTGGATTCTGGACTTTCCGGCGGTGACGACCATCATTACCGGCGCCACCAGGGTCAGCCAGGTGGTTGCAAACACGGCCGTATCCCCACTGCCACCCCTTTCGCCCGAACTGCACCAGCAATTGGCCGCCTTTTACCAGACCAAAGTCCACGACCATATTCGCGGCCCCTATTGACCTTGCTCCCCACGCTTGTCCTCCCCGCACCTGCCGAACGGCGCATCGCCTTGCACGTCAGCCCGGCGGCCGAACGGGCTGTGCGCGCCGGGCATCCCTGGCTTTTTGCCGAGGCCATTCGCCAGCAAAGTTTTGCCGGGAAGCCAGGTGACCTGGCGGTGATTTTTGACCGGAAGCGCCGCTTCCTGGCGGTGGGGTTGTATGATCCGCATTCCCCCATTCGGGTGCGTCTGTTGCAGGCAGGCGAACCGGCGACGATTGACGCCGATTGGTTTGCGGCCAGGGTGGCCACGGCCGTGGCCCGCCGCGCCCCTCTCACCACCACCGATACCACTGGCTACCGCCTGATTCACGGCGAGAACGATGGCCTGCCGGGGTTGGTCGTTGACCGGTATGCGCAGACGATGGTGGTGAAACTGTATACCACCGCCTGGCTGCCTCATCTGGCGCACGTGTTGGATGGGGTAACGGCCGTGATGCCCACCCGCCGCATCATCCTGCGCCTCAGCCGTTTTGCCCAACGTTACCCGGAGCATTTGTATGGGCTGGAAAATGGGCAGTTGTTGGCCGGGGAACCACTCAAAGAGCCGGTCATCTTCCGGGAAAACGGGTTGCGCTTTGAGGTGGATGTGATTCACGGCCAAAAGACCGGCTTTTTTCTGGATCAGCGCGAGAACCGGGCCAGGGTGGAAGAACTGGCTGCCGGGAAGCGGGTACTCAATCTGTTTGCTTATACCGGTGGCTTTTCACTCTATGCGGCGCGGGGTGGGGCCAACCGGGTGATCAGCACTGACCTCAGCCAGCCGGCGCTGGCGGCGGCGCTGCGCAACTTCAAGCACAACCAGGACAACACGGCCGTCGCCACCTGCGACCACGAGGTGCTGGTAGGGGACGCCTTTCAAGTCTTGCGACAGTTGCGGGAAACCCGGCGCAATTTTGATATGGTGGTCATTGACCCACCCGCTTTTGCCAAGCGGCAGGATGAGGTAGAACGGGCATTAACTGCTTACGGCCGTCTGGCCCGGCTTGGTCTGGGTGTACTCAATCCCGGCGGTGTGCTGGTGATGGCTTCCTGCTCCGGGCAGGTAAGCGCCGACCACTTTTTTCAAACCATCCATCAGGCGGCGGTGAAAGCGGGACGGCCGTTGCAAGAAATCGAACGCACCGGCCATCCTCTGGATCATCCCATCAGCTTCCCCGAAGGTGCATACTTGAAGTGCCTGTATGCCATCGCCTGAAAGCTGTTCCCGATCTCGAAAGCATTAAATTTAGGGGTCTTCAGGAATTCAGAGGGTTGACAACCCGTGAAGCGTGAAACGTGAAACGCGACCAGAGAGACATCACGTTTCACGCCAAACCCCACGAAATCCCAAAGAGCCAAATTTAGAATTGCGGTGAGCCAACAACAATTCGGGCAACGGTTCACGGTTCACGGTTCACGGCTCACGCATCACCACACCCGTTCCCCATGTATCTGCCAGCCAATCAGTTCCTCGGCGGAAAAGTCGTCGCCCAATGCTTCTTTGGCTTTGGCGGCGCGTTTGGCAGAAAGGCCATGAATGCGCATCTCCACCAACTGCTCCGGGGTCACGTCGGGCAAAATCGCCTGGATGGCCGCGGCAAAATCAGGCGTCACATTGTGAATGCGCATCTCTACCAGGGTATCGGCATCCAACCCCTTAAAACCAAAACCACGCATCTCTTTGATAAATTCGGCCGTCACGTTATGGATGCTGAAAGCGACAATGTCATCCAGGCTTAAATCGGTGTAGCCCATCTGGTGTAGCTGTTGAATGAAGGACGGCCGTACCCCATGCACCCCCAGCTGTACAACCTGGTCTATGCCATATTCCTTGAACCCCAATTTACGCAGTTCGTGGATCATCTCTGGCCGGATGTTATGGATACCCAATTGCACCATGTCATCTACCGTCAGGTCGGTCAACCCCAGTTCGCGGATTTCGCGCACCAGCGACGGGCGCACGTGATGGATGCTCAACTGCACCAGGTCATCCACCGTTAAAGCCATACCGAGTTCGCGCAGCCGCCGCACATAATCCGGCGAAACGCCGTGAATTTGCAGTTGATGTAGTTCATCATCGCTCAAATCGCCCAGCCCTACCTCGGCCATGGCACGGGCATAGGTGTCACTGATGAAGGGGTGACGGCCGTGACCCGGATGCACAGCATGGCGCGGCATGGTGGGCACACGCGGCATACGGGGCATACGGGGCATCGTGGGCAGGGGCGGGAAGCCTGGCCCGGCGGCAGCGCTTTCGCTAACTTCCAACGCATCGAGCAAAGCGCTGGCTTCGTTTGCGGTGATTTTCCCTTCGGCCAGCATGGTCAAAATCATTTTACGTTCATCGTTCATTTGTTTTCTCCTTGCAGCGGGCAGCGACGGCGCTACGGCCGTTGCCTGCCCCTATTCATTTGCCCATCAATTGAGAATTCCGCCTGCGCTTCTTCAGAACTGGCGTGATACCTGATGCGTGATACGTGATGCGTGTTGCGTGAGGTCTATTAGGTCACGCCTCACTCGTCACTCGTCACTCGTCACGCCTCACGGCTTCATCCCCCGCAGCATCTCCGCCGCCGTGTTCACATCAATCTCGCCCCGGTCAAGCTGCGATAAAATTTCCTGTCGTCGGGCACTCATGCTCGCCTGGGTTTCGGCCGGTTCCACGTTTTTCTTTTCCAGCCCCAACTGCTCAATCACTTCATTGATCCGGTTGCGGATGGCCCAATACGACTCACCCAATTCCCGCTCCATCTCCTTCACATTCCCCTTGTTTTTGATAAAAACTTCCAGGAAAGCCAGATTTTCTGGCGAGAGTCGGGAAAAGATAGTCGGCTGAAATTCACCAATGACGCTGGTACCGCACTGTACGCAGGTTTGTTGGGTCACGATCAGTTCGCCCGCACAGGCCGGGCACATTTCCAGGAGTTTACGCATGGGTTCCTTTTCTCGGTTTCCTAGACCCTAAGGGTTTTCTGAAACCCTTAGGGTCTACTTCAAAATATGTGGGCACTATACACAAAAAATTTGGCGCTGTCAACAACAATTTTGATGTTTTGCCAAAAATTTTGATTATTTATCAAAAATAGCGAAATTTATGGACGGCCGTCAGAATTGGACATATCCCCCGATTCGGGGTAGACTCCCCGTTCACTAGATAATTATCTAATACCAGGGTAGGTTATGAAACAAGATTTTGTGTATCGGCGATTGTTGGGGTATCTACGGCCGTACTGGAAACAACTCCTCCTCACCTACAGCGCCATGGTGTTGGCCACCGGCTTCAACCTGATCGTGCCCCAGATCATCAAACAGGCCATTGACGAAGGGTTGGCAGCGGATAACGCGCGCGCCTTGTACCTGGCCGGCGGCGTCATTTTGGGCATTGCCCTGCTGCGCGCCATTGTCGGCTATGTGCAGTTGTTTTATGCCGAATGGCTCACCCACCGCGTGGCCTACGATTTACGCCGCCACTTTTACGATGCCGTGCAGCACCTTCCCTTTGCCTTCCACGACCAGGCGCACACCGGCGACCTGATGAGCCGCGCCACCAGCGACATTGGCGAGACGGAACAATTTGTGGGCATCGGCCTGGAAGGTCTCGTCTCCGTCATTTTGCTCATGGCCGGGGTGATTGCCGCCATGTTTTGGGAATCGGTGCCCCTGGCGCTGATTGCCCTGGGGCCGCTGGTGGTACTGATTGGCGCGGCGGTGCGTTTTGGCAGTGTGGTGGAGCCGATGTTTAAGAAGATTCAGGAGCAAATGGGCGTCCTCTCGGCGGTGATGCAGGAGAGCATGACCGGCATTCACGTGGTCAAGGCGTTTGCCCGCGAACCACATGAACTGGCCAAGTTTGACGCTGCCAACACCGAATGGTTTGAGAAACGGTATGTCCTGATTAAAACGTGGGCCAATAACTGGCCCTTTTTCACCTTTTTGGTGGCGCTGAGCATCTTCTTGCTGCTCTGGTTTGGCGGACCGATGGCACTGGAGGGTACCATTACGGTGGGGGCGCTGTTTGCCCTCATCTCCTATGTGCTGATGCTGGGGCAGCCGGTGCAGCGGTTGGGTTTTCTGGTCAATCTGGCGGCGACGGCGGGGGCCAGTTCGCGCCGGGTGTTTGAGATTATTGACAAACCAACGGAGATTGTGGACAGTTCTGAAGCCGCGCCTTTTGATGAATGTGTGGGCGCGGTGACATTTGAGCATGTCAGCTTTGCTTATGCCGGGGAGCGGGCGGTGCTGCATGACATTTCGTTTCATGTGGAACCGGGGCAGCGTTTTGCTCTGATCGGCCCCACCGGTTCGGGCAAGTCTACGGTAACCAGCCTGATCCCCCGTTTTTATGAGGTGAGCGACGGCCGTATCCTGATTGACGGCCGTGATGTGCGTGACCTGCAAGTGAAATCCCTGCGCCGCCACTTTGGCATTGTGCTGCAAGAGCCGTTCATTTTCAGCGCCAACATCGCTCAGAATATCGCTTACGGCCGTACCGATGCCACGATGGATGAAATTATCACCGCCGCCAAAGCAGCCCGCGCTCACGACTTCATCACCGGTTTTGCCGATGGCTACGAGACGCGGGTAGGTGAGCGCGGCGTGACGCTTAGCGGCGGGCAGCGGCAGCGCATCGCCATCGCCCGCGCCCTGCTGGTAGACCCGCGCATCCTCATTCTGGATGATTCCACCAGCAGCGTGGACACGGAAACGGAACATCTGATTCAGGAGGCGCTGCAAGAGCTGATGACCGGGCGCACCACCTTCATCATTGCCCAACGGCTGCTAACGCTGAAACACGCCGACTGCATCCTGGTGCTGGACAAAGGGCGCATTGTGCAGCGCGGTGCCCACGCCGAACTGCTGGCCCAAGACGGCCTCTACCGGCAGATTTATGATTTGCAGCTGCGGGATCAGGAAGAATTTACGAATTTAGTGGAGACCAGACCCTAAGGTTTTTTTGAAACCCTTAGGGTCTTTAAAAACCAATGTCACCTATAGAGCCGATTTATTCAACCGGGCAGTCGCAGATTGATGACACCATCTGTGGCATCATTGGCATTTTTGAAGCTGCCTTTCCGGCACGTATTCGCAGTTATTATCTTGTGGGCAGTTACGCAGATGGCAGCGCCACCCTATTAAGCGATATTGATATTCGGCTAATCTTCAAAGATGAGTTTAAGACGGGCGAAGAGGAAAAGATGCGCCAGGTACGTCACTACTGCCGCTTAATTAGCCCGATAGCCATTGACTGCCCGCCCTTGAGTGAGGGCAGGCTCTTTCACGATGAGAACTGGCTGCACGAACCGCTTGGCATTAAATCTGATGGGCAACTGCTTTACGGTGAAGAGATACGCGACAGCTTTCGTGAGCCAGCATTCAGTGCATATGTACGCAATGTAACGGCCGTGCCAGTCCAGCGGTTCGCACACATCCGTCAGCAAGATGGTTTGCTCTTTCCATTGACATATCCAGACCCCACCAGTGAATTTTTTGGCTACGATGACGAGAGTGGCCCTGCCTGGGGGAAAGTATCGGGCACGAAGGGGCTGGTACATATGATTGGCTTCGCCGCCACCTGCCTCATAGCCTTCCAGTCAGAAAGGATAGTAACCAGAAAAAGTGACTGGCTTAGAATATACAAGGAGACAATCGGTGACGAGTGGACACCGCTTCTGGAAGACCTCTACAGGAAGTGCAAGGAAACGTGGTTGTATCGTATTCCAGAAAATAAAGATGAACGTCACCAGTTACGTGAAATATGTGGGCAAGTCCTGGGCTTCGAGAACTATTACCTCACCCACTACCGTACATTTCTTCTAACCGAACTACAATCTGGTGACAACCAGCGTCGGCACTTCGCCTTTGAGCGATTGCATGAGATTAATTATCCAGACGAGGAGATGCAAACGATTTTGCGACACCTGGATCTGGACAGATACTGACGTGTTCCCACGCTCTGCGTGGGAATGCCTGCTTTGGCGCTCCGCGCCCTGATCGCTCATTCCACGCGAAGCATGGAACGATTGGAACAAGGAATAATGACTACTGAAACCCCCATTGAACGCAAACGAAGCTGGATCAGCATTTTGCTGCCGTCGCGATTAAGCATGGAAGATGAGGAGCGCGAGCAGCGGGAAGAGCGCATACGGCCGTTGCTGCGCGATGAGGATGATCTGCTGGGCAAGGCGTATGACGGCCGTCTCGTGCGCCGTCTGCTGGGGTTCATGTCCCCCTACCTGCGCCAGTTGTACCTGGCTATCTTTTTGATGATTGTCAGTTCGCTGCTGGCAGTGGCCCAGCCGGCCATCGTCGGGCGGGCCATTGACGATGGCATCCGCGCCAATGCGCCGGACGTGCTGCGCTCCTTAAGCATCCTCTTTTTATTCGCCGCCATCGGTGAATGGCTCACCAACCGCTGGCGCATTGGCATTATGGCCTTTGTCGGCAGCAAAGTGGTGGCCGATTACCGCAGCGTCCTCTTTCGCCATCTGCACAATCTGTCGCTCAACTTCCACAATAATTACAGCGTTGGCCGCCTGATGAGCCGCCTGATCAGCGACGTGGGTGTGCTGCAAGACTTTATCACCTGGTCCATTACCGGCCTGTTTCGCAGCGCCTTTACCCTGGCGGGCATCGTCATCGCCATGCTGCTGATCAACTGGCAGTTGGCGCTGGTGACGTTTGCCGTGCTGCCGCCCATGATCCTGCTCACCAACTACTGGCGGGTGCATGTGCGCCTGGCCTACCGCGCCACCCGGCAGCGGCTGTCGCTGATTAACGGCTACCTGAACGAATCTATTTCCGGCATTCGCGTGACCAAAAGTTTTGTGCGGGAAACGGAAAACGCCGCCCATTTTGACGATTTGAACCACTCCTTTTTGGACACCAATATCCGGGCTTCGCGGCTGACGGCCGTTTTCTTCCCCGGCGTCGAGTTCATGGGCGCATTCTCTATGGCGCTGGTTGTGGCCGTAGGTGGGTATCTGGTGCTGGATGATGCCCTCACCACCGGGCAACTGGTCGCCTTCATTTTATACATTGGCCGTTTTTTTGACCCCATCCGCGAACTGGCGCAGCGGTACAACACCTTCCAGGCGACGATGGCTTCCAGCGAGCGTGTTTTTAATTTGTTGGATCGCCAGCCCGATCTGCTGGATGCGCCGGATGCAGCGCCGCTGCCGTCCATCACCGGGCGGGTGGATTTTGAAAATGTGCAGTTTGCCTATAACGAGCAGGAGATGGTGCTGCAAGGGTTGACGCTGCACGCCGAACCGGGCGAACGTATTGCCCTGGTGGGCGAAACGGGTGCGGGCAAAAGCACCATCATTCGCCTGCTCTCCCGCTTTTTTGACGTGACGGGCGGGGCGCTGAAGATTGACGGTGTGGACATTCGCCAGGTGACGCAGGCCAGTTTGCGGGCGCAGTTGGGCATTGTGCTGCAAGACACCTTCCTGTTTACGGGCACGGTGCTGGAAAATATCCGCTACGGCCGTCTGGATGCCAGCAATGACGAGGTGATAGCCGCTGCGCAAGCGGTGGGCGCGCATGAATTCATCAGCAAAATGGCGAATGGGTATCAAACCGAAGTAGGTGAAAACGGCGTCAACCTGAGCGTGGGGCAGCGGCAGATGGTCAGTTTTGCTCGCGCCCTGCTGGCCGACCCGCGCATCCTCATTCTGGACGAGGCCACCAGCAGCGTAGACACCACCACGGAGAAACAAATCCAGCAAGCCCTGGACACGCTCATGGAAGGGCGTACCAGCTTTGTCATCGCCCACCGGCTGAGTACCATTGTCAACGCCGACCAGATTGTGGTGTTGGAACACGGCCGTATCGTGGAACAAGGCAGCCACGAACAACTGCTGGCCCAAAAAGGGCGTTACTACAATCTCTACACCATGCAGTGGTCAGCTAACTAAAGAAGAAGGAGATTGGGAGATTGGCGTCACGTCAATCTCCCAATCTCCTCTTTCTAATGGTGATTACGCCATAAGATGGCCCTCGTAAACAGAACCCAATTGATGGAGCAAATAGGCATCGCGCGTTCGCTGCTGATGTATTATGGCGTGCCGGGACGTTACGGCCGTATGCGTCATTTTTATGCCCAATTCATCCGGCCCGGTGATTTGTGTTTTGACATTGGCGCGCATGTGGGCAACCGGCTGCGGGTGTGGGCCGCACTGGGGGTGCGCATCGTAGCCGCCGAACCGCAGCCGCACCTGATGCGCTGGTTGGCGCGGCTGTACGGCCGTCACCCCCACATCATCCTCCTACAGCAAGCCGTCGCTGCCGAGATGGGAACGGCGACGCTGTATATTAGCCGCCGCACACCCACGGTGACCACCCTGTCGCCTGCCTGGATGACAGCCGTGCAGCGGGATCCAGCCTTTGCCCAGGTGTCTTGGGACACGGCCGTGACGGCGCCTGTGACCACATTAGATGCGCTTATAGCGCAGTACGGCCGTCCCGCCTTCTGCAAAATTGATGTCGAGGGGTATGAACTGGAAGTGCTGCGCGGTCTGTCACAACAGATTCCCGCGCTGTCCTTTGAGTATATTCCGGCGGCTATGGAAATTGCGGCCGGCTGTATTACCCGGTTGGCTGAACTAGGGCCGTATGAATTTAACTACGCACCCGGCGAAAGCCACCGCCTGCAAACCGCGCATTGGTTGTCAGCAACAGACATGCTGGCTGTGTTGGCGCAAATGAATGAGGGTAGTGGGGATGTGTACGGCCGTGTTTTAGTGATGCGGTGATGATATGTTGAGGCGGGGGCACAAGAGCGATTTCGCCAACCTTTTCATAATTCCTAATCCCTAATTCATCCTTCATAAAGGGGAAGAGCCTCAGGGGAGGGGATCCTGAGGCTCTTATAAAAGGAGAAAAAGTTGTGTGTCCTTGCGTGATGTTTAGTATACGGATATGTGCCGGTTTGTGAATGGGACTTTATGCCTAATTGGGGGATCGGACGGTCGTGATACATGATACGTGATGCGTGAAGTGGCATCACGCATTACGCCGTACTCCACGAAATCCTCAAGAACCCAAGTTGACACATACAAAACCAGGGCAACCTGCGTATTTTTAGCATGCGTAAGTAGCGGTCGCCCAGTCTTATGGGTGGTAACATGCGCTGTAATTTTTGCAAAACATATACAATTATTAGACAAGCATGAGCTATTGTACACAAATTCGGAGAGTAGGAGATAATGAGCATTGTTAGCGCAATTTGAATGGAGACCTGACAGGTTCCAAAAAAACTGTAAGGTCTGAAAAAAAAGGAGTTAAAAATGTTCAAGAAAATTTCTGCTTTAGTTGTGATGTCCCTGCTGCTGGTACTGGCTACCAGCAGCCTGACCGCTGCATCGGGCAATACCATTTACGATATTGCCAAAGAAAATGGGAACTTTACTCAGTTGGTTGGCGCTGTAGAAGCGGCTGGCCTGAAAAGTACGCTGGAAAGTGACGGCCCCTTCACCGTCTTCGCTCCCACCGATGCCGCTTTTGCTGCTCTGGCTGCCAGCGGCATTGACCCGGAAGCCACCCTGTCCAACATTCTGCTGTACCATGTAGTCCCCGGCAGTTTGAAAGCCGCCGATGTCTTAGCGGCCGGTACGTTGAAAACCGCTTTTGACGGCAAGCCGTTTGACGTGGCGGTGAAAGGCGGCAACGCCATTATCACCACCCCTGATGGCGTCACGGCCAAGATTATCATGACCGATATTGAAGCCTCCAACGGCATTATCCATGTGATTGACGCCGTTATTCCACCGCCGGTGAATGCACTCGACCTTTCACCGCTGGGCGACCCCACCAAGACCATCGCCGAGATTGCTGTCGCCAATGGCAACTTTGACACCCTGGTGGCGGCGTTGGATGCAGCCGGTCTGGTCAGCGTCTTTGCCAGCCCTGGTAATTACACCGTCTTTGCCCCCACGGATGCTGCTTTTGCCGCTCTGGGTGAAGAGACCATCAATGCTTTGCTGGCTGACCCCAAAGGTGATTTGACCAAAATACTGACCTACCACGTGGTTGGTGACTCACTCAGCATTAACCAGGTAGCGAATAGTAGCCGCATTCCCACCTTGAATGGGGCCAATCTGCCGGTAAGTTTTAATGGTGGGCAGGTTGTTGTGGGTGGCGCCAATATTGTAATGTTCAATATCCAGGCTTCCAACGGTGTGATTCATGTGATTGATACCGTCATGGTACCGTAATATAAATTTTGCGAGGGAAAATAAAGCGGCGCTGCTCTTTAGAGCAGCGCCGTTTTTATTTGGGGAGTTTTTGCACCATGTCGGCCAGTTGGGGCAGGGGTAGGGGTTCTGTGGCCAGCAGTTTTTCCAGCGTCACGGCCGTTTCCCGGCGGCCCATCCGGTATAATGCCCCCACCAAACCGGCGGCAATGGCTAAAAGGTCGGGCACGTTTTTCAGTTGGAAGGCGCGTTGCAGGGCATCGGCAAAGTGAGCGCAGGCGATCTCATATGCTTCCTGTTGCAGGGCCAGCCGACCCAAACCGGCCAGGGTGGAAATCATGCCCCGTTGATTGCCAATTTCTCGGTAAAGATACAGACTGCGCTGGTAAAGGGTGCGGGCGTCGCTCAGTTGGTCTTGGGCTACGGCCGTGCGCGCCAACATCTCCAGGCACATGGCAATACCGCGCACGTCCCCCATCTCTTCCCGAATTTCCAGGATGATGTGGTTGAGCCGCCGGGCTTCGTCATATGCCTGCCGGGCAAAGGCAACCTGTGCCAGGTTGGAGAGGGAATAGGCGCGGCTCCAGGGGTTGCCCAGCCGCGTCACAATTTCCAGGCTTTGTTCGCTGTATGCCTGTGCGGTGGCATACTCCCCCGCGCGATAGGCAATTTGGGCCAGGATGTTCAGGGCGATTCCCATGCCCGGTTCATAATCGGCTGTTCTGCTTAAAGCTAAGCCTTCCTGGCACAAGGCTTCTGCCTGGGCGTCATCACCTAAATGGTAATGGATGGCGCCCTGGTAGTTGAGGCAAAAAACAAGGTCGGGCAGGGAAGATAACGGCCGTAACATCGCCACACTCTGCTGTAACAATCGCTGCGCTTCTCCGTAGCGCCCCACATGGAAGGTAAACCAGCCCTGCCGCGCCAACAGCCGCCCCCATACCAACTGTTTTTCTTCGCTATCAGGCTGCGCTGCCACCATGGCGGCGGCCCGCTGCAACACATCTTGCCCTTCCTGAAAACGGCTGCGCATATCATAATAATCAAACAGGCTGGGCAATCCTTCGTTCACGGCCGTTACTTGCTGCTGCAACACGGCCCAGCGCCAGGCAGCGCGTATATTTTCAATCTCCTCACCAATCTCTTCCAATGCCAGCCGTTGTTCCTCATTTTGCAGCCGGCGCTCCGTCTGACGCAAAAAAGCTATAAAATAATCCTGGTGACGGCCGTGTACGGCCATTCCCTCCCCCGGATTCTGCTGTAAATGTTCGGCCACATACAAACGCAGCACTTCCAATATCTCAAAGCGTGGTTTGCCCATCGCCCCCATCACCCGCCGTACAAATGAATGGTCTATTAGCTTCAGCAATACCGGTAAAGAAACCCCGGCTACCGCCTCGGCCGCTTCCCGCGAAAAGCCGTTGCGAAATACAGAAAGCTGCCGCATTGCTTGTTGTTCTGCGCCTGTGAGCATATTCCAGGAGTAGGAGAAGACAGCCCATAAACTGCGGTGTCTTTCTGGCACATCGTGCATGGTGGCACTCAAAAAACGCAAATTTTGCGCCAATTCCTGCACAATATCCTGGCAAGAAAGCACCCGTACCCAACTGGCGGCCAACTCAATCCCCAAAGGCAATCCATTCACCAACTGACAAATGCGAACGACGGCCGTTTGCTCCGCCGGCGACAATGTAAAACCCGCATCCACCGCCCGCGCCGTCTGCAAAAACAACTGCACCGAACTATATCCCTGCCAGGACAGCGTATCCGCCATATCGGTTGGAAATGGCAGCCCCTCCAACAAATACACCTGCTCCCCGCGCACATTCAAACGACTGCGTGATGTAACCAATATCTTGAGCCGAGGGGCAGCCGCCAACAACGCCGTCACATAACTGGCGGCCGCCGCCAGATGCTCAAAATTATCCATCACCAACAGAATCTCTTTTTCCCGTAGATAATTTTGAATACGTGAAGTGGGCGCTTCCGGGTCACGCAGCGTCAGTTGCAAAGCATCAGCGATAGCCGCTGCTACCGGGTTAAAGTTCGTCGCGGCGGTAACACTCCGATTGAGTTCATTTTGTTCCACAGAAGCCAGCCGTACCAGGTAAACGCCATCAGTAAAAGCAGTCGGCATCTGCTGCGGCGGCAGTAGTTTCTGCACCGCCTGAAGAGCCAGACGAGTTTTGCCTACCCCACCCGGCCCCACAATTGTCATCAACCGGCAGTCAGGATCCAGCAGCCGGTCAACAATTTCCGCCAGATCAGCCTCACGCCCCACAAACCGGGTCAATGGCGCCGGTAAGTTGTGGGCCACACTTTTGGTGGTCAGCTTTTCCCCGGAAGGCAATGTGGTATGGGCTAATATCAAGTCACCCCGCAGAATACTATCGTACAATCGCTGCGTCTCTGGCTCTGGCTCAACCCCTAAATTTTCCCGTAACAACCGCCGGCATGTTTCATATTGCGCCAATGCCGCGCTGCGCTGCCCACTCCAGACCAGTAAATGCATCAACTGCCGGTGTGTTTCCTCTCGCCAGGATTCCAGCGCCAATAAACGAGCGGCGTATTTAATTCCTAAGGCGGTATTGCCTTGCTGGGTCAGGTATTCAGTTAAAATATGCAAAGATTGCACGGCCAACAACTGCAACCGTTCCCTTTCTTCTATCACCCACATTTCAAAATCTGGTGATTGTGAAATATGAAACCCCTCGAGAAATTCGCCTCCGTACAAATCAACCGCTTCCCGCAGCAAAATCATTGAAGCGGGGGATAGGGGGGGATTTTCCAAATCGCCCAACTCTTTCAGCATGGTCGTGAACCGCACCACATCCACATCATGGTTCGCTGCCATATTTAGCGCAATCATCTGCCGGGAAATAAGCAGATAATCACCCACAATGGGGCGCAAATTAAACAGCACATCACGCAGGTTTTTGCGCGCGCGCTCTTCGTCGCTATCTCCCCACAATAAACCGGCTAATGTTTCCCGTGTGTGAGATTTCCCGGTGGCTGCCAGATAAAATAACAAAGCCGTTGCTTTATTGGAAACAAAACCCGTGACCGGCTCTTCCCCAATGAAAACCGATGGCGCTCCCAATAACTTCAACCGAAGTTTTTTGGGGGCGCCAGGCGCCAAATTCTGTGTCATCGTCTCTCTTTTACCTCCGTTTCTCGACGATTTCTCGACGATCAACCCCTAAAATACATCTATCGTCGAGTATACAGAGTTTGCTCATATTTGCGAAGGCAGAGAAGACAAAAGAGCAGCTATTGTATACGTGCCACATGTGCCATGACGGTCTGGCAGGCGCACAACCCATTTGTTTGTTGCCTGCCAGACCATCCGGTCTTCAGCCAATTTCCAGACTCAACGTAACTGTTATTGCGGGAAGACGGGACTAGAGCCATCAACCGGTCATACCACGCCTACGTGGAGCGATGTGGCTGATGTTTGATTGGGTAAAAAAAGAGGTGCTCCCCCTGCCCTGCATAAACAGGGGGAGCGGTGCAGAGGGGATGTGTAGTGATTTGTAACGAAGTTACAAACCACCGAACAAAAAAAGGAGCGCTGTCCAACTACCAAATCAGGTAGGGTAGTTGCGGTGTTGGCGGCTATGAGGTGGCACAGTCAGAGACCGGCCACAGCCAGTAACAGTTAAAGAAGGCCGCTTATCGCCGGCGTAGAAAGGCCGGGATTTCCAAATTATTAGGCGCAAAACGTGGTTGTACCGGTTCTGGTTCTGGCTCACGCGCGGGCGGTGCGGCCGATACCACCACGGGCTGTGGCTGCGGTTGTGGACGTGATTGGCTGATCGGGGGCGCTGCGGGACGGCCGTACTGCTGTTGCAGCATTTGTCGCCGTGATAACGTTCGCTCAAAACCGGTAGCAATCACCGTTACCCGCATTTCATCACCCATCGTCTCATCAATCACCGCGCCAAAAATCATATTTGCATCCGGGTGCGCCGTTTCCCGAATAATAGCAGCGGCCTGATTCACATCATACAGACTCAGGCTGGGGCCACCGGTCACATTAAACAAAATACCCTGTGCGCCATCAATTGTCACATCTAACAAACGAGAGCTAATCGCCTGTTCGGCGGCAATCCGCGCCCGTTCTTCGCCTTCGCCATGCCCAATCGCCATCAAAGCGGCGCCACCCTGGGACATAATCGCTCTGACATCGGCAAAGTCCAGGTTAATCAGGCCGGGCACGGTAATCAGTTCACTGATTCCTTGAATGCCCTGGCGTAAAACGTCATCGGCCATGTTAAAGGAGTCAGCCAGAGACATGCGGCGGTCGGTTAGTTCTAGCAGGCGATCATTGGGAATGACAATAAGCGTGTCTACCTGCTCTTTCAATTTTTCAATGCCGTGTTCGGCGGAAGTGGAGCGTTTGCTGCCTTCAAAGAGAAACGGCCGTGTCACCACTCCAATCGTTAGCGCCCCTTGCTCACGGGCCACGCGGGCGATCACATGCGCCGCGCCGGTACCGGTGCCACCACCCATACCGGCCGTAATGAACACCATATCAGAGCCTTTCAACACCTCATGCAGCTCATCCACCGATTCTTCGGCCGCTTTCTCGCCGACTTCGGGATGTCCACCAGCGCCTAACCCGCGTGTCAACTTCTCACCAATGCGTACCCGCGCCGGTGCATCAGACAGGATGAGGGCCTGGTTGTCGGTGTTGACACATACAAAATCCACACCATTGATCCCTTCTTTGATCATGCGGTTGACGGCGTTACAACCACCACCACCAACACCGATAACACGAATGCAGGCTACATTTTCTAATTCTGGTGTTCTTTGCATGGGTAAACCCTCTTCTGCACTTTGGTGAGACGACAGGATAAAGAATAAACCACCCTCTTTCCGGTTACGACCGGTTTATTCCTTATCGGCTGTTTACGCCCCTTACAGCAATGTTGCTTTGTTCCCTGGGCGTGGGTCATAACGGCTGGCGTATTGTTCCAATGTCGCTTTTTCTACCAGCCATTTGTTCCCAAATTTGATGGCAGGGAGTTTGCCTTGCCGGATGAGACGCCTGACGGATTCGGGATGAACATTGAGACGTTTTGCCACTTCCGGGACGCCTGCATAACTTTCCAGCAAATCTTCCTTACTCATTGCATCTCGTTAACTTGGGAAACATCTACACCGATGCGGGATAGTACAACAAATTATTTGTTGTAAAAATACAACAAAACCACGCAACTGTCAAGAGTTTTGTTGTAATAAGTCAACAGATGTGGATAACTGCCCCCCAACGGCCGTCACCCACCCCTTCTTGATCAACCGCTCTACCGCCGTTTGCACGGCCGTTGCCACCCCCTCGCCCACCTGCCGGAAACCAAGCAATCGCCCCACTGGCGGTGGTATTTCCTCTCTGGTAATACCCACCGCGTCGTAAACAACCAGCAGCACCGCTTCTTCTACCTCTTCCGGCGCTATGAATTCAAACTTGCGCGACACCGCCGGTAACTGCGCCCGATTACGCACCAACGGCCGTTCCCCCGTCATCGTCCACAAAAAATCACCGCGCCGCTGTATACGGCCGTGCGCCACCCCATTGTCCACAATCCAGTTGGTCAGATCGTCATTCGTATTCAGTACCTTATAACCGGCGGCCTGCCACAACCGCCGCATCGCTTCCCGGACGTGAACCGGCGATTCTACCGCTACTACCGTTTCCAACTGCTGCCGCACCTCATCTCGAAAAGCGGCTTTTTCCCGGTACCGGCTGTGAAAGGAACTTTTTCTTGTGGGCAGTTCAATCCGGGCAGTCTGGTAATCGGGGATGGGGCGGGGAACAACGGCCGTGTCCAATATCTCATAGCGTGACAAGGGTACAGGGGAGGGAAACGGCCGTGCCATCTCCTCATTTTTCCCTTCAATCATCGCCAGCAGCCGTGCCTGTTCCGCCGCCGGGTCATGCCACCAGGCATGGCTCCACACCCGCCCCACGCGCCAGCCCAGATGGGCCAACACCTGCGCCTGAATCCGATCCCGATCCCGCGCCGAACGTGCCAGGTGGTAATTGTCGCCATCACATTCCAGCCCCATCTGGTAATATCCCGGCCGCGCCTCATCCAGCACCGCCAGGTCCACACGCATCGGCCCATCCCCTACCCGGTGTGCCACCCGATGCCCCTGCGCCTGCAATACAACCGCCACCACTTCCTCAAATGGCGCTGCCTGAGATACCTGGTCGGGCGCTAATTGGGGCAGTTGGCCGGTTTGGGCAAACTGTAAATACTGTTTGAGGACGGTGATGCTGCGCGCTGCCACCCGATCTGCATCCAGTTCATCCGGCGCAAAGTTAGCAAAAATCTCGCACCGCTGCCGGGCGCGGGTGATCAATACATTCAGCCGCCGTTCCCCACCCGGCAGGTTCAGCGGCCCAAAGTTGAGTGACAAGGAGCCATCGGCAGCACGGCCGTAACCCATGCTAATCAAAATCACATCCCGCTCATCCCCCTGTACATTCTCCAAATTCTTCACAAAAAACGGTTCTGACCGGTGAGCGAAGAAAGATTCCGCCGATGAGTCGGCCCGGCGCAGCCGCTCCACCTGATCCCGCACCGCCTCGCTCTGGCTGGCGCTAAACGCCACCACCCCCAGACTCAGCGGCACGGCGGCAGCCAGCTGCGCCCGTGCATGGGCCATTACCGCTTCGGCCACCAGGCGCGCCTCTTCCGGGTTCGTCCGGCTGCGCCCCCGGTCATACACAGTGTGCGGCTGGACATGCAGCCGCAGCCCCAACTCCTGCCGCCCCACATCCGGGCTGGGGAAAATGACCAGTTGGCGCTCATAAAAAGCCCGGTTAGAAATGGCAATCAGCGATTCATGGCGGCTGCGATAATGCCAGCGTAACATGCGCTGCGGGGCGTTTTGGGAGCAAAATAAATCGAGAATACTTTCAGGAGATTGGGAGATTGGGAGATTGGGAGACTCATCAATCTCCCAATCTCCTGCTCTCTCACTCTCTTCCCCCACAATCCGCTCAAAAAACGACGTTGGCGGCAACTGGCGGCTGTCACCCACCACCACCACCTGCCGGCTGCGCAAAATTGCGCCAAAGGCGTCCACCGGGCGCACCTGGCTGGCTTCATCAAAAATCACCAGGTCAAAAGTCACGCTGCCTGGCGGCAAGAAGGCAGCGATAGACAGTGGACTCATCATAAAAAGCGGCTTGATACGTTGAATAGCCTGGCCTGCTTCCTTCATAAGTACGCGAACGGGTTTATGCTGCCGCTGCTTGCCCATCTCTGCCTGTAACAGCCCCATCTGCCCGGCGGCGGCATAACGGGGTAATGGTTGCCAGTGGCTGTGTGCTAACCGCACCCGGTTGGCGACCAGAAATTCCCTGTCTAGCTCTTGAAACTGGCGGATAGTTTCGTCTTGTGCGGCGCTGTTCGCCTGGGCTAATTGGGGATGGGTGGCGTCGGCTTTTTTGATCAGGCTGGTGAGCCAGGCAAGGGTAAACAGGTCAGCCAGGTGCGCCGGGCCGTGTGCCCAGGTGTGGGCAATTTCAGCCAGGTCGGTTAATCCGGCTGCCCGCAGTTGGTTAGTAGCCTGGTTATAAGCCACTATCTCTGGCAGGCGTTCGGCCGCTGCATGAATTTGCGTCAGGATGGTTTGCTGTTCGGCATAGGGGACGTCCGCAAATGTCTGTTTTGGCCCCAGGCGCAAACTCTCGTCAAATTGCAGACAGGTAAAAAGATGGTTGACGGCCGTGCCCACTTCCTGCCGCATCTCTTCTATGACCACAATTGCCGGGCGCAGCCAATCCCCATGCACCCCCCGCGCTGCATAATCCAGCAGCGCCGGATCAATCTGCCTGGCTTCTATGTCCCGGTGCATCCCCACCAGCCAATGCCCCACCCGCAGCAGGGCGGTCCAGTCAGACTCTTCTTTTTGCCAGCGCACCGTAAAGAGTTCGGCCAACAGTGGCGTCATGTGCGCCAGCAACGGCCGTGCCCGCTGCACGTCTAGAATGGCATCTACCATGGCCATTTGCCCTTCCCACGAATCAGGCAATGTGCGGCGGCACAGCCCGGTTAGCTGCTGCCGGGCCTGCCGGTAACGGCCAGAAAGCGACCGCCACCACGTCGGCCCGGCCATCAACCCCTGACGAATGGACAGTACCTCCTGCGCCCACGCTTCCGGGATAAGCCAGGTGTCAAATTCAGCATGGGCGCGGGCCATTTGCTGCCCGGCTTCCAGCGCCGCCAGCAGCGGTTCGGCCTGGGTGCGCCAGGCTTCTGCGTGTATATCAACGGCATATAACGTGGGCGCTAACAACAGTTGGCGCGTATCAAAGAGTAGTTTGTCCAGGTCGGCCGGGGTCGGGGGCACGGTCGTACCCAGGTGCTGCGCCAGTTCGGCGCTGGCGGTGAGTTGGCGGGCCAGCGCCTGCAAAGCTTCCTGGCAATGTTGACGGATGATGGGTACGGCCGTATCGTCACACGCTTGACACCTGCTGCCCGCTAACGGGTGAGCGGCCGGTATGCCCATTTGCTGCAAGCAGGTTTGTAATGCCGTCACCTGCGCCAGCCGTGCCTGCATCGTTTCTTTTGACCAGTTTTGCATCAGCGATTGATTGAGTGTGGGCAAGGGGGCGAAGCCGGCCAGCCGGGATTGAAGCTGGAGGGCACGGCCGTAGGCTTCATACAGGGTCACGCTGCTGTGGCCAATGGGTTCATTGAGGGCGTGGCTGTAATTGTTGAGCCGGGCGCGCAGTTGGGTGAGGTCGTTTATGGCCGGGAAACGGCCGTTTTGCAAACGGCCGTCTGCCTGTGGCTGCCCCAGTTGCAAAGTACGCGCCAGTTCTGCCAGAAAGCCGCGTTTGGTAGATTTGTGACTGTGTAGTTCCAGCGCCGCATCGCCCAGACCAATCTCATCCAGCCGCCGCTTTACCACGTCCAACGCCGCCATCTTTTCAGCCACAAACAAGACTGTTTTGCCCTGCCCCAACGCCTCGGCAATGAGGTTGGTGATGGTTTGGGATTTGCCGGTACCGGGCGGCCCCTGAATGACCAGGTTACGGCCGTTGTTCACGTCCAGAATTGCCTGCATTTGGGAACTATCGGCTTCTACCACCTGAAAGCTGTTGGCTAATGGCAGCAGGTCATCCAAAAAAGCGTCATCGGTAATACCACCGGCCTCATTAAAGCCATCCGGGTGCAGCAGTGCCCGCAAAATGGGGTGATTGGCCGGACGCCGATCTACCGGCCAGTTTGCCGGGTCCAGATCAGCCATCATGAGCAGTTTACTGAAGGAGAAGAAGCCGAGGGCGACGGCCGTGTCGTCCACCAACCAACCGGGCATGGCATGAACGGTTTGGGAAACCTGGGCAAAATAAGCGGCCACATCGGGCAGATCGGCCGGGGGCAGTTCCGGCAGTGTCAGCCCAAAATCGGCTGCCAGTTTCAGGCGCAGAGAGAGGTTGTCTTGAATTTCTGCGCCGGTATAGGCCAGATAAAAGCGGCTGCCGGCGCTGTCACGGGTGAGGGTTACGGGGATAAGCAGCAAGGGCGCGCAGCGGACAGTTGCCGCGTCTGGCGTTTCCTGCCAGTGCAGCATCCCCAACGCCAGGTAGAGGATGTTTACGCCCTGTTCTTCGATGACGGCAACGGCCGTGTAGTAACTGTTCAACAGCCGTTTTTGCAGTTCGGCGGAACTGTAAGGCGTCTGCAAATGACTGTCTGTAAACGGCGCGGTGGCCGGCTGCCCGGCCAGATCAGATGCATCTGCGGCGGTCTCTGGCTGGGGCAAAAAGGTAAAAACGGCCGCTTCCCCTACCAGTAAGCGCACAATGTGAACTGGTTTTTCATGAATAATTTCTAGACCTCTGGCTTTAAGGGGGCGGTAGTTGATAAGTGGATTGCGCAAGCCCAGGTCAAGCAGTTCCTGACGGGTGGCTTCTAAGCGGGCGTGTATCTGATCCATCCTGTTACCTGTTGCAGACAATACAAGTGCCTGGGGGTTGATTATAGAGAAGTTGGATCAGGCTCACAAGACAAGATAGATGCGCCTTCCCAGTATAGATTGATGATCAAACCAGGAACAACTTACGTATAATGGGGCAAATGCTGACAGGCAATAGACAAAATGGCTAACAACGATACGCTCACGGCCTGGCTGGAACGTTGGCGCGCAGGCGATGAACGGGCCGCGGAATTGATTTATAACCAGTTCCGCGACCAGACGTTTCGGCTTGCCTACGGGTTGTTGGGGCACCACGAAGACGCCGAAGAAGCGGCGCAAGACGCGCTGACATATGCGCTGGTGAACGTTCACAAATATGATCACACCAAATCTGGTTTTGCTACCTGGCTGCATACGATCACGGTTAGCCGCTGCCGTGATAAACGACGGCGTAAGCTGCTGCCCAGTTTTTCGCTGAGTGAATGGCTGCAAAAGGGGCAAGATTTGCCGGATGAGCGGCCTGACCCGGAAATGATCACGGCCGTACACCAGACACATTCCCAACTCTGGCAGGCCATCCAAACCCTGAAACCGCGTTATCGGGAAGCCATTGTCTTGCGGTATTGGGCGGGCTGCACCTACCGCGAAATGGCCGAAATTCTTGGCTGCCCCATTCCCACCGCCCAATCTCGCGTGCGTCTGGCCTATGACCAGATCAAAACGCAGCTAGAGGGATATCCGGTTTCGCAGAGAAACCCGGTTTCTGACCATAAATGACTCATTTTACCGACCGCGACGTTCAAGGCTATATTCATCACGCGCTTACCGATGCTCAGCGCGAGACGATGAACCACCACATGCAAAGCTGTGGTGAGTGCCGCGCGTATTTGCAAATGGCGGAAATGCAGCGGCGGCGCTTTGCCACTGACCTGGCAGATGAAATACGGCGTTCACGGCCGTCTGACAGGATGCGCTTTGGCTCTATCAAACCCAGTCTGAACCGGCGCCGCCGCCGGGCGTTTGTTCATTTTCATTCGATGCAGGTGCTTTCGGCGTTGGGTACGGTCACTACGATTTTCGCTTTTCTCTTCCTGGGCTTTTATGCACTGGGATTAAGCGCCGTCAACAATCCGGCGCCAGCGATCAACGAACAGGCGACCCTATCGCCCGGTTTGGTGAAACTGTTTGCTGAAGCGTGGGATGACCCCACGCCCTATCAGGCGGGGCTGTTGGATAGCCAGCAGGATGCCCTGGCGCTGCTGGCCACGGCGCCGGTTTACCACATCGAGATAACCTTCAGTGATGACCTGCGCCAGCTTGACGGCCGTCAGCAAGTCCGTTATGTCAATACGACCGAGGCCACACTGACCAACCTGATCTTCCACCTGTACCCGAACTTGAGCCACGAATCATTGGCGGTGTATGATGTGGAGGTTGACGGCCGTCCCGTTGTCCCGCAATTGCTCAACCAGACCCGCCATGTGCAAATCAACCTGCCACGCCCCTTACCGCCCGGCCAGACCGCCATTCTCGAAATGGCTTTTGAATGGCGCAGCCAGCCGGCCAGCGCCCTCCCGACGGAAATCACCCATCTGGCGCAGTTTCACCCCGTTCTGGCCCTCTACCGGGCCGAACGTGGGTGGGACATGACGCTGCCCACCCAAAACCTGCCGTTTGCCACCGCCCCCGGCTTTTACCACGTTCGGGTAAATGCTCCAGCCAACCAGCAAATTGTCAGCGCCGGTCTCATCACCGGGCAGGAGTTAGCCGGTAACGGCCCACTCCCCCGGCAGGTGGTAACTATCGCCGCCGGCCCGGTTCATACCTTTTATCTGGCCATCAGCCATCGCTTTCAGGCGGTTGTTAGCGGCACAGCCGGGGAAACACGCCTCAACAGTTATGCCTTCACCCCCGCCCAGCTTGCCAATGCACAATTGGCTCTGACGCTGGCACAAACGGCCGTAGCCCAATATAACCAGCTTTTTGGCCCATACCCTTATACCGAACTGGACATCATCAATTTGCCCAACCTGGCCCATGCTTACCAGGGGGCGGCCTATCCCGGTGTGATGGTGTTGGAACATGATCCGTTTTTGTACCACCCCGACGGCCGTGAGCAGATGATCTATTTCCAGGTAGCCAGCCAATGGTTTGTGCCGCCGGCCGCGGCCAGCCAGTTGCAAAACCCCTGGCTGGCTGACGGGTTGGCCGCCTATGCCAGCCATTACGCCTATGGGGATGATAGGACGGCCGTGAACAACCTCAGCCAACGCTGGCAAAACCGCGCCCAATCAGGCTACCGTTCCCTCTATCTACCGGCCGCCGTCCACAACAGCCTGGGCTACTACAACCTGACGCAGGGCCAGGCGCCCCTCTTTTTTGCCACCCTGGCGGAAGTCTTCGGGCCACAAACATTCACTACCTACCTGGCCGACTACGTGCAAACCTACCGCTGGGGCGGTGCAGACGCCATCGCTTTCCGTGAATTGCTCACCGCCCGCTGCCAATGTGATCTGACCCCCCTCTGGACAAAGTATTCTTTGCCTTAAAAGGGGGCAGGCAGCAGGCTGTAAGTGGCAAGTGGTCACTTGTTGCCTGCCACCTGCCACTCTCACGGCCGTATCGCCACCACCCCCACATTCACTACCTCACGGCCGTCGGCAAACCGCTGCCGCATCACCGTCTCCGTCTCATACAGCCCCCCCACCAGATGCAGCGTACCGGGTGGCGTTCCAGCGGGCACAGTGAACTCATGCCGGTCGAGAACGAGTATGCCTGGCTGCCACTCATTGGTTGGCTGACGGCCGTCGCCAGGCGTGCCATCATGTTGCGCCACCAGCCAGCCATCGGCCGCCAGCAGATGCACAAACGCCGTTAAATGCAGCGGTACCGACTGTGCCGCTTCCCAGGCCAGCGTCACCGCGACCACATCCCCGGAGGTTACAGACAGGGACTTATCCGGCAGGATGGGACGGCCGTTTACCGTCACCCACACGCCCCGCAGCCAGAGCAGCGGCTCACCGGCGGCGTCCGGCAGCGTGGCTGCCGGCGGTTGCAGCGCTGCCGCTACAGCCTCACCCAACAGGTAACTTTGCAATGCATAATCACCCGCCGCCGCCTGCCACTCCCACAACCCATTCGTTTGCAGCCATTGGGCCAGTGGATCAGGCGCATCTGGTGGGGGCGGGTTGGTCAGGCGCCAGACACGGCCGTGCTGCTGTGCCCAGGCCACGTCCGCCCCGTCAAAGGCCAACTCCACCGGCATGTCGGCCAGATAGTAAGCCAATGGCAACGCTTCTGCGCCACCGGCAACCACCCCATCACCCGGCGTAGCGGCGGCCTGGATCAGCCGCGCCAGTTCGCGCACATCCGCCGCACGGCCGTAAACCGGCTGCGTATAAGCCCAATGCAAACCGGCGAGCGATGCCAACAACAGTCCCACCAACATGAGCCAGGCGAACGGCCGTGCCCATCGCTCCGGTTTGTGCGCCAGTGCCCACAATGCCGCCGCCAGCAGCAATAACCAGGGCGGGGCCGCCAGGGCCACCGTCACTGCGGGCGTCAGCGGTTGGCGCAAGGTCAATAAATAGACGGCAAAGGCCACCCCCACCAGCCAGGTGCCCAGAAAAGCCACCCACCCCGGCTGCACAGGCCACCAGCGGCGCATCCCCCACACCACCAGCAACAAACCGGCCAGAAACAGCCAACGGCCGTACCCCACCCCTGCCTCTCCCCACACCAACATACGCCCCAGATTCACCAGATAAGCGGCCATTTCCGGTACGGCCGTACTGTTTTCCGCCAACGGCCGACCTGGCCACAACACTGCACCACCCACCGCCAAAATAGTGACTAGCCAGGCTGCCCATGCCCGGTGTGACGGCCGTATCCGCGCCCACCACAGCGCCAACCCATGCGCCAGCAACGCCACCCAGACCACGCCATGCCCCAGCACCGCCAAAACCGCCAACGCCCCATAAACCAGCCACCACCAACCCGCCCGTTTGCCATTTGCCAAATCCCACAGCAGCAGCGTGGCTGCCGCCGCCCACAACAGGCTCCAGGCATAACCCGGCGACCCATCCTGGCTCAGCCACACCAGCAGCGGCGACACGGCCGTGAGCAGCAACACCAGCAGCCCCGGTCCACCGCCCCCCATGCGCCGCCCCAGTTGCGCCAACAGTGGCAACAGCAGCAGCCCCAGATAAAGCGCAGGCAGCCGCAGCGCCAGTTCGCCTGGCCCCATCAGGCGCAGCCAGCCGCCCAACCCGGCCATCAGCCAGGGAGACAGCGGTTCGCCCACCGGCATGGGCAATGACGCGCCCTGCGCCAGCAAAAAGGCCGCCGCCTCCGCCGGGCGCAGCGCCTGTTCACCCAGGGTATGCAACCGCAGGGCGAACGCAGTCAGGAGTACGGCCGTTGCCGTGACCAGGTGACGGGGTGACCAGGTGAGGGCGGCGCAGACGCCGGGGTGAGCAGGCGAGGAGGAGCGGGTGGTGATAACCGGCTGCCATCGCCAGGCGAGCAGGCCGATGAGCAGGAGCGTCACGGCCGTGACCAACAATCCCGCCCGCAATCCCGGCAACTGGTAACGCAGCTCTATCTCGTGGGTACCGGCGGGCAGCAGTAAACCTTGCAAGCCGTAATTGACTGTCAGCAACGGCACGGCCGTGCCGTTGATCGTGGCCCCCCAGCCCGGTTGCGCCCATTCGCTGATGACCAGGATGCCGGGCACGGCCGTTTGCGCCTGGATGCGCCGGATGTGGGGTGACGGTTGGGTTACCATCACGTGCGGCGCGGGATCGGCGGCAGTGATGGTTTCCAGACCTGGCGGCGCGGTGGACAACATGACCTGGATGGCGGGGTCAAAATCTGGCTCTTTCATCGCCTGCCAGGCCGCTTCCGCGTCGGGGAACAGGCGCGGCTGGTAGCTCATCCAGGCATAAGGCAGCGGATCAGGGATGCGAAAGAGAAAACCCTGGCGCTTTTCACCGGGCAGCACACTCTCCTCAAAACGGCTAATTTCCACCATGCCCGGCTCCACCGGAGCGCTATCCAGCACATGGGTTACATGCAGCAGCCGCCAGCGCGTCAACCGGGGCAGGCTGTTGAAGCGCCCGGCCGTCTGCCACTGCAGCGGGCTGAGGCCGCGAATATCTTGCAGGCCATAAATCTCACCCAGATTGGCATGAAATAGGCCGCGTGAATCAATGCGGCCCGGCTGGTCGGCTTGCAAAGGGGCCAGCCATGCCGGTTCCGGCCAGAAGACAACGGGGGATTCCGCCTGCCAAGCCATGGCCTGGGTGATGGGGAAATACAAATCAAAGGCCAGCAGCAGCGGCAGCAGCCAGACCAGCCGGGGGCGGCTGACTATCGCCAACAACAGCGCCAGGGTGACGGCCGTCAGCAAGCCCGCCCGCAACCAGACCATGCCCCACTCGGCCAGCGTCCGGGTGGGCAGTGCCCCAAGAATGAGCGCCGCCAGCAGCAGTAACAGGGTCAACGTCACGGCCGTGCGCCGGAGGATGGCGCGGCTGGCGGCGTCTTTATTTAGCCAGAGCGCCAACCCTTGCGCCGCCAGCAGCGCCAGCCCCAGACTGACCACTCCCATCAGCCGTTCCTGCTGGCGGAACAGGCCAAAACCGGGGGCGGCATGATAAGCCAGTTCAAAGAGGATGCCGTTGTCCCCCAAGGCCAGCCAGGCCGCCACCAGCGTCAGCCCGGCCCAAAAGAGGATTTCGCTGCGGGCGGGGTCAGCGGGGGGTAAGGTGTGACGGCCGTACCAAGCCACCAATGCCAGGGTGACGGCCGTGATGCCCGCATACTCCGGCGACCATTGCGCCAGCAGGCCGGGCAGCAGGAGTTGCAGGTTTAGCAGCAGCGGCTGGCCGGAAGCGACAAAGGCATAACTGGTATCGCTGCGGCTGGTGAGCGCCAGATAATGCCAGGTGGGTAAGGCGGCTACCAGAGCAACGCCGACGGCCGTGCCCGCCATCATCAGCCCCATGCCCATCACCCAGCGCCACGCCCACCGCGCGCGGATGGTCAGAAACAGGTAATAGGCGGCGGCCACATAACTTAGTTGCAAAAAGGTTTGTGGATGCCCGGCCAGAAAGGCCAGCCCCCACACCAGCCCGGCGGCCAGCAGCGCCCGCGGCCGGGAAACGCCCAGCCGCAGCAGCAGTAAGATGAGCGGCAGCCAGGTGATCGTTTCCAGCACGGCCAGTTGCAGCAGGGGGTAAGAGGTGAGGTAGCCGCCCAGGGCAAAGGCCACGGCAGCTACCAGTGCCGCTGCCCGCCGCCGGGTAATGTGTACCGCCAGGGCATAGGTGAAAACGCCCGCCAGCCAAATATGCAGCAGCCCTTCTACTTCCAGGGCATAAAAGGGCATCTCCCAGGGATGGGCGGCCAGAATGGTTAGCCAGCGCGGGGGATAGAAGGCGGCGGATTGGGGGTCGGCGGCGAAGGGGAAACCGCCAAAACTACCAGGCGACCAGATGGGGAAACGGCCGTGCCCCATCTCTTGCGCCTGAAAAATGGCAAAAGCGTGAAATTGCCCCGACAAGTCACTGTTGGGCAACCGCGCCCGCCCCAGCAGCAGCGGCGCAAAAAAAAGCAACCACAGCAGCGTCCATAACAAGAGAGGCGGCAGGTGGCGGCGCATAGGAGGTAATTGAGTAATTGGGTAATTGGGTAATTGCTCTAAATTACTTAACTACCCAATTACCCAATTACTCATAAGCAGTTGGCGGCGTACCACTCCCAGAACCGGGCGACTCCTTCGCGCACAGAGACCTGAGGATTGTAGCCGAGCAATCGCCGCGCCTTGCTGATGTCGGCGTTGTTTTTAACGAAGTCGGCGGACAAGCGGGGTTTAGAAACGACGTTGGCTTTTCTGCCGGCCAATTCTTCAATGTAGCCCACAAAGTCGGCCAGCAGGGTGGGTTCGCCGCGCCCCAGGTTGATGATTTCGTAACCGAGTGGCCGATCAATAGCCGCGGCTACGCCGTCGGTAATGTCTTCGACGTAGGTCCAATCGCGCCACATCTGGCCGTTGTCGTAGAGGGGGATTTGCACCCCTTTGGCGGCGCTTTCGGCCACGAGATAGGCCATCATGTCGGGACGGCCGTTTGGACCATACACCGTAAAAAAGCGCACCACTGTGATGTTTTGCTGGAACAGATAATGGTAGGTGTAGGCCAGAATTTCGGCGGCGCGTTTGGCGGCGGCGTAGGGCTGTAAGGGGCGGTCGCAGGGGTCGGTTTCCACAAAGGGGATTTGTTTTGTGTTGCCGTAGACGGAGGAGGTGGAGGCCAGCACAAAGTTGCCCACGCCGGTGGCCCGCGCCGCATCCATGAGGTGCTGCGAGCCGTTCAGGTCTACTTCTACATAGAGATCAGGGTACTTGACGGCGTTGCGCACCCCGGCCATCGCCGCCAGATGGGCGACGGCGTCAAACTTCTCGTTTTCAAACAGGTCAAACATGGCCTGCCGGTGGCGAATATCGTCTTCGACCATACGGAAGGCGGGGTAAGCATTCAGGCGGGCTTCGTTGGCCCGCTTTTTGGCCGGGTCGTAGTAGTCGTTAAAATTATCCAGGCCAACAACCGTGTCGCCCCGCTTCAACAATTTCTCGGCCAGATTGCTGCCAATAAACCCGGCTGCGCCGGTGACTAGAATTTTCATGTTGCTCCTTTTTCGTAATCCGTTATCCGTAGTCCGTTATTCGTGGTTGGTGAAGTAGGGGGCTGATTCTTCGCGGAGGGTGGTGGGGCCTGGTTGGCAGAAGGCGGCTGATTTATTGATCATGCCGCTAATGAGGCTGCCGATTCTTTCGCACTTTTGTATGGGTAAACGAGCCTGTTCTTTAGTCAGATAGCCACAATCTACGGCCGTTTCCAGCCAGTGTTGTGTTTCTTGCTGTTCGCCATCGGCGTCCGTTAATTTGGAGACAAAATGCTTTTCATACCGGCGTTTGGCCCAGGCTTCCGCAATCTGCGCCCCAACAGAGCGCGATGAACGACGAACCTGATCGGTTAAAGCATAGGCTTCTTCTTTAGGGAAGTTCCTGGTCAAATCAAAAATGTCCTGCGCACATTCCCGCGCCAATTGATACGCCACCAAATCCCTAAAACTCCTGGCATACCCTAACTCTCTCATACCAATCTCCTTTCACGGCTCGCGGATTACGG